>DATBDL010000417.1:0-4738 GCA_036269975.1 Pseudonocardiaceae bacterium | reverse complement strand
CGGACATCCTCGCGCAGAATGTCGGCATTTTCGTTGTCCTGCAGGATCAGCTCGCTGTGGGCGACGGCGACCGGTTCGTTGTCGACGTAGATCACCCGCACGCCGGGGTCGATCCGTTGTGCCACTTCGTGTGTGTTGCCGACGGTCGGGATGCCGGAGCCGAGGTCGATGAACTGCCGAATGCCCTGTTCGGCCAGGAATGTCACCGCCCGCCGCAGGAATCCGCGGTTCTCGTGCGCCAGTGCCTGCAGGTCGGGGACCGTCGCCATCAACCCCTTGGCGAACTCGCGGTCCACTTCGAAGTTGTTCGCGCCGCCCAGAATGTAGTCGTAGATGCGAGCGGCATTCGGCTTGCTGAGATCCACGTCGCCCGGCACCCAGCTCAGATATTCGGCCGGCATCACAACTCCTCGACGATTTCTAATGGCATCGGCAGCCTAGTGAGACGGTTGATCATCGGCCAGTCACGTCCCCCGAGTGGCCGATGATCAACCCGAATGCGCCAGACTTACGGCATGAGCGGACCGGGGTCGACGAATTCGCACTCGTGGGCGTCGCCGCCCGCGCTGGTCGGCATGGCGTGGGTGCTCGCCGCCGGCACGCTCGCCTGGACGGTGTTCGGGACCGATCCGCGCGGCCGCATCCTCACCGCGCTGGCCACCGCCGGCCTGCTGCTGTTCGCGTTGTTCGGCACCGTTGCCCGCCCCCGGCTGGCCGCCGACGCGGACGGCATCGAGATCCGACGGCTGCTCGGCCGGCAGCGCTGGGCGTGGGGCAACGTGCGGATCACCGTGTCGTCCACCCGGCGGTTCGGCCGCACGGTGTCGCTGCTGGAACTGGACAACGCGGATACCGACGACGACGGCAACGGTGGCCTGATCGTGCTCGGCTGGCTGGACCTGGGCACCGAACCGGCCGACGTGGCCGCGGTGCTCAGGTCCTACCGAACATGAAACCCGGCGAAATCAGGTGAACTGCGGGATCTGGCTGAACCGGACCAGTACCAGGACCACCAGCAGCAACAACATCGCCGCCGCGCCACCGACCTGCCACATCGTGCGACGCTCGGCCGGCGCGAAGACCAGCGCCGCCGTCAACAGCCCACCCGTCACCAGGCCGCCGACGTGCCCGAGCAGCGAGATGCCGGGGATGGCCACGCTGATCACCAGGTTGATCGCGATCATGCCGATCACCTGGCCGGGGTTGAGCTTGAGCCGGTAGACCACCACGAGCAGGCCGCCCATCAGCGCGAACACGGCGCCGGACGCACCGACCGTGACACCGTTGACCTGACCGAACAGCAGCACGTCGACGTCGCCGCCGAGCAGGCCGATCAGGTACACGGCGGTGAACCTGCCCGGCCCGAGAATCCGCTCCATGTCCCTGCCGATCACCCAGAGCGCGATCATGTTCATCGCGATGTGGATCGGGTTGATGTGCAGGAAACCGGCGGTGATGAGCTGGTACCAGTAACCGTTGCGGGTGGCGATCGGGAACAGCGACCACTGCTCGAACAGCGGTGACGGCTCCAGGTTCGTGACGCTGTGCGCCTGGACCGCGGTGATCGCGAAGATCACCACATTGACCGCGATCAGGACCGACACCATGACCGGCTTGCGGTCCGCCCGCGCACCGGAGATGGTCACCGGCCGCCGGACCGTCCGCCTGCCCTCGGCGAGGCAGTCGACGCAGTGCTGCCCGACCGAGGCCGGACGCAGGCACTCCGGGCACGCCGGCCGGTCGCACCGGCTGCACCGCAGCCCGGTCGGCCGGTCCGGGTGCCGCACGCACGCCGGCAGTGCCGGCGTGTCGTCGGTCGGTACGTCCGGCTGCTCGGTCACCGGACGGCCACTACGCCCGCGTCACGGTGACGCGCTCGATCACGACGTCGGTCTTCGGCTTGTCCTGCGCACCGACGGCCGTGGTCGCGATGGCGTCGACCACGTTGCGCGACTCCTGGTCGGCGACCTCGCCGAAGATGGTGTGCGCGAAGTTCAGGTGGGTGGTCGGCGAGACCGTGATGAAGAACTGCGAGCCGTTGGTGTTCTTGCCGGCGTTCGCCATCGCCAGCAGGTACGGCTTGTTGAACTGCAGCTCGGGGTGGAACTCGTCCTCGAACTTGTAACCGGGACCACCACGGCCGGTGCCGGTCGGGTCGCCACCCTGGATCATGAAGCCGTCGATCACCCGGTGGAAGATCGACCCGTCGTAGAACGGGCCGTCCGAGGCGCCACGCGCGTTCTGGCCGTACTTCTTGGTGCCGTCCGCGAGCCCGACGAAGTTGGCCACCGTCTTGGGCGCGTGGTTCGGGAACAAGTTGATGCGGACGTCACCCATCGAGGTGTGCAGGGTCGCGGTCACCGTCGCTCCAACGAGCGATTCATTGCTGTCAGCCACGTATCCATCGTGCCATCCACGGCGAGATCGTCACCGACCGGGCAGGATGAGCGGCACCGCCCTGATCGGCGACAGGTTTCGCCGGCCAGCCGTGGCGGTACCCGAACGGTCGACGGACATGCCGACCCAAGGAGTGTGGATCGCCGCGATGGACGAGGTACAGGCCATGACACACGCTGGTGAGACAGTCGGCCGGGCAGTAGGGACGGGCCTGCGCACGATACGGCGGGGCGCCGTCCAGGTCGGCCAGGCAGGCGCGGAAGCCGCTGCGAAGGCCGCGGTCGCCGCGGAGCAGAAGTTGGCAGAGAGTGGCCAGGACGCGGCGAAGGAGTTGGTGGCCACCACCCGCAGAGCCCGCCGCGACGTCGCCAAGGCGGGCCAACAGGCGGGTGAGAAGGTCAGCCGCAGGGCGGCACGCAACCTGCACAACCTGGCCGACAGCCTGCCAGGAGCAACTCGGAAGCGTCGTCGCTGGCCGTGGCTACTGGCCATCATCGCCGTAGCCGCGGCCGGAAGCGCCGTGATGGCGAAGCGCGCCGGCAAGCCCGACGAGCCGATGCTGGTGGACGAGCCGGCCGGGGAGATCTCCCCCAACGGCACGGCCCCGAAGCCGAGGAGTGAACAGAAGGAGTTCGACCGCAAGCGCTGAGCCGTCAGGCTCCCAGACCGGCAACCACCTGCACGGCCACCAACTTGCACTTGATGGTCTGCAGTTGGTTGCTGGTCACGACGATCGCCGTGCCCCCCTTGGCGATCGCGTAGACGGCACCGGCGCTCAGCGCCATGGAACCCCCGGTCCACCCGGCCGGCGCGTTCTCCGGGTTGGAAGTGGAGACGGGCGCGGCTTGGTCGACGATCGCGGTAGCCACGTTCGAGGTACCCACATACACCCGAACGGTGAGCTGCAAATGCCCATCCGGGCGATAGAAGAAGCAGGTCGGATGCGGCTGCCCATCAGCGCTGGCAGAAACCTTGATCGACCCGACGTGCTGCCCGTTGTCGTCGGCGGCGTCCTGCGTGGCGATGTAAGGGCAGGAGGGAGCACCAGCGGCTGGTTGCGGAGCAGGTGGCACGTCAACGGCAACGGAAGGCGAAGTCGCGACGATGTGGCTGGTGACAGGACCGGCCGCCGGCGACCCGGAGATGGTCGTGGCGGGCCCACAGCCAACAACCAAAACCCCCAACAACCCCAAAACCAAGGCGGCACGTCTCATAGCCCCAGGAGTCAACCAGACCCCCAACCAGCCGATGTCGCCAGGTCCCAGATGATCGGCCCGGCAAGGCACGAGGGAGCGGAACGCTGGTCCAGGCCCAAGGCGACCACCATGGCAACGCCAGGAGCTCGCACCGTGGGGGTCTGGGGGGTCGCCCCCAGAACAAAGACGGGCGACCCGGCGAGCCGCACCAGCGGCGAGCAGGATCGCCCAGAACGCGTGGAGACGAAGGGAATCGAACCCTCAACCCCCGCCTTGCAAAGGCGGTGCTCTGCCAATTGAGCTACGTCCCCGACCGGGGTGTGGCGTCGAGCTCGCACCCCGTGCTCAACGGGCGAGCGAGAGCCCGCCACCGAAGTGGCGCTCCCGCCCGATCGAGATCACTTGTCGGCAGGAGCGGTGGCCTCGCGCCACAGGTCGGCCTCGGCCTTGGCCGAACGACTACGGCGAACGATGAACAGAACAGCACCGGCAACGGCCGCAAGTGCCAGAATCTTCTTCACAAAAACCCCTCCAAACAGAGCGAACCGACCAAAGCCGGGGGGTCTGGGGGAAATCCCCCAGAGACGGGGGTCTGGGGGTCGCCCCCCAGAACAAAGGACGGCCGACCAGGTTCGCGCATTTCGCGAACACAGTGAGCCTGAGGCCGTGGGCCTAGGAGGACTTGAACCTCCGACCTCTTCGTTATCAGCGAAGCGCTCTAACCGCCTGAGCTATAGGCCCCCGTGAACTCCACGAACCCTACCGTACGCCGGCGGAGCGCCTCAAACCGACCGGCGCCCACACCGGACTACTCGCGTTCGGCCAAGGTGATCTCCAGGCCGCCCGCGAGGTCCGCGGAGACGTTGTACACGAACGAGCCTACCGTGGCCAACGCCGTGAACAACACGATATTGATCGCGCCGATGATCGCCGCGATGCCGAACACCCGGCCGGCCGTGATCAGTGGGCCGTTGGTGCCGCCGGTCGTGTTCTGGGCGAACTCGGTGTACGTGCCGTTCACCCTGTCCCACACGCCCATGCCGTCCAGGACCCCGTACAACACACCCACGGCGACCAGCCACACGAAGAACAGCGCCACCGACAGCACGAACGCCAGCTTCAGCACCGACCACGGGTCGATCCGC
>DATBDL010000416.1:0-20028 GCA_036269975.1 Pseudonocardiaceae bacterium | reverse complement strand
CCGTGGGACGGCCCCGCCTGCGTCACCTTCACCGACGGCACGCTCGTCGGCGCCGTGCTCGACCGCAACGGCCTTCGCCCCGCCCGCTGGTGGCACATGGCCGACGGCCGGGTCGTGCTGGCCAGCGAGTCCGGTGTGCTGGACGTGCCGCCGGAGTCCGTGGTCGCGAAGGGCCGCCTGCAACCGGGCCGGATGTTCCTCGTCGACACCGAAGACGGCCGCATCGTCGACGACGACGAGATCAAGAGCGCGCTCGCCGGCCAGCTTCCCTACGACGAGTGGCTGCACGCCGGCCTGTTGCAGCTCGCCGACCTGCCGGAGCGCGAGCACGTCGTGCAGTCGCACGAGTCGGTGCTGCGCCGCCAGCTCACCTTCGGCTACACCGAGGAAGAGCTGCGCATCCTTCTGGCGCCGATGGCCGAGAACGGCGCGGAACCGTTGGGCTCCATGGGTTCGGACACCCCGCCCGCCGTGCTGTCGCAGCGGTCCCGATTGCTCTACGACTACTTCAAGCAGAACTTCGCCCAGGTCACCAACCCGCCGCTGGACGCGATCCGCGAGGAGATCGTCACGTCGGTGGCCCGCATCATGGGGCCCGAGCAGAACCTGCTCGAACCGGGGCCGGCGTCGTGCCGGCACATCCAGCTCCCGTATCCGGTGATCGACAACGACGAGCTGGCCAAGCTCATCCACGTCAACGACGACGGTGACCTGCCGGGCTTCTCGTGCACCGTGGTCTCCGGTCTGTACGAAGTGGACGGTGACGGCGACGCGCTGGCCACCGCGATCGACCGGGTCCGCCGCGAGGCGTCCGAGGCGATCGCGGCCGGTGCCCGTATTCTCGTGCTGTCCGACCGCGATTCCGACCACCGCCGCGCGCCGATCCCGTCGCTGCTGCTGGTGTCCGCGGTCCACCACCACCTGGTGCGCACGAAGGAACGGCTGCGGGTGGCGCTCGTCGTGGAGAGCGGCGACGCCCGCGAGGTGCACCATGTCGCGCTGCTGCTGGGCTACGGCGCCGCCGCCGTGAACCCGTATCTGGCGTTCGAGACCATCGAGGACCTGCTCGCGCACGGCGCGATCTCCGGCGCCGACCCGCGCACCGCCGTCCGCAAGTACGTGCACGCGCTGGTCAAGGGCGTCCTGAAGATCATGTCGAAGATGGGCATCTCGACCGTCGGTGCCTACACCGCTGCCCAGGTGTTCGAGTCGTTCGGCCTGGACCAGGCGCTGCTGGACGAGTACTTCACCGGCACGTCCTCCAAGCTCGGCGGCGTGCGCCTGGACGTGCTGGCCGAGGAGGTCGCCCGCCGGCACCGCCGCGCCTACCCGGACAACCCGACCGACCGCGTGCACCAGCGCCTCGACGTCGGCGGCGAGTACGCCTACCGGCGTGACGGCGAACTGCACCTGTTCACTCCGGAAACCGTCTTCCTGTTGCAGCACGCCACGAAGACCGGCCAGGCGGACGTCTACCGCCGCTACACCGACGAAGTGCACCGCCTCTACCGCGAGGGCGGCGCGCTGCGCGGCCTGTTCCGCTTCCGTACCGAAGGGCGCACCCCGATTCCGCTGGCCGAGGTGGAACCGGAGGACACGATCCTGAGTCGGTTCAACACCGGCGCGATGTCCTACGGCTCGATCTCCGCCGAGTCGCACGAAACCCTCGCCATCGCGATGAACCGCCTCGGCGGCCGTTCCAACACCGGCGTGGGCGGTGAGGACGCCGACCGACTCTACGACCCGGCACGGCGCTCGGCGATCAAGCAGGTGGCCAGCGGCCGGTTCGGCGTGACCAGCGAGTACCTGGTGAACGCGACGGACCTCCAGATCAAGATGGCCCAGGGCGCCAAGCCGGGCGAGGGCGGCCAGCTCCCCGGCTACAAGGTGTACCCGTGGATCGCCCGCACCCGCCACTCCACGGCCGGCGTCGGCCTGATCTCCCCGCCGCCGCACCACGACATCTACTCGATCGAGGACCTGGCGCAGCTCATCCACGACCTGAAGAACGCCAACGAGCACGCCCGCGTGCACGTGAAGCTGGTCAGCGAACTGGGCGTCGGCACCGTCGCGGCCGGTGTCTCGAAGGCACACGCCGACGTGGTGCTCATCTCCGGCCACGACGGCGGCACCGGCGCGTCCCCGATGAACTCGCTCAAGCACGCCGGCACGCCGTGGGAGATCGGGCTGGCCGAAACGCAACAGACCTTGGTGCTCAACGGTTTGCGCGACCGCATCACGGTGCAGGTCGACGGCGCCATGAAGACCGGGCGGGACGTCGTCGTCGCGGCGCTGCTCGGCGCCGAGGAGTACGGCTTCGCCACCGCGCCGCTCGTCGTCGCAGGCTGCGTGATGATGCGCGTCTGCCACCTCGACACGTGCCCGGTCGGCGTCGCCACCCAGAATCCCGAGCTGCGCAAGCGCTACACCGGCAAGCCGGAGTTCGTCGAGAACTACTTCCGGTTCGTGGCAAGCGAAGTCCGCGAGATCCTGGCCGAACTCGGCTTCCGCACGCTGGACGAGCTGATCGGCCACCCCGAGGTCCTGGACACCGACGAAGCGGTACAGCACTGGAAGACAGGCGGCCTTGACCTCACGCCGGTGTTCGCGCAGCCCGACAGCCGCTACGCCAGCGCCCGCCGCAAGGTCCGCGAACAGGACCACGGGCTGGCTCATGCCCTGGACCGCACCCTCATCCAGTTGGCCGAGGCCGCGCTGGAGGACGCGCACCCGCTGCGCCTGGAACTCCCGGTTCGCAACGTCAACCGCACCGTCGGCACGCTGCTGGGCGCCGAGGTGACACGGCGCTTCGGCGGCCAGGGCCTGCCGGACGACACGATCCACATCACGCTGACCGGCTCGGCCGGTCAGTCGCTCGGCGCGTTCCTGCCGCCCGGTATCACGCTGGACATGGTCGGCGACGCCAACGACTACGTCGGCAAGGGCCTGTCCGGCGGCCGGATCATCGTCCGCCCGCACCCGAACGCCGTGTTCGCGGCGGAGAACCAGGTCATCGCGGGCAACGTCATCGGCTACGGCGCGACCGGCGGTGAACTGTTCCTGCGTGGCTGCGTCGGCGAACGGTTCTGCGTACGCAACTCCGGCGCGCTCGCGGTCTGCGAGGGCGTCGGCGACCACGCGTTCGAGTACATGACCGGTGGCAGGGCGGTCGTTCTCGGCGGCACCGGCCGTAACCTGGCGGCCGGCATGTCCGGCGGTATCGGCTATGTCCTGGACCTCGATCCCGCGCTGGTCAACGACGACATGGTCGACCTCACCCGCCCGAGCGCGGACGACCTGCGCTGGCTGCGTGACGTCGTCAACCGCCACCACGAGCGGACCGGCTCCGTCATCGCGGCGTCACTGCTGGGCGACTGGCCGCGCAGGTCGGCCGCGTTCACGAAGGTCCTGCCGAGGGACTACCAACGAGTGCTGGAAGCGGAACGGATCGCACGGGCGCAGGGTCGCGACGTGGACGAGGCGATCATGGAGGCGACCCGTGGCTGACCCGAACGGTTTCATGAAGTACAGCCGCAAGGACCACCCGAAGCGCGGCGCCGACGACCGGCGGGCCGACTGGCGTGAGGTCTACCAGCCGTTGGAGACCGCGGAACGCATCGGCCAGGTCCGTACCCAGGCCGCCCGCTGCATGGACTGCGGTATCCCGTTCTGCCATTCCGGCAGCGCGGGTTGCCCACTGGGCAATCTCATCCCGGAATGGAACGACTTCGTCCGGCGGGGCGACTGGTCGCAGGCGAGCGAACGCCTGCACGCCACGAACAACTTCCCGGAGTTCACGGGAAGACTGTGCCCGGCACCGTGCGAATCGGCCTGCGTTCTGGCGATCTCACCGGAGTCCGGTGGCGCCGTCGCGATCAAGCGCGTTGAGCAGGCGATCGCGGATCTGGCCTGGGAACACGGAAACGTCGACCCACGACCGTCCACAGTGGCATCGGGCAAGCAGGTTGCCGTGGTCGGCTCCGGGCCGGCCGGCCTCGCGGCGGCACAGCAGTTGACGCGCGCCGGCCACGACGTCACCGTCTACGAACGCGACGACCGGCTCGGCGGCCTGCTGCGCTACGGCATCCCCGAGTTCAAGATGGCGAAGGCGGTGCTCGACCGCCGTCTCGGCCAGCTACGCGCCGAGGGCACCAAGTTCGTCACGGGCTGCGAAGTGGGCGGTAGGAAACCCGGTGACCTCACCGTCGAGCAGCTACGCCAACGCTTCGACGCGGTCGTGCTGGCGGTAGGCGCGTTACAGGGCCGAGACGTCCCGGAAACACCCGGCCGCGACCTGGCCGGCGTGCACCTGGCGATGGAGCACCTCGTGCCCGCCAACCGGTCCTGCGAGGGC
Organism: Pseudonocardiaceae bacterium; assembly: GCA_036269975.1. Lineage (GTDB taxonomy): Bacteria > Actinomycetota > Actinomycetes > Mycobacteriales > Pseudonocardiaceae > DATEPR01. The sequence continues at coordinate 15,674 of DATBDL010000416.1, read as the reverse complement.
GACGGTCCGACCTCGATCGACGCCGAAGGCAAGCACGTCGTGATCATCGGCGGTGGCGACACCGGCGCCGACTGCTACGGCACCGCGACCCGCCAGGGCGCCCTGTCGGTCACCCAACTCGACCAGTACCCGCGCCCACCCGACGCCCGCGACGACGACCGCTCGCCATGGCCGACGTGGCCGTGGATTCTGCGCACGTATCCCGCGCACGAGGAGGGCGGCGAGCGCAAGTTCGCGGTGGCGGTGGAACGCTTCATCGGCGACGAACAGGGTCAGGTCCGCGCGGTCGAACTGCGCGAGGTGAAGGTCCACCGCGATCCGGCCACCGGCCGCCGTGCCGCGGTGCCGATGTCCGACACACTGGAAGTGTTGCCGGCCGACCTGGTGTTGCTGGCAATAGGTTTCGAGGGTGTCGAGCACCTGCCGCTGCTGGACGGGCTCGGCCTGCACCGGACGCCGAGGGGCACGCTGTCCTGCGGCTCGGACTGGCAGACCGAAGCACCGGGCGTCTTCGTCTGCGGCGACGCCCACCGTGGCGCTTCGCTGGTGGTGTGGGCGATCGCCGAGGGCCGTTCGGCGGCGCACGCGGTCGACACGTACCTGACGGGAGCGTCGGATCTGCCAGCGCCGGTCGTGCCGAACCTGATCCCGCTGGCCGTCGTGTGAGCGACGTGTCGATCCGGGTCGCGACCGAAGCCGATCTCGACGGACTGACCGCGTCGCAGGCCGGCCTGTTCGCCGAGGACGCGGGCACCCGCGATCCACTGCGCAATCCCGACTGGCCACGCCAGCACGGCGCGGCGAACACCAAGGCCAACATCGCCAACCCCGACCGCCTGGTGCTGGCGTCCGACGTCGACGGTGCCGTCGTCGGACACCTGCTGGGCGGCTACTTTCCCGTGTCCGACATGTGGATCGCGCCGAGGGCCGAACTGATCAGCATGTTCGTCCGCCCGGACTGGCGCGGTCACGCCGTCGGTTCCGGTCTGGTCGAGGCTTTCAAGGTGTGGGCACGGGAACGCGGCGCCGTCCAGTTGCGCGTCACCGCGTACGCCGCCAACGACGGCGCCATCCGCTTCTACCAACGGCACGGCTTCGCGCCGCTGGACATCACGTTCGCGTCAACATCGTGAGCATGTCGCGCAGCCAGGCTTCGTACGTGTCCAGATCGAAGTGCAGCATGCGGGTCGCGAGCAGATAGGTCTCCGCGGCGCCGATCACGGCAGCCGTGTCGACGATCCAGTCGAGTTTCGCTCCGTCCATCATCCCGTCCTCGACCGCCTTGGTCAGGACCATGCGGAACGTTCGTCGCGTCGCCTCTCGGCCGGCCACCCACTGCTCGGCGATCATCGGTTCCGTCGCGGCGGCCTCCTGCGCCACCGCGAGTACGCCGCTGGCCCGCTCCATGATCCCGCGTGCGCCTGCCGCCGTGGCGTCGATGCGCTCGGCCAGCATCGGCGCGCTGGTCGCGATCGCGAACCACTCCCGCCCCAGCACGTCGACGGGCAGGGTGTCCCCGACGATGGCCACGTCGACGACCCGCTTGAGCAGTTCGGCCTTCGTCCCGAACCGGACGTAGACCGTCCGCGCACCCACGTCGGCGGCCTCCGCGACCGCCGCGAGCGTGGTAGCGACATAGCCGTTGGCCAGGAACAACCCGGTGGCGGCCGCGAGGACGCGCTCCTCGGTTCGTTCGACCTGCCGGACTCGACGGTTGACGCCTGGACTCATAAGATGCACTATAACTGCAAAGATGCAGTCACAGTGCAACGAGGAGGCAACGATGAACGACTTCGTCCCCAACCTGGCCGGCGTCCACCACCTCAAACTGCCCGTCCGCGACCTGGCGAGATCCCGCGACTGGTACGCCAGCCGGCTCGGCTACGAGGTCCAACTCGAATTCGTCGAGGACGGCAGGCTGATGGGCCTGGCCATGCGCCACCCGAACGGCGGTCCGGATTTCGGTCTGCGCCTGGACCCGGAACGCGCCGAAGCGGCGGCCGGGTTCGACTACTTCTCGATCGGTGTGCCGGACAGGGAAAGCATCGAGGCGATCGCGGCCCACATGACCGAGTTGGGCGAGGAACACGCCGGCGTACACAGGGCGACGGCCGGGTGGATCATGCCACTGCTGCACGACCCGGACGGCCACGAGGTCCGCTTCTACACGATCGCCCACCACACCGAGTTCACCGAGTCGACCGTCGTGCACAACCCGCGCGAAACGGCGGAAGAACTGGAACGGCAGCACGGCTGATCAGGCCCGACTGGTGAACCGGCTGGGATACGACGCCCAGTCGGTCCGACGCACCTGGTCCAGCATCTCGTCATCGGTCAGGTCGGCCGGCACCGGCAGTCGATGGAAGCCGACCCCGGTCGGGCCGGCAACCGTAACATCGATCTGATCAAGGCCGGGCCAAGCCCGTGAATCGAGCAACCAGTGATGGGTTGGCGGGAAGCCGAAGAGAACGTCCCACTCCGTACGCAGCCGTCTGGCCAGCAGCTTCGGCCGTTGTTCCCAGGTCAGGCTGGCCGTGCCCGCGTCGATCGCGTCCAGGTACTGGCGCAGGCCGAACCGCCATGCGGTGTCGACGCTGTGTCCGATCTGGACTGTGAACGGTTCCCACCAGACGTCGTCGCCATCGCGGCGTACCTGTAGCCAGAGCGAGTCGCAGCCGGTCACGCCGCAGCTACAGATGCCGACCATGGCCCGACTCGGCGTCGCCGATGGCAGCAACAGCCGGGAGTCCGGTGGGAGCAGGCCAACGGGATCTGCTGGCTTGTACATCAGCCATTGGTTGTCGGCTCCCGGACGCAGGCGCCGCGGTCGACGTCGCTGCAACTGGAAGAGGTCGACGCCGTCGACGAAAATCGAGGTGGTGGCCAGATGATGGGGGGTGCAGCCCGTCTCGATGCGCAGTTCACTGCGCTCGGTCGCGGTCATGCGCGCGGGTGCGGGTCCGATCCCTGTGCGGTCATGTCGGCCATTCTAGCGCTCGGCCGACCGCTGTGCGATGCGCACGAATTCGGCGTCCGGGTCCTTGATCAGGCGGTGCAGCGTGCACACCGTGACGCACGGCCATCGGCTGTTGCAGGTCGGGCAAACACCGGTCGCCGTTTCCTTGTGGTCGAGCAGGATCGCGCGGACGATTCCAGTCAGGTCCGGCAGGAGATCGCGGGCGGACCGGGCGTCCTCCTCGGTCCAGTCACCGAGCTTGGTCGCCAGGAACTCTGCCTCGTCCAGGTAGCCGTAGAGATCCTGGCGCAGCAGGTGATACGCATCAGCGAGGGCGGGTGGCATCCGGTCCACTGTGTACCTCCCTTTGGTTTGACCATCAGGCAACCGCTGGCGCCGGATGAAATCAATTTCCAATGGGGTGGAGTGCTGTGTCGCGGGTCGAAATCATCCAACTTTGACCCTACGGTGATCCCATGCCGGATACGACGATACGCAGTCGCGAACTCGGTGACGCCCTACGGCTGGCGATGGAACAGGTCGGCCTGAACGGCAAGCGCACCGCACGCATGTTGGGCTGGTCCGAGAGCCGAGTCTCCAGAATACTGATGGGTCGCCTGGCAGCAACACAGGACGACCTGTCGGCGCTACTGGCGGTCCTGATGGTGAAGGGCCACGATCGCGAGCATCTGATGCGCCTCAACCAGGAGCTGGGTAAGGCAGGTTGGTTGCAGCAGCACAGTTCGCGAGTGCCCGAAGAACTCAAAACCCTGGTCGCCCACGAGAACAAGGCTGTCGCGATACATGACTTCGAGGCGTTGGTCATCCCTGGTCTGCTGCAAACGGGCGACTACGCCCAAGCGCTGCTCGAACGGTCGGGCACGGTGCCGCCCAGTGAGATCCAGACCCGGGTGGCGACTCGACTCGGTCGCAAGAGTTTGTTCAGCAAGGACTACCGTCCCAACTTCACCTTCTACATCCACGAGTTCGCGCTACGACTGCCGGTCGGTGGTCGCGAAGTCATGTCCGAGCAGTTGCACGACCTGCTGCGCGTGGGTGTCCGCCGCTACATCTCCGTCAGAGTGGTCCCCGCTGCGTTCGGCGCACATGCCGGGACGGCCGGCTCGTGCCGGCTGATGGAGTTCGCCGAGCTCAAGCCGGTTGCCTTCGTCGAGGAGGAGACGGCGGGCCACTTTTTGGAGTTGCCGGTGGAGATTGCGCTGTACCGCAAGATTTTCGCCGCGTTGGACGATTGCGCCCTGGACGAGGGACAATCGAACGACCTGATCGCCAGGTTGGCGGTCGAGTTGTACGCGGACGGAGAAGGCGATCAACATCAAGCATGAACCATACGTCTGGCGGACGAGCAGCTACAGCGCGAGCAATAGCAACTGTGTGCAGATCGGCTGGTCGGAGCCGACTGAGGTGGCCGTGCGTGACTCGAAGAGCCAGGATGGCCCCATCCTGGCCTTCACCACCTCGAAATGGCGGACATTCCTCACCCGGCTGGGCTAACAAGATCCACGGGCAGCCGCCGATGGACTGACAGGACATGTCCATCGCGAGATCGGCCGCGAACTCGGCCGCACAGTGGCCGGGCTGCCCATCGCAACCTTGCGTTCGGCCGCCGATGCCCTGGAACGCGCCAGCCAGACACTCGCGCAGTGCGCTGAGGGCAGCGCCAGCCGGGACCGCCGGACGCGTCGCGCTGCTGACCGCCGAGCAGCAACGAGTCCTGGAGACCTGGCAGCTCGTCCTACGAGCGCGGCAGGCGATCGATCGCTACCGGGCGCACCTCGGCGCCATCGACGCGGACGTAGATCAACATGACCGGGCGTGAGCTGAGCTGGCGCAAGAGCGGCTACAGCGCTTCGAACGGCGACTGCGTCGAGAGATCGGCTGGCCGGAGTCGACCGAGGTGGCCGTGCGCGATTCCAGCAGGTGGCCGGTCCGATCCTGGCTTTCAGCAGCGCCCGGTGGCAGGCGTTTCTTGGTCAGGTCAGCAGGGATCGCTCGGCTTGCTTGTGATGACCATGGCCGGCCTGCCGTTGCGCTGAGTGACCGTCAGATCTGCGGGCGGCTTGGTGCTGAAGACGAACGCCTCGTCGCCCCAGGTCGTGCCGCACGGTCCAGGTACCGGAGTGTCGAACTGCATCGTCACCCGGTAGTAGGTGAACTTCCCCGATGCGCAGTCCGGTTTGCAGTCGTCGAAACCGGCCATTCCGCTGCCGATCGCCCTGGTGTGATCCCATTCCGACCACGTTGCCTGCTTTATCAAGGTCGAACTGTCACATGAGGCCGTGAACGCGGCCGGTGCCAGTTTGGGCTCGGCTGGGCAACCACCGTTGGCAAAGTGGATGTCGGCCGGAACGAGTTTGGCCGGCTCCAGCTGGGTTGTCGTGATCAGGACCTTGGTTGCGGTTGTCGTGGTCAGGACCTTGGTTGCGGTTGTCGTCGTCGGCGCTGGTTGTGCGCCGTTCGCTGCTGGCCCGCACGCTGTGATCAGTCCGATCAGGACTCCGGCCCCGACCACGCAGTAGACAGCGGTACCCCGTTTCATGTTTCCCCCTGGATTTGTCTCCCCGGTTGCATTGAAGGAGACGCCCAAGGGTCCGCTTGGTTGCTTACCTACTGATGCGGAGGGTTCGGATCTCGAACGGGCGTAGTGCCAGTTCGATGCCGTCCGCCTTGACCTCGTACTCCTCGGTGTCCGGCCAACGGCGTTCCAGCAGGTCCGTCGAGATCACGCCGGTCGTCGCGAACCCGGTGATCAGGTGGGCGCCGGCTCGGTCGCCGTCGGCTTCGTACAACCTGACGATCACGTCGCCGGATTGGTCGTCGGCCAGTTTCACGGATTCGATCACGACCGCTGGATTGTCCACGGATACCAAGGGGGCCACCGGGTTCGCGCCGGAACGGACTCGTACTGGCAGGTTGATCCGGTAGCCGGCCTGGACCGCCTCGTTGGTGGTGGCGTCGGCTATCAGGGCGTGGCGGAAGCGGTGGCTGCCGTGGTCGGTGTCCGGGTCGGGGAAGCGCGGGGCACGCAGCAGCGACGCGCGGACGATGCTGATCGTGCCGCCGCCCTCGCGCGAGGCCCTGCTGATGTCGTGGCCGTAGCTGGCGTCGTTGGCCAGTGCCACGCCGTAGCCCGGCTCGGCGACCCGCACCCAGCGATGCGCGCACACCTCGAATTTGGCCGCGTCCCAACTGGTGTTGGCGTGGGTCGGGCGGTAGACGTGGCCGAACTGGATCTCCGCCGCGCAACGATCGGTGTGGACGTCCAGCGGGAACGCCAGTTTCAGGAACTGCTCGCTCTCGTGCCAGTCGACTTCGGTCTCGATGTCGATCTGGGTGGCGTCGGCCCGGAGGGTGAGCCACTGCCGGACGGTCGACTCGCCGAACGAGCGGGTGACCGACACCGTCGCCTGGAGCGGGCCCGCGTCGGCGACGCGGACTTCGTCGGCCGCTACCAGATCGGTGGCTGTGTTGCGGTAGAAGGAATCCACGTCCCAGGCGTCCCACTGGTTGGGGAGGTCGGGGTGCAACTGGAGCAGGTTGGCACGGCGGCCGGGGGCGATCAGTTCACGGTCGTTCGCCAGGTCGCGGACCGACGCGAGCAGGCCGTTGGCGTCGATCCTGGCGTCGATCCGGCCGTTGCCGAGGACGAAATCGTCGTCGTCCTGACGTGCTGTCGCGGCTCGGGACGGGTGTGTGGTGCCGGCGGCACCCATGGCGGGGACGCCGTTGCGGTCGTGTGGGGCGGCGTTGAAGGTGATCGGGCTGCTACCGGAACCGGCCAGTGCGGTCTGGGCGGTGTCGATGATGTGTGCCAGAGCAACAACCAACGTGTCGTACGTCTTTTCTGCCTCCCTGTGCACCCAGCTTATCGACGAGCCGGGCAGGATGTCGTGGAACTGGTTGAGCAGCACGGCCTTCCAGATCTGGTCCAACTCGTCGTACGGGTAGTTCGCGCCGAGCTGAACGGCTGCCGTCGCCGACCACAGTTCGGCTTCGCGGAGCAGGTGCTCGCAGCGGCGGTTTCCCTGTTTCGTGCGGGCCTGGCTGGTGTAGGTGCCACGGTGGAACTCCAGGTAGAGCTCGCCGACCCAGACCGGCGCGTTCGGGTATTCGCCGACCGCCTTCGTGAAGAACTCCGTCGGCGACTCGATCGACACGCGTGGCGAGCCCTCCAGATCGGCCATGCGGGTCGCGCGGGCGAGCATTTCCCTGGTCGGGCCGCCACCGCCGTCGCCGTAGCCGAACGGGACCATGGAGCGGGTCGCGTGGCCCTTCTCGGCGAAGTTACTGGCGGCGTGCGCCATTTCGCGGCCGTCCAGCATCGCGCAGTACGTGTCGACCGGCGGGAAGTGCGTGAAGACACGGGTACCGTCGATGCCCTCCCACCAGAACGTGTGGTGCGGGAAGCGGTTCGTCTGGCTCCACGAGATCTTCTGCGTCAGGAACCATTCCGACGCCGACTGGCGGACGAGTTGCGGGAGCGCCGCGCTGTAGCCGAACGAGTCCGGCAGCCAGACCTCGCGGGTCTCAACGCCGAACTCGTCGAGGAAGAACCGTTTGCCGTGGACGAACTGCCGCGCCATGGCCTCGCCGCCGGGCATGTTCGTGTCCGACTCGACCCACATGCCGCCGACCGGTACGAACTGGCCCGTCGCGACCTTGGCCCTGATCCGCTCGAACACCTGCGGATGGTGATCGCGCATCCACGCCAACTGCTGCGCCTGCGACATCGCGAACACGAAATCGGGGTGCGAGTCCATCAGATCGGTGACATTGCACGCCGTCCGCGCGACCTTGCGGACGGTTTCCCGTAGCGGCCACAGCCATGCCGAGTCGATGTGCGCGTGACCGACGGCGGACAGCCGGTGTGCGCTCGCGTGTGCCGGCCGGCCGAGCACGTCGGCCAGTTCGGCGCGGGCCCTGCCGGCGGTGGCGGCGATATCGGCCAGGTCGACGCGGTCCAGCGCGCGGTCCAGGGCGCGCAACAACTCCCAGCGGCGCGCGTCGTCGGTGGACAGCTCGCGCATGAGTTGGTCGGTGACCTCGATGTCGGTGACCAACTCGGCCACCTCCGGCTCGTACACGGCCAGGTCGAATCGCGCCGTCCGGTAGAGCGGATCTGTCCCGGCCGTTCGGAGGTCACCGAGCCGGGTGACGCCGAACGGCGGGTTGCCCATGATGATCGGGTTGGCGGCGGCCTCGACGTAGAGCTCGACCCGCTCGCCACCCGCGACCGGGCCGTTGCCGATGCGGACCCAACGATTCGCCGGATGGATGCCCTTCAGCGGGCTGCCGTCCGGCCGGTATGCCAGGCCCTCGCACTGGAATCCCGGTGTGGTGCGGTCGAAACCGAGGTCCACGACCAGTTCCACGGTCCGGCCGGCGAACGACTCCGGTACCCGACCGGTCAGCCGGAACCAGCTCGTGCCCCACGGCGGCCCCCACGGCACACCGGGTGACGTCGGTTCGTACGGCGCCGCCAGTGCTTCCGCCACCGGCACCGGTTCCCCCGGCGCGTGCCAGACGGCGACGTCGACCGGAACACTCTGGCCGTAGACGGCGGGACGGATGCGTTCCCGTAGCACCCGCTCGACGCGACCCTCGATCAGTGCCCGATCGTCGTGCACGAGTGCCTCCCTGGAGTTGATCCCACCACCCCATAGTGTGTACCTGTGGTAGCAGGGAGGTTCACGGGTTTCGGCGAGCACGCCATCGACTTCTACGACGGCCTGAACGCGGACAACTCGAAGGCATATTGGACGGACAACCGCGAGACCTACGAGTCGGATGTCCGCGCGCCGATGCAGGCGCTGCTGGACGACATGATCGCCGAGTTCGGTGATTTCGGCACCAGCAAGATCTTCCGGCCGTACCGGGACGTGCGGTTCGGCAAGGACAAGACCCCGTACAAGACGCACTGCGGCGCCGTGGTCGAGCCGGCGCGCGGTGCGGGCGCGTTCTACGTGCAACTCTCGTCGGACGGCCTGCTGATGGCCGGGGGGTCGTTCCACACCAGCCCGGACCAGCTCCGGCGGCTGCGCGAGTCGGTCGCGGACGAGCGGCGCGGCGGCGAACTCGAGCGGGTGCTCGACAAGCTGCGCGAGACGGACTGGTCGATCCTCGGTGAACGGTTGAAAACCACGCCGAGGGGCTACGACAAGGACCATCCCCGGATCGAGCTGTTGCGGCACAAAACGCTGTACGCGTCGGTGCGCTACGAGCCGGACGACGCCCTGCACGAGCCGGAATCGGCGCAGCGGGTACGTACCCGCTGGCGGCAGGTCTGCGCGCTCAACGAATGGGCGGCCGATCATGTCGGGATGCCGGATCCGACCGAAGACCGCTGAACAACGGATGACAATGGTGAAAACGAGTGGTCGAGTATGACCACTGCCCTGGATCGGTCCAGGGCACGGGGCTAGTCTGGGGAACCGTGAGTCGACGCGCGAAGATCGTGTGCACCATGGGCCCGGCGGCAGCAACGCCGGAAAAGCTCCGCGAGCTGGTCAATGCGGGTATGGACGTGGCGAGGATGAACTTCAGCCACGGCAGCCACGCTGACCACAAGCAGGTGTACGACCTGGTCCGGACCACTGCGACGGAGTGCGACCGTGTGGTCGGTGTCCTCGCAGACCTCCAGGGCCCCAAGATCCGCCTCGGTACGTTCGCCGGCGGCCCGGTCGACTGGCGCACGGGTGACACCGTGCGTGTCACCGTGGACGACGTGGCCGGCACGCACGACCGGGTGTCCACCACCTACAAGGGCCTCGCCAAGGACGCGCGGGTCAACGACCGGCTGCTGGTGGACGACGGCAAGGTCGAGCTCGTCGTGACCGCCGTCGAGAACCAGGACGTGGTCTGCAAGGTCACCGTCGGTGGCCAGGTGTCCAACAACAAGGGCCTGTCACTGCCCGGTATGGACGTCTCGGTGCCGGCGATGTCCGAGAAGGACATCGAGGACCTCGAGTTCGCGCTCAGCCTGGGCGTCGACTTCATCGCGCTGTCGTTCGTGCGCTCGCCGGCCGACATCGACCTGGTGCACCAGGTGATGGACCGGGTCGGCCGTGGTCGGCTGCCGGTGGTCGCGAAGATCGAGAAGCCGGAGGCAGTCGACAACCTCGAGGCCATCGTGCTGGCGTTCGACGGGATCATGGTGGCGCGCGGTGACCTCGGCGTCGAACTGCCGCTGGAGCAGGTGCCGCTGGTGCAGAAGCGGGCCATCCAGATCGCCCGCGAGAACGCCAAACCGGTCATCGTGGCCACCCAGATGCTCGACTCGATGATCAACAATCCGCGTCCGACCCGTGCCGAGACGTCCGACGTCGCGAACGCGGTGCTCGACGGCGCCGACGCCGTGATGCTGTCCGGTGAGACCAGCGTCGGCCGGTATCCGGTCGAGACGGTCGAGACCATGGCCAGGATCATCTGCGCTGTCGAGAACGAGTCGGTGGTGGCGCCGCCGCTGACGCACGTGCCGCGCACCAAGCGGGGCGTCATCTCCTACGCCGCGCGGGACATCGGCGAGCGGCTCAACGCCAAGGCCCTCGTCGCGTTCACGCAGTCCGGCGACACCGTGCGGCGGCTGGCCCGCCTGCACACCCGGCTGCCGCTGCTGGCCTTCACTCCGGAGCAACACGTTCGGAGTCAGCTAGCTCTCACCTGGGGTACCGAGACGTTCCTGGTGCCTAGTGTGGACTCGACCGACGCCATGGTGCGTCAGGTGGACCTGTCGATGCTGTCCATCGGGCGCTACCAGCCGGGTGACCTCGTGGTGATCGTCGCGGGTTCGCCGCCCGGTACGGTCGGCTCGACCAACCTGATCAGGGTGCACCGGCTCGGCGAAGAGGACCACGCCTGACGCCTTGCGCCGGATCGCGGCGAAGGGCGGATGGATGACGGAGGCGGCGCGGCTCGCGGCGGCCCTGATGAGCGACACTGCCGGTTCGTACGACGCGGACGTGCCGCGCTCGGTGGACGGCGTGCCCTGCGGCCAGCCGGTGCTCGACCGCCTGGTGGCCCTGCTGGACCTGGAGCGGATCGAGGAGAACATCTTCCGTGGCGTCAGCCCGGCCGAGTCCCCGACCAGGGTGTTCGGCGGCCAGGTGGCCGGCCAGGCGCTGATCGCGGCCGGTCGGACCGTGCCGGCGGAGCGGCGGGTGCACTCGCTGCACGCGTACTTCATCCGGCCTGGTGACCCGAGCATCCCGATCGTGTACGAGGTCGACCGGATTCGTGACGGCCGCTCGTTCACGACCCGGCGGATCACCGCGATCCAGCGCGGTAAGGCGATCTTCGCGCTGTCGGCGTCGTTCCAGGTGGACGAGCCGGGGATGGAACACTCGGAGCCGATGCCGGCCGTGCCGGCGCCCGACGACCTGCCCACCTACGGCGAACAGGCCGGCAAGCTGCGCGAACAGGTCGGCCGGATGGCGTTGCAGCCGCGCCCGATCGACATCAGGTACGTCACCGAGCCGGCGTGGATCTCCCGTGAGACCGGGCCACGGGACGCCCGCAACCAGGTGTGGATGCGGGCGGACGGGAAACTGCCGGACGACCAACTGCTGCACGTCTGCGTGTTGACGTACTGCTCGGACATGACGCTGCTGGACGCGGTCCTCGCGCGGCACGGCGTGTACTGGGGTGCCGACGACGTGCGTGGGGCCAGCCTGGACCACGCGTTGTGGTTCCACCGGCCGTTCCGGGCGGACGAGTGGTTCCTGTACGACTGCGTGTCGCCGTCGGCGTCGAATGCACGAGGTCTGGCCACGGGCCGGTTCTTCACGCGTGCCGGATCGCACATCGCTACCGTCGTGCAGGAAGGTCTACTTCGGCTTCCCCGTTAGATTTAGGCTAGGCTTGCCTTATGGCACCACGTCCAGTCACTCCCATGACGGTCCAGCGGACCGACTGGGTAACGCCGCACCTGGTGCGGGTCGTCCTCGGCGGTCCGGGCATCGAGTCGTTCCAGGACAACGGCTTCACGGACAAGTACGTGAAGCTGATGTTCCTGCGGCGTGGCCTTTCGTTCCCGTCGCCGCCGTTGTCGCTTGAGGAGATCAGGGCGTCGTGGCCGCGTGCCGACTGGCCGATCACCCGGACGTACACCGTGCGCTGGTTCGATCCGGCCGCGGGCGAGTTGGCGATCGACTTCGTGTACCACGGTGACGAAGGAATCGCGGCACCGTGGGCGGCCGGTGCCCTGCCGGGCGACGAGATCGTCGTGCGCGGGCCGGGCGGGGCGTACGCGCCACGGTCCGATGTGGACTGGCACCTGTTCGTCGGGGACGAGAGCGCGCTGCCGGCCGTGTGCGCCGGGTTGGAGGCGCTGCCGGCCGGCGCGGTCGCGTCGGTGTTCGCCCTGGTGGCGGACGATGCCGAGGCGGTGAAGCTGACCAGTGCGGCCGAAGTGGACGTGACCTGGCTGTACCGGTCGTCGTTCGAGTCGCCCGCGTCGGCCGATGAGGCTCTGGTGGCGGCGGTGCGGTCGGCCTCCCGGTCCGGTTCCGTGCAGGCATTCGTGCACGGCGAGGCCGGGTTCGTCGCGGACCTGCGGCGGCACCTGAGCCGTGAACGTGGGGTACCGAGCGACCTGCTGTCGATCTCCGGCTACTGGCGCCGAGGCAAGAACGAGGACGGCTGGCAGGCCGAGAAGGCCGAGACCCGCCGACTGGAAGAAGAAGCGGGTTCCGCTCGGAACTCCTAGTTCCGCCCGTCCGGAAACCAGAAATAGGTGCCGACCTGGCACCGCTCGCGAAAACCGAGGCGCTGGTAGATCCGGACACCGTCGTCGGAGGCGCTCAACACCGCGAGCCGGCACCGGGCCGCCCGCGCCTCCCGCACGGCGAGCGCGGTCATCGCCCGCCCGATGCCTCGGCCCCGGAGCTCCGGCCGCGTCACCACATAGTGCACGGCACCGGCGTCCGCGCCCACGCGCAGGAAGACCGTGCTGACCGGCTCGCCGTCCAGAAACCCCACGAACATCCGCAGCGGTCCGCCAGGGCCGTAGGGCAGCGCCGAGTACACCCGGTACCACAGTTCGATCGCGTGGTCCGGCGCGCCACAACCCCAGGTCCGCATCCACTGCCACAACAGTTCGCCGTCCGTGACCGGCCGAACGGTCAGCCCTGGAACGTCGTCACCTGGCGGCAGCGGGGTGTCGAGAACCAGACCCATGCCCGGCTCTTCCTCGTCCAACCCCAGCCCGTGCCCGGTCAGCACGCCCGCGAGTCCGGCCGGCTCGTCACGCAGCCCGACGCACCAGTGAAACGCCACCCCCCGGCGCTCGAAGTGCGCCCGCACCCGCGCCACGCCGCCGGCGAGCGCACCGGCATCGGTCGGCGCGCGGAACACGAAGTTGAAGGTGCCGTCGGGCAGTCCCGAATCCACCCAGGCCACGCCGCCGTCCTCGTGCAGGCTCGCGCCGGGCAGGGACGCGGCCAGCATGGCGGCGAAGCGGGCCTGGTCGGCATCCAACGCCGCCCGAGTCGAGTCGATCACCGCTCTCAGGCCGGCGGGACGAAGCCGACCACCCAGCCCGGCGTGTCCGACTCCCCGCACACCGGGCACGGTGCCACGACGGCCAGCTCAGCGGACTCGGACGCGGCGGACACCATGCGCGTGACGCTGCCGTCGCCCGGTACGACGACGGGCCGCATGACGGTCACGTCATCGTCGTCCTGGACCATCTCGTAGGAGACTCCTCGACACCCGTGACAGACGGTCCGCATCTGGGACCATTCGGACAGCGGCCGCACGTCCCCGCCATACTGCGCCATGTGCGGAGCCTAGCCGTGCGGCAAGCGTGAACGCGGGTACGTCCGGTTGGCGATTCCCCGCCCGCTCACGACCGGGTTAGCCTGGACTCATGCGGCTTCGATCTGTGGTTGGCGCCGGTGTCGTCATCGTGGGGGTCGTCGCTGCCGTTACCGTCCTGCGCACGCATCCCGCAGCGCCCGGCCCCGGCGTCGCCGTCGCCGACACCGCTGTCAAGCCGGCTCCGCCGCCCGTCATCGACGCTCGGTCCAAGCTGCTCACCAAGGACTTCCAGCAGACCACGCTGCTGCCGGACACCGTGCGCTTCGCCGACGATCCGAACTCGCCGCCGGGGTTCCTCTTCCGCCGCTTCGTCGACCCCGAGGTCGGGCACAACCTCGCCACGTACACCGCGGAGGGGTCGCTGGTCCGGAGTACCGACAAAGCCGTCCTCGACCACGTGCTGATCGACGTCTGGCGATCGGACGGACGTTCCTTCGTGGCGACCGACCTGGCCAAGTGCGATGCGTCCGCGCAGTTCGGCGGCGCATCGTGCACCCAGGAGTCCTTACCGAACGGTGTGCTGGCGAAGGTGGTGCGCAATCCGGCCTTCGCGCAGACCGAGGCGTCCGACTCGACCACCGGGTCACCGCCCGGCCTGCAGAGCGAACTCCAGGCCGTCTACCCGAACGGCACCCTGCTCACGATCACGCTCTACTCGATGAACAAGGCCGGCATCCCGCTGGACGACGCCGCGATGCTGAAACTCGCCACCATGCCGGGAGTCAGCGCACAACAGTGAAGTAGGCGAGGCTGCCGACGCCGACCACCAGGCAGTAGATCCCGAACGGGTTGAGCGTGCGGGTCTCGAAGTAGCTGGTCAGGAACCTTACCGAGACGTACGCGGCCAGTCCTGCGACCACGAGGCACACCATCGCCGGGCCGAGCGAGCCCCTGATCTCCGGCTTCAGCAGGTCCGGCATCTTGAACACGCCCGCCGCCAGGATGACCGGCGTGGCCAGCAGGAACGCGAACCTGGCCGCCTCGTCGTGCTTCAGGCCACGCAGCAGGCCGCCGACGATCGTGCTGCCGGAGCGGCTGATGCCGGGCAGCAGCGCCAGGATCTGGGCGGCGCCGATGCCGACCGCCTCGCCCCACGACAGCCTGGCCAGCCGGGCGTCCACCGCCATCGCGGTGGTCACGCTGCCCATCGGGGTGGTCTTCTCCTCCGGTGACACCGGCTTGATCATGACCGTGTCGTCGTCGGAGCCGTCCGGGCGGCGCAGCGCCGCCATGAACTCCTCGTCCTCGATCCGGTTGCGCTGCATCCGTTCCACCGCGAACAGGATCGCGCCGTTGATCGCCAGGAAGATCGACGCCGGGATCGGCTTGCCGAGATCGTGCTGCACGACCTTGTCCAGCAGCACGCCCGCGATGCCCACCGGGATCGTGCCGATCACCAGCAGCCAGGCGAGGCGCTGGTCGTTGGTCTCGATCCGCCGGTACCTGATCGAGGTGAACAGGCCGCCGATGATCCTGACCCAGTCGTTCCAGAAGAACACGACCAGCGCGATCGCGGTGCCGACGTGCGCGGCGACGAGGATGTCCAGGTACGGCGAGTTGGGTGCCGCCATGTTCATGTCCTGTGCCCACTTGCCGCCGATCAGGGCGGGCAGCAGCACGCCGTGGCCGAGGCTGGACACGGGGAACAGTTCGCTGATCCCCTGGACGATGCCGGCGACGATCGCTTCCGGATACGTGAAGACGGACATCGGCTCACTCTCGGTCGGCAGGCTGCGTCGGTGAGCCTATCGACCACCGGATCGGCGTCGTTTCGAACCTGGACGAACCCGGATGTATCTGGGCGCGCGGTCGACCCACTTGCACTGTGAGTGGGGAGCGTCGGGGGACGCAGTTGGATCGGTACAGCGGGGGAAGTAAGCGG
>DATBDL010000415.1:0-2938 GCA_036269975.1 Pseudonocardiaceae bacterium | reverse complement strand
CCCGCCAACACCAGGGCCAGCGCGCCGGGTTCGCCGTCGGAGGCGAGCAGCCGGCCGGCCACGTCCACGGCGAGCAGCCCGGTGGCGCAGGCGTGGTGCGTGACGGTGAAGGCGATCGCGTGGCCGAGGCCCAGTTCGCGGCACAGGTCGTGCAGCGGGTTGATCGGGTACGGCACCGCGATCGGGACGCTGCGCGCGTACAGCACGTAGCGCACCCGGTGTTCCTGGCCGCGCAGCTCGATCAACTGGTCGGTCGCGGACGTGAGCAGTTCGGCGAGCGACCGGTCCGGTTCGCGGCGCACCTCGGACAGGCCGTGGAAGCGGCGGAACAGCTTGAGCTGACTGGCGGTCAGCTCGAGCGGCTCCGCGAAGTCCTCGATCGGAAAGCGCTGCTCCGGCACGTAGGTGGCGACGGCGTCCAACGCTGTCATACGGTTTCCCGTGCCGCGTGCACTCCGGTGATCATGGTGGTGTCGGCCGCCGCCTGTACGACGATCGACTCGACGGTGCGCACGAACCGCTCCATGTCCGGCGGGGACACGTATCTGGTGTCGGCGGTCAGGGACAGTTCCATGCCGTCGGAGTTGGGGATGTCGTTGACGTCGAGGTAGAACTTCGGCTGCGGGAAGTCGGAGCAGGGGCCCCAGGTGAGCTTGCTCGCGGGCAGCGCCGCCTCGATCTCGGCCATCGTGGGCGGTGGGCCCGCGGGCTGCGGCTTGGCCTGGTCCCTGCGGTCGTTGAAGTAGCACTGGATGTCGATCTCCTCGCCGCGTTCGGCGTTGATCGACTCCACCAGCGCGACCCGCTGGATCGGGTCGTAGTAGGAGTTCAGGTAGGTCGTCATCGCGGCGTGCCACGCGCGGCCGATGGCCTCGTCGAACGTGATGCCGGCGACGTCGATCATGCACGGCGCCGACTGCGCCAGCGGCGTGACCGCGCCGGCGAAGCCGGGCCGAAACCGGTTGGAGACGGCCAGTTGCAGCACGACCGGGTTGCGGCCAGCGGTGCGCGCCAACGCCACCGCGTACGCGGCGAGCAGCACCGGCGACGTGTCGGTGCCGATGCGTGCCGCGATCGCCCGCATCGCCAGTTCGGCCGCCCGCGACTCGTAGGCCAGATCCCAGAATCTGGGCGCCCGCTCGTCGACGGACTCGTCGAACCGCTGTGGCGTGACGCTGCGCAGCACGCGGCCCCAGTGCCGAAGCGCGCCGTCGGTGAGCCGCTGCGCGGACTTCTTCTGTTGCTGCCGCGCCAGTTCCAGGGGCTGCACCGCGGTGACAGGGCCGGCGGCGACACCGGTGACGGGATCGCGGGACATCAGGTCGTCCAGCAGCGCGAGCAGCGAGTGCGCGTCGACGGCGAGGTGGTTGTAGACGACGACCATGTAGATCACGATGTCGCCCTGGCACACCGCGGCCATCCGGACCGGCCACTCGTCGGTGTAGTCGAAGTCGCGGCTCTCGTACTCGGCGCGGGCGGCTTTGGCGACCTCGGACGGGTCGCGGCCGGCGGCGTCGACGATGTCCAGCACGACCTCGCCGGACTCGTACACCCGCTGGAGCACTTCGCCGTCGGCGTCGAACGTCAGCCGGGTCCGCAGCGACTGGTGGCGCGCCATGATGTACCCGAGCGTGTCGGCCATCGCCGCGACCGTGGTGACGTCGGGCAGCTTCACGATCCCGCCGACGAATTCCGATCCGCCCCTTCGCTGGATGGAGCGCCAGACGCCGCGTTGCCCCCAGGTGAGTCGACCGACGCCGGAACCCTCCCCGCGAAATTGGACCAGGATCTGATTCGCCATCTCGGTTCTCCCCGCGGCCACGCCGCACCGCCACCACACAGCAAGTACAATTGGTATCGGTCGCAATTCTTGGGAGCCGCCGTAATCCTGTCAATACGCTACCGATGCCGCCTTTGATGACATCGTGTGCTGGTCAGCGGCCACATCCTCGACCAGCACCCGGCCGGACTCTTGCCGGAAAATGTGCAGTGATGATACCGCGCCGGGCGCTCCGGTTCACGGTAGCGTGACCCCCAACCATGCCGAGGAGGATGGCGCGATGACGGGGGAAACGGTCCGGCCATCGAACGACGAATTGTTCGCCACGATTGCCGGGTTACTCCTGGACGTGACCGGCACACCGGCGGACCGGGGCGCCCGAATTGCGCCGGAATCCGCCATCGAGGGCGATCTCGGGCTGGAGAGCATGGAACTGGTCGAGTTGGGTGAGCGGATGCGCGCGGAGTTCGGCGATCGGGTCGACCTGGCCGCGTACGTTGCCGGCCTGGACATCGACGAACTGATCGAACTGCGGGTGGCGGACCTGGTGGACTACGTGGCGGGCAACCGGTGACCAGGTACCTGATCGTCACGCTGCCGTTGGCCGGCCACGTTTATCCGGCGCTCGGGTTGGCACGGGAGCTGGCCGCGAACGGGCACGAGGTGGCGTGGGCCGGTTCGGAGAACGTGCTGCGGCCGCTGGTCGGGCCGGACGCGACCGTGTTCCAGACCGGTTCCCGGCTGGCACGCGAGCAGGGCGGCGCGGGAATGGCCGCGATCAAGACACTGTGGACACGGTTCATCGTGCCCTACAACAAGTTCATCCTGCCCGGCGTGGACAAGGCGGTCCACGAGTACGAACCGGACATGCTGTTGGTGGACCAGCACGCGGCGGCCGGCGCGATCGTGGCGCACCGGCACGGTCTGCCATGGGTCACGCTGGCCGTCTCCGCGATGGAACTGACCCAGCCCTACCGGTCGCTGCCCAAGGTCACCGGCTGGATGACCGACATCCTGCGCACGATGTGGACGAACGCCGGCCTGCCGGCGGACGAGTTCCTCGACGTGCGCGACTCCCCCTACCTCACATTGGCCTATACCACCGCCGAGCTCGCCGGTCCGGTCGAACTGCCCGACCGCGTCCGGCTCGTCGGCCCC
>DATBDL010000414.1:0-17047 GCA_036269975.1 Pseudonocardiaceae bacterium | reverse complement strand
GTCGTCGGCGTAGGTGGTCAGCACGATCACGGTGATCTGGGGTGATTGCTCGTGCAGCAGCCTGGTGGCCTCGACACCGTCGCACCTGGGCATGCGCAGGTCCATCAGCACCACGTCCGGCCGCAGCCGCAGCGCACTGTCGACGGCCTCCCTGCCGTCCGCGGCCGCGCCGACCACCTCGATGTCCGGCAGCAGGTCCAGCAGCATCGTCAGTCCGTCTCGGACGACACGCTGGTCGTCGGCGACCAGCACCCGGATGGCATTCATGCCGGAATCCACAGTTCGACCAGGAAGCCGCGCTCGGTGGGGCCCGCGGTGAGCGTGCCGCCGAGCAGTTCGGCGCGTTCGCGCATGCCGGTCAGGCCATAGCCGTCGTCGTAGCCGTCGTCGTAGCCGTCGCCGGTGGCCGTGGCGGGGGAGTGGCCCACGTCCTCGACGCGTAGGCGGGCGCCCTTCTGATCGTGGTCGAGCTGGACGTGGACGGTGTCCGGTTCGGCGTGCTTCTGGATATTGGTCAGGGCCTCCTGGGTGACCCGGTAGAGGGTGAGCCGGGCCTCGGCGGGCAGTTCGCCTTCGGTGCCGGTGACCACGAGCGCGCACGGCACTCCGGTGTCGCGCTCGAAATCGTCGGTCAGATCGCCGATACCCGCTGGCACGGGCAGTTCGTCGTCGCGGAGCATGCCGATGGCGCGGCGGGCTTCCGCCAGGCCGGAGCGGCCGAGGTGGTGTGCGCGTTCGATGGTGTCCGGCAACCGGGGATCGACCGGATCACGGGTGGCCAGCAGGCGGGCGCCCTCCAGTTGCAGCATCAGCCCGGACAACGAGTGCGCCAGCACGTCGTGCATCTCCCTCGCCAGCCGGGTCCGCTCGGCCAGCGCGGCCGACCGCAGCAGCGCCGCCTTGCTGTCCCGCAGTTCGAGCAGCAACCGCTCGGTCTCCGCCCTGCGTTCGTTGAGCTGCCGGGTGTAGCGGCCGATCCGGTAGAACGCGACGACGCCGACCTCGTTCACCAGTATCGACGTCAGCGGCCGGTGCGATCCGATCAACCCGGCGACCGCGAGCACGACCATCACCACACCGGCCAGCGCGAGTCCGTCCTTGGTACGCAACCGCATCGTGGCCGCGTTGACGGCGACGAAGCCGCCGAGGAAACCGGGGCCGTCCGGTTCCATCCACACCAGTGCCGCGGAGCCGGCCAGCACGATCGCGAACAGCGCCAGTTCCGCCGCCACCGGCAGCGGACGTCGACGCGTGCCGTACCAGAGCCCTGCCGCGCCGAGTGCGACGGCGGCCACCGCGAGCAGCACGACCAACCCGGCACCGGACAACGCGGGCCGTGGCGTCGAGCGCAGGAAACCGACGACCACCAGCACGACGACGAAGATCGCCGCCGGCTCCTGCCATCCCCGGACACGCATGCCTCCACCGTAGGTCCGACGATGAGCCCCGGCTTCGGCGTGAGGTTGGAGAAGCCGGCCGCCGGTCTACACCCTGAAGTGGAGACGCGGAGTCCAACACCGGGCCGAAGACCGGCTGCCCGGTCGTCACGACCATGGTGGCCATGACGATGACGACCGAGAGAACCCGCATGGCCCGCCGGATGTTGCCCGGCCTGCTCACCAGGATCGTCGTTCCGCTGGCCGGCTACGCCGTGCTGCGGCCGTTCGTCGGCAGTGACGCCGTCGCGCTGGCCGTCGCCGCCGCCGTCCCGACCGTCTGGACGATCGGCTCGCTGCTGGTGCGCCGCAAGCTCGATCCCTTCGGTGTGCTCGGCATGGCCGGCTTCGGCGTGAGCCTGCTGTTGTTGTGGCTGACCGGCGGCAGCGCGATCGCCGTCAAGCTCGGCGAGCCGGTGGTGACCGGACTGCTGGGCGTCGCGTGCCTGGTGTCCGTCGTGGTGGGCAAGCCGGCGTACGCGTTGCTGATGCGGGCGACGGGCCGGCCGGCGACCGGAGGTGCGGGCACAGTGACCGTGATCATCGGCACGCTCCTCGCCGTGCACGCCGCCGTGCTGGTGCTGCTGGCGTTCGTACTGTCCACAACGGACTACCTTGCGATCGGCCGCCCGGTCGGCTGGGGTGTGCTCGCGATCGGCATTGCGGTGCTGTTCTGGTATCGGCGGCGCTTCATGGCGCACCCTCGGCGAGATGCGTGAGTCGCGAATGGCGCAACTGTCGCAGCGTGTACCCGTGGCCGGTCGGATCGTGCGGTTTGGTCGCCTGCTTGAACAGGTACTCGGCCCGTTCGTAGGACAGCCGCCGCCGGCCGGTCACCGGGCACAGGTCCACGTCGGCCGGAGTCCTTGCCGGCGCGGGTTTCCGGTCGGCCAGGAACACCGGGCCACGGGTACGCCCCAGGATCAGCGCCGGCAACAGGTCTGCGGTGGCATCGCCCCACCGCACCCAGTGCTGGCCGACCCGGCCTCGGTTGTTGGCCAGGTCCAGGTTCTCGACGTCGAGCGACAGCGCGGCCCCGGCGCGCGACGCCGACTCGTACAGCAGCCGCCACAACGTCCGTTCCCGCAATGCCGTGTCGGCACGTTCGCACAACGTCTCGATGCCGTCCCTGTCGATGGCCTTCGCGGGCGCGTCAGTTGCCTGTTTACGATCCAGGCGGCTCGCGAGATCACCGACCGGCCAGTCCTGTTCCGCCGCCCACGCCTGGAAGGACCGGACGGCCGACCGGTGCCGGTTCCACGTGCGCGCCGCCGCGTTCCCCCACGCGGCCGCGAACACCTCGGCCACCTGGTCCGGCGTCACCGACGCCAGCGCGACACGTTCGCCGAGATCCTGACGCAGCCGGCGCAGCGTCTGGCCGTAGGAGCGGGCGGTCTCGCTGTCCACATCGGACCGTGCGAGGAATCCGTCGGCCGCGACCGCGAGCGTGACACCCGCCGACGCCTGTCGGGCCGCCGTGGCGCGGTCGGTCAGCAGCGTGCGTTCGGCCAGGTTGCGCGTGGCCGACGCCGCCCGCTCGAACTCGGCCGCCGCCTCGCCGTGCCGGCCGAGCTTGGCCAGCAGGTCACCGCGCACGCTGGGCAGCAGGTGATAGCCCTGGAGCGTCGGCTCGCCGGTCAACTGGTCCACCAGCGCGAGCCCGGCGACCGGTCCGCGCGCCATCGCGACGGCCACCGCCTGGTTGAGTCGCACGACGGGTGTCGGCAGCAGGCGGGCCAGGCCGTCGTAGAGCGCCACGATCTGGGCCCAGTCGGTCTCGTCCGCTGTCCGCGCCTGCGCGTGGCAGACCGCGATTGCCGCCTGGAGCACGTACGGTCCCGGCGGCCCGCCGATCCGTTTCGCCCGTAGCAGCGCGGTGAAGCCACGGCTGATCAACAACTGGTCCCAGCGGCCCCTGTTCTGGTCCGGCAACGGGATGGGCTCGCCGGCGGGCCCGGTCCGCGCGGCCGAACGGGATGCCTGGATCTCCATCAGCGCCACCAGTCCGTGCACCTCGGCCGCGCCGGGCGCCAGTTCGGCCAGGATTCGGCCGAGCCGCAACGCTTCCTGGCAGAGTGTTGGCCGCATCCAGCCCTCGCCCGCCGTTGCCGAGTAGCCCTCGTTGAACACCAGGTAGATCACTTCGAGTACGGATGCCAGCCGTTCGGCCAGTTCCGGCCCGACCGGCACCTCGAACGGAATCCGCTGTTCGGCCAACGTGCGCTTCGCGCGGACGATCCGCTGGGCGATGGTCGGCTCCGCGGCCAGGAAGGCGCGGGCGATCTCGTCCGTCGTCAGGCCGCCGAGCAGCCGCAACGTCAACGCCACCCGCGCCGTCGTCGGCAGGACGGGATGGCAGGAGATGAAGATCAGCCGGAGCAGGTCGTCGCCGACCTCGTCGTCGAGTTCCGCGATCGCATCGTCGATGTCGGACGAGTCGGGTCGAGTCTCCAGGTCACGGGCGATGACCTCGGTCTTGCGTTCCAGGCGCTCCGCCCGCCGGAGGTGGTCGACGGCCCTGCGCTTGGCGATCGCCGTCAGCCACGCGGCCGGATTGGCCGGCACGCCCGAGTTCGGCCACTGTTCCAGCGCCGCGACCAGCGCGTCCTGCGCGAACTCCTCGGCGAGGCCGACGTCGCGCACCATCCTGGTCAGACCGGCGATGACGCGGCCGGATTCGAGCTTCCAGACCGCGTCGATGGTGCGATGGGCGTCCGTGGCCGTCACGGGCTCGATCCGAACACCGTGACGGCACGGGCGCAAGTGCTCAACTTTCGGCGTCCTCCGGCCCGAAGACCTGATGGATGTAGCCCTGACCGTCGCCGACGATCTTCCAGAACCGCCGGGTGATCTCGATCGCCTCCTCCTTCGACCGCACCTCGACCAGGGCGAAGCCGCCGATCGTCTCCTTGGCCTCCGTGAAGGGACCGTCGGTGAAGGTGAGCTCGCCGCCGGACGACGTGACGCGCGTGCCGACCGGGTCGAGGCCGCCGGTGGCCAGCAGTACGCCCTGCTTGGACAGTTCTTCGATGAACTTGCCCATCTCGACGTAGAGCGTCTCGTCGGGCTCGTTGCCGCCGTTGCCGGAGAGCATGAGGAACCGCATGGTGGTGCTCCTGTCCTGTTCTGATCCCTGTTTTGGCTGGTGCCTTGTCTACGCCTCGAACGGGCACCCCCGAAATCGACACGTCGGCCGTCGACACGGCCCCGACCAGGCAGTCAGCCCGCGATGTGACAGGGAACGCGCATGATGTGACAGGGAACGTCAGCCGAGCTTCGCCAGCCAGTCCACGGCCTCGCCCGCGTGGCCGAAGATCGAGATGTGGCTGTCACCGGGGCACGGTCGCAACTCCGAGTGAGGACAACGGCGGGCCAACCACTCGGCGTGCGCCAACGGCACGCATCGATCCTCGTCGCCGTTGCAGAGCAGGACCGGCGCCTCGATCTGTGCCGGGTCGAAGCCCCACGGTCTGGTGGTGGCGATGTCGTCGCCGACGAAGCCGTCCGGTCCGTTCGCCATTCCCTGTGTGCTGGTGTGGATCAGCCACGGCCCGAACGGGCCGGTGAACATCTCGATGTCCTTGGGGGACAGCCAGTCCGGCGCATCGTCGCGGGTCGCGGCCAGATGCGCGCCCAACACGTCGGCGCCGCGCAGCGCGGCTCCCAGTTCCGCCACGCCGGAGGGTGCCATCCCGGCGAACCAGTCCAGGCCGTCCGCGTCGGCAGGCGCGATGCCGGCGAGGCAGGCGACGCCGAGCACGCGCTCGGGCAGCAGCGCGGCACAGGCCAGCGCGGGCGGCCCACCGCCGGACGATCCCAGCAGCGCGAACCGCTGCACCCCGAGCGCGTCCACGACCTGGCGCACGTCGTCGGCCACCGAGGCGACGGTCCGGCCCGGCAGGGCCGTCGATCCGCCGTAACTCGGCCGGTCGTGGCCGATCCAGCGGACACCGGCCCGTTGCAGGGCGTCCGCTGGCGGCTGGCCGATCTGGGGCGTGCCGGCATGCCAGTAGACGGTGAGCTCGGTGTCGCGTGCGTGGCCGGTGTCGTAGACGTGCAGGGTGCGGCCGTCGGCCAGCGCGATGTCCGTTTCCGTGATCACGAACCGAGCCTAACGCCGGTCGCTGTCACATCGCCGGACCCTGTCCCGTCCCTATGGTGACTACCGACGACCGATGAGGAGCTGGACATGCCAACGACGACCCGTGTGCCCCCCGTAACCCCGGACCACGCCGGCCCGCTGGTCCGACTGTCCTACTGGTACGCGAAGCGGCGCTTCGGCGTGGTGCCGGAGCCGTTCGCGGTGACCGCGAACCACAAGAAGCTGTTCGTGGCCAACGCGACGCACGAGATGATGGTCCAGCGGGCCGCGAGGGTGCTGCCGGCGAACGTGCGCGACCTGGCCGTCTACCGGGTCGCGTGGAAGATCGGATGTTCGTGGTGCGTCGACTTCGGCACCATGATGCAGCGGCTGGCAGGGCTGGACGTGGCACGCCTGAAGGAGATCGGCGACTACCAGACCTCGCCGGTCTACACCGACGACGAGCGCGCCGCCATCGCCTACGCCGACGCCATGAGCGCGGCCGAGCTGACGGTCACCGACGAGCAGGTGGCCGACCTGACCCGGCGCTTCGGGCGCGCCGGGGTGATCGAGCTGACGTACGAGATCGCGCACGAGAACATGCGTGCCCGCATGAACTCGGCGCTCGGCGTCACCGATCAGGGATTCTCGACCGGTGACACCTGCCGCGTGCCGTGGGCGACCTCGTCGGAAGCCGCCGCTCAGCCGAAGTAGCTCGTGAAGTTGTTCATGAAGTCGTAGCCGTTGAAGTGGTCCCAGTTGATCGACCACGTCATCAGGCCACGAAGGCCCGGATGTGTGCCGTGGATCGCGTACGAGCCGCAGCTCGTACCCTTGGTCAGGCAGTCGAGTGCCTGGTCGAGGGTGGCGTCGGGCACCCAGCCGTTGCCGGCGTTGACGTTCGCCGGCGTGCCGATCGCGACCTGCGATGGCGCCAACGCGGGGAACATGTTGGCGGTGTTGCCGGCCACCGGGAATCCGGTGAGCAGCATGTCGGTCATCGCGATGTGGAAGTCGGCGCCGCCCATGGTGTGGAACTGGTTGTCCAGACCCATGATCGGCCCCGAGTTGTAGTCCTGGACGGTGAGCAGCGTGAGGCTGTTGCGCAGCGCGAAGATCACCGGAAGGAAGGCGCCGGCACGCGGGTCCTGGGCGTTGTTCGGGCCGGGGCCGTAGAACTGGAAGCCCAGTTGGACGAAGAACGTCTCCGGAGCCATGGTGAGCACGAAGTTGGCGCCGTAGTGCGCTTTCAGTTGCTGTAGCGCGGAGATCAGGTTGACGATCACCGGCGTGGTCGGGCTCTTGAAGTTGGTGTCACCAGCGTTCAGCGACAGCGACTGGTTCTCGAAGTCGATGTCGACGCCGTTGAGTCCCCACCTGTCGATGATCGACTCGACGGACGTGACGAAGTTGGTAGCGCTCTGCGCGCTGGTGAGCTGCACCTCGCCGTTCGCGCCGCCGATCGAGATCAGCACCTTCTTGCCGGCGGCCTGCTGGGCCTTGATGCCGGCGATGAAGTCGGCGTCACTCTCCGAGCCCGGACAGTCGGTCGCGGAGCACCGGTTGAAGACGATGTTGCCGTTGCCGGCGGAATCGGCGAACGCGAGATCGATGACGTTCCACGCGGCCGGCACCTGAGCGATCGGCACGTAGCCGGAGCCGTTGCCGAAGCTGGAGTGCAGGTAGCCGACGAGCGCGTGTGCGGGCAGGCCGCCGCCTGGCGGCGGTGGCGGGTTCGTGGTCGTGGTAGGCGGCTTGCTGGTGGGCGGGGCTGTTGTGGTGGTGGTCGGCGGTGGAGTGCCGCCGGGCCCGGTCAGGGACACGTCGTCCACGTTGATCGCAGGCTGACCGAACCAGCCGTGGAAGAAGACGGTGGTGGCGGTGGTGTTGGCGCCGGTGGTGAACGACGTGGTGAGCTGGGTGTAGGAAGCGGAGCCCTGGGTGAAGGTGCTGGTGTCGGTGGTCCCGGTGCCGGTGTCGCCGATGAAGGCGAAACCGCCCTGAACCCAGGCGGTGAGCGTGTACTGGGAGTTGGGGACCACGCTGATGACCTGGGTGCACTGGGCGTCGTCCTGCCCGGCCGGCAGCCCGTGGGCCGAGAACGAGCCACTGTGCACCGGCGAGTTGACGATGGTGGTCGTCGAAGTGCAGGACCAGCCGGACAGGCTGCCGGTCTCGAAACCGGGATTGGTCACCAGGTTGGCGGCGGCGGCCGAGGTGAGCGTGGTGGCGGGTGAAGCGGGCGCCTGGACGGCGATGACCGCGCCGAGCGCAGCCATGCCGAGAGCGACGCCGAGCAGGGGTGTCGAAGTACGGCGCATGTCGACCTCCAGTCCGACCGAACGACCGGGCCCCGATGCACGGTCGCTGTCCTAGTGGACTAGACCACTGCGCATGGCGTCAAGGTCTAGACCACCTTCACGGATGCTCGTTGGGCCGCCCCGGTGCCGTAACCCAGCCCGCCACCAAGGCTGATGCACACAACGCGAGAGGGCCCGCTCAACCCGACCCCGCACGAAACGGATCGAACCCCGCACCCCCGTGGTTATCCCGATCCAACAGAGGGACCTGGCTTGTCAGTTCTTCCTGCTGTTCCCCGATCCGACCGTTACGACAATCAAAAATCGGGGCAGAGCAACCTGACAGCGGCTGGGTCACCTGATGGCCGGGGTCTTCCAACAGCCGGTTGGGGGTGATCTGTCTGCATGTCCCGATCTCGGTATTGTCGCAACGGTTGGCGGTAGCGGGTCAAGGGCGCTGCGCGTCGGCTTCGCCGATGGCCTTCGGCCACCCTTGACCCGCTACCGCCAACCGCACGGGAGCGGGGGATCGGGAAGAGCAGGAAAGACTGGCCAAGCAGGGCTGCCTGCATGATCGGGATAACCACGAGGGCTCGGGGTTCGATCCGTTGCGTGCGGGGTCGGGTTGGGCAGGCCCTCCCGCGCTGGTTCGGTGGCTGGGAAGCCCTCTCGCGTTGGGCGTCATCGGCGTTGCGTTGGCTGCCTGTCGTAGCCGTACCGACACGCGGGGTGAATCACTAAGTCGTCCGGCGGATTCGCTGGTCGGCGGGGACGATAAGGCCGACAATCGACCCATGTTCCGCCACCAGCGCCGGGGACGGTGATCGCGATAGCCGTCGAGTTTCGGCTGCTTGGGGACATCGAGGCCCGGTTGGACGGGCGTCCGATCGAACTTGGTCATGCCCGGCAGCAGTGCGTACTGGCTGCGTTGCTGATGGACGCCAACCGGGTGGTTTCCGCGGATCAATTGGTTGACCGCGTCTGGGGTGATGCCGGCCCCGGCCGGGCTCGCGACACGCTCTACAGCTACCTGTCCCGGCTCCGGCAGGCATTCTCCCAGGCTACCGACGTGCGGCTCGTTCGCCAGCCTGGTGGTTACGCGTTGCAGGTCGAGTCGCCTACGGACGTCGACCGGTTTCGGTCGCTGGCGGTGCGGGCGCGGGCCGCCACCAACGAGCACGCTGTCGCGTTGTTCGGGCAGGCGGTCGAGTTGTGGCAGGGTGTTCCGTTCGGTGCGCTGGACAATCCGTGGATCAACCAGGTTCGTGGCCAGCTCGACGACGAGCTGTTCGCCCTCGAACTCGACCGTAACGATGTGCTGCTGCGGCTTGGCCGGCCGATCACGGCGCCGGTCGGGCAGGCTCGGCATCCGTTGGACGAGCGGCTGGCCGGTCAGCTCATGCTCGCCGCCTATCGGGGTGGCCGGCAGGCTGACGCGCTCGACCACTACCGGCGCGTCCGGACCGGGCTCGCCGACGAACTCGGCGTCGATCCCAGTCCTGTCCTGCAACGCCTCTACCAGCAGATTCTGGCCGCCGACCCGGCGTTGGACATCGAGGTGCGCCGGCCGGCCACCGATCAGCCGGTGCCTCGGCAGTTGCCGGCCACCGTTTCCAGGGTCGTCGGGCGGGCCGAGGAGTGGCATGCCTTGGACAGCCAGTTGGCATCGGTCGGCACCGGTACCAGCACCGTGATCACGGCGATCAGTGGCACGCCTGGTATCGGCAAGACCACGCTGGCGCTTGGTTGGGCGCACGCCGCGGCCAGCTCGTTCCCGGACGGCCAGCTCTACGTGAACCTGCGCGGTTTCGATCCGAGCGGCCAGGTGATGGCACCGGCGGCGGTGATCGTCGGCTTCCTCACCGCGCTCGGTGTGGCACCGCGTGCCGTGCCGGCCGCGCTGGACGCGCAGCTCGCGCTGTATCGGAGCCTGGCCGCGGATCGACGGCTGCTGATCTTGCTGGACAACGCCCGTGACACCGCGCAGGTCCGGCCGCTGCTGCCGGGCAGCCCGACGTGCCTGGTTCTGGTGACCAGCCGCCACCAACTCGCCAGCCTGGTCGCCCGCGAGCACGCGCAACACCTGCCATTGGACCTGCTCAGCACGTCGGAGGCCCGCGACCTACTGGCCGGCTTCCTCGATCCCGGCCTGATCCGAAGCCAGGAGCGCACCGTCGACGAGCTGATCGCCCGGTGCGCGCACCTGCCCCTCGCGCTGAGCATCGCGGCGGCACGCGTGCTGACCACCCCCGGTGCCGCGCTGGACACCATGGTCGCGGCGCTCGGCAGGGCACCGATGCCGCTCGGCGAACTGTCCACAGGGGACGGCCATGACACGGACATCCGTTCGGTGTTCTCATGGTCCTACCAGGCCCTGCCGCTCGACGCGGCCCGCCTGTTCCGCATTCTCGGGCTGCATCCTGGGCCGGATGTCTCGTCGGCCGCGTCCGCTTCGGCGGCGGGGGTGTCCGAATCGGACGTTCGCCCGATGCTTGGCGAGCTGACCAGGGCGAACCTGCTGACCCAGCACGCGGCAGACCGCTACCGGCAGCACGACCTGCTGCACCTCTACGCCAACGAACTGGCGCGGCGACACGACTCGGCCGATGCCCGGCAGGCCGCGCTGCACCGGATCATGGACCACTACCTGCACTCCGCGTACGCGGCGGACGTGGCGCTGCACGCCGACCGCGAGCCGTACACCCTCGGCGCGGTCGCGGACGGCGTGACGCCGGAGACGTTCGACGAGCCGGAAACGGCGGCGCACTGGATGCGGGTGGAACATCCGGTGCTGATCGCAGCCGTCCGGCTGGCCGAGGAGGCCGGCCTCGACGTGCACGCGTGGCAACTGCCGTGGACGATCGCCGCGTTCCTGTACCGGCACGGGCTGTGGTCGGACGAGATCGTCGTGCAGCGCATCGCGCTGGCCGCGGCGGAACGCCTGGGCGACGGGCTCGGGTTGGCCCGCTCGCACCGCAACCTCGGCCAGGCATACGCCCTGCTCGGCCGGCACACCGAGGCACAGGACCACGTCGAACGCGCCTACGGGCACTACCTGGTACGGGGCGACGAGGGCGGTCTCGCAGCGGTCGGCACCTCCCTGGCCTGGGTGTTCGAGCGGCAGGGGCGGTACGCGGAGGCGCAGGCCGCCGCCGAGCGAGCACTGCACTGGCATCGCATCCTGGGCGACCTGACCGGCCAGGCATCCGCGCTGAACATGATCGGCTGGTATCACGCGCAGCTCGGCGACTACCGGCAGGCCCTTGCCGACTGTCAGGAAGCCGTTGCGCTGTACCGGAAACTCGGCCAGCGTGACGGCGAGGCCAACACGCTGGACAGCATGGGCTACATCGAGCACCAGCTCGGTCAGCACCAGGAGGCCATCGCGCACTACACGACCACGCTCGCGCTGCGCCGCGAACTCGTCGGCCACCGGTTCGGTTCGGCCCGCACGCTGCTGAAGCTGGGCGACACGCTGCTCGCGTCCGGCGACGAGGACGCCGCCCGTACCGCGTATCGCGACGCGCTGTCCATCTTCGAGGAGTTCGGCGGCGCCGAGGTCGACACCGCCCGCGCCCGGCTGGCCGCACTGCCCTGACCTGCGGTTCAAGGTCTGCCCAAGGTCCGCCCACGGTCGCTGGTCCACACTCCGTCTCGCCAGGGTGCGATACCGGGGGAGGTATGGGCCATGCCAGCCACGGCTACCGATGTGGACCTGTTGTTCGACATCGATCTGAGGGTCACGTTCACCGTCACGCTGCCGGAGCGCCGGTTCGTCGACATCGACGCGGACAGAGTGCCGATGTGTGACGACGACTGTGCGGGCTGACCCGCGCGCCGCGTTCACGGCCGGCGAGACGGCGCTGCTGCGGCTGCCGGTGCTACCGGCCGACGAGGTCAGCAGGACCCGCGTCGACCTCGCGCCGGACACCGACGGCTACGCCGAGCGGTTGGCCGGCTACCTGCGCGAGATCACCAAGGACCCGGTGGTCGCCGACGTGATCGCGGTCGCCGGCCCGCCCGACATCGTCGAGCTGCTGGCAGGCGACGGCGCAGGCGACGGGACCGCGTCCGTGGCCGACCTGCGGCAGGCTGCGTTCGCCGTCACCAGGCACCTGCTGCGGATGACCACCGGCGCGACGGCGGGCGGGCCGCTGGCCGGCTCGGCGACGGCCCGATTCGGTGCCAGCACATCGATCCGGCTCGGATCGGCGCACCGGAAGGTCATTCGGCCCGATCCCGGCTGGCTGAGCGCCGTTGTCGCCGAGTGGGAGTCGCGGCCCGATGTGGTGCGGCGGTTGCGACTCGTCGCCAACAACCTGTGCTTCCAGCGCGGGGACCGGTTGGTCCTGCCGGTGCCGACCGTGGTCGAGGGCCGGCCGGCGCACGAGCTCTCGGTGGCCTACACGGCTGCCGTCCGCGTCACGCTGGCGGCGGCGCACACGCCGATCCGCTACCCGCATCTCGTTGCCACACTGCGGGAACGGTTTCCCACCGCGCCGGTCGAGCGGCTCGACACGTTCGTCGCCGACCAGGTCCGGCACGGCATCCTGCTGACCGACCTGCGCCCACCATCGAACGCGACCGATCCGATCGGCCACGTCAGAGCGATCATGGCGGACGAGATCGCCCCGATCGACACCGAACTGGCCGCGTTCGCCGCCGCACCCCCTGGTTACGGCGACGAGATGTGGCGCACGGCGATCACCAGCATGCGGCACCGGCACGACGACGGCCGGCCGCCGGCCCACGTCGAGCTGCGACTGGACCTCACCGCCAAACTCGCCACCGGCGTCCGAACGGAGATCACGGCGGCGGCCGACCTGCTGTGGCGGCTCGCGCCGCCGGGCGAATCGCCGCACCTGCGCGAATATCGGGAAGCGTTCGTGGCCAGGTACGGCCACGGCCGGCTGGTGCCGCTGCTGGAACTGCTCGATCCGACCACCGGCCTCGGGCCGCCGGCCGGTTACCTGCTGCCGCCCAGCTACCGGCAGGCCGTCGTCACGGAACGGCCGCCCACCCGCAGGGACGACGTGCTCGCCGAGCTCGTCCAACGGGCCCAACTCAACGGTGCCAGCGAGATCGTGCTGGACGAGCGCATTGTCGAGCGGCTGGCGGTCGTCGACGCGCCACCCGCCGACGCCGACCTGACCGTGCAACTCGTGGCGGCGTCGGCCGACGCCATCGATCAGGGCGACTACACGGTCTGGGTGTTCTCGGCCGAGTCGGCGCACCTGCACGCCGGTATCGCGGACGGCACGCGGCAGGTTGTCCGGGTGGCGTTCCCCGGCGCGCCATGGACACCCCGGCTGGTCACGGACGTGTTGGCGATCGGCGTGTTCGCCGACCGGGACGACGAGCGGACCATCGGCCCGGACGATGTCGTCGTCGGCGCGGACGGTGACCGGCTCTACCTGACGAACCGTTGCGGTGACGTGGAGATCCGGCCACTGCCGGCGGCGCTGGACAGCACGACGCCGAACCTGGTCCGCTTCGTCCACGAACTGGCCACCCAGACCGACCGCCGGCCGGCCTGGGACTGGGGCCGGATCGCGCTGCTGCCGTACCTGCCCAGGGTTCGCTTCGGCAGGACCGTGCTGGCACCCGCACTGTGGCGCACGCCGGAATCATTGCGGGACAATCAGTTGCCCTGGCAGGACTGGCACACGCGACTGGTCGGGTGGCGGCAGCTCTGGCGGGTGCCCGACCTGGTTCGGTCCACCGTGGACGATGTCGTTCTTGACCTGAGCGTGCCGCTGCACTGCCAACTCCTGCGCGACACCCTGCACCACCGACCGCACGTGATGCTGACCGAGGCACCGCGCGGCGGCACCGGCTGGTCCGGCGGTCATGCGGCCGCCGTCACCGTTGCGTTGCGGGGCAACGGAAGCCCGGCCCGCACGCTACCGGCGGCCACGGTCGCGCACGCCGAGGTACGGCACATGCCCGGCGGCGAATGGCTGTTCGTCAAGCTGTACACGCAACAGCACGACGACATCCTCACCGACCGGCTGCCAGCGCTGCTGCACGACATGGACGGCCACATGGACCGGGGATTCTTCGTGCGCTGCGTAGATCCGGAGCCGCACCTGCGAATCCGGCTGCACAGGTCGGCCGAACGCCTGAACACCGCGCTGTGGCCGCGCATGCACCGCTGGATCGAGGAACTGCACCGGTCCCGGCTGGTCAGCCGGGTCGTGGTGGACACGTACGAACCCGAGGTGAACCGGTACGGCGGCATAGCGCGGCTGGCGCTGGCCGAGGAGATCTTCCACGCGGACAGCGAGGTCGTGCTCACCATGCTGCGCCTACGCCGCCGTGCCGTCGGCCGCCTGGAGCCGGCCGTGCTACTGGCGGCCAACTACGTGGACATCCTCCGCAACACCGGCCGCGACGACTGGGCAGAGTGGTTCCTGGCCGGCTGTCCGACGCGCACCCGGCATCCGCTGGCCAACCGGTTGATCGACCCGGCGGGAGACTGGGCCGAACTGCGGCGGGTGGACGGCGGCGAGCAACTGGTCACGGCGTGGTGGCACCGGGGCAGAGCGCTGGAGCGCTACACCGAGACGTTCCCGGCGACCGATCGAGGCAGAGCGCAGTGGGACAGGGCGATGCGCTCGATCCTGCACATGCACCACAATCGGGCACACGGCCTGGATCCGGTGTCGGAGGCCCGTTCGTACGCCGTAGCCGCGGGCACCCTGACAGCCGACATGGACAATCCGTGCCGCGTGTCGACCTCGCCGGTACGGTCGTAGACGGTGCGAACGCGCAGGTAGTTGGCGGTGCGAGGTCGTAGTCCGAGTCGGGCCGGGCCAGTACACGATCGTCCACGGGCGTCGTCGTGGGCGTACCGCGACCGGTCGGCCACCGAGTTGGGTTTCGTCGTGGTGCCGGGTGGGCATTCGAGAGCCACCCAACCGTGGACGCACCAACGGAGGTCCAGATGTCCACGAGCGCCATGATTCTGCTCATCGTCGTGATCGTGCTGGCCGCAGCCGGGCTGCTGTTCTACTTGTGGGGTCGTCGTGGCGGCATCCAGGTCCGCCCCCTGTCCGAGGAGGCGCGCCAGGTCTACGAGGCCGACTGGTCCCGGCTACAGGAACGCTTCGTCGACGCGCCGACCGACGCGGTCACCGAGGCGGACAAGCTGCTGACGTCGCTCCTGGCCGAGATCGGCTACCCCGCCACCGAATTCGACGAGCGGGCCGACGCTCTTGCCAAGCGGGACGGCAAGGCCGCCTCGTCCTACCGCAAGGCCCACGACGCGCTGAGCAACAGGTCCACAACGGACGATGCGGCCGATCCGCCGACCGACGAGCTGCGCCATGCGCTGCTGGACTACCGGTCGGTGTTCGACGCCGTGGTCGGCCGCCGCGAACACACCAGCAGCAAGGTATGAGGAGGACAACGAGATGAACAAGTCCGAAGTGGAGCTGTTTCCCGCTGCGGAGACCGAGCGCTACCGGACCGAATGGCGTGCCGTGCAGGCCGGTTTCGTGGACGACCCGGAAGCCGCCGTCCGTGCGGCCGACAAACTGGTCGAACGGGCGATCGACACGGTCACCAGCCAGTTGGCGCAGCGGCGCGAGGAACTCACGTCCAGCAACGGTAAGGGCACCGGCGAGGGCAAGGGCGAGGGTAACGGCGAGGGGCAGCGGACCGAGCAGTTGCGCGTCGCGCTGCGTCGCTACCGTTCGCTGTTCGCCCAACTCACCGGCCTGACCGCCGCCGACAACGGCAGCCAGAAGCCCACGACCAACCCGCCGCGCACACCGGCGCCGACCAGCGACGACAGGCCAGTCACGCCGCCGCCGACCGCCAACGACACCGCCAACGACAGGCCCGTGCGGCGGCCGACCGACGGCGAGAAGGACGTCACGCCGACGACCGACGACCCGCAACGTGGCGTGCCGCCGATGAGGTCGCGTGGCGCGAAGCGGGCCGATTCGTCAAGGCCGGCGGTCGACGGTGGTGACGAGCTCGTCGAGCATCGTGCCGATCTTCCCGACACCGAGGGATAGGTGGCCGTGGTCCGGCTCCAGATGAGCCGTGACACCGGGGATGTGCTCCGCCATCCAACGGCCGTGCGCGAACGGCGCCATCATGTCCAGCTCGCCGTGCCAGACGAAGACGGGCACCGAGATCTTGTCGAGGTCGAAGCCCCACGGTGCCAGGAAGGCGAGGTCGTCGTCCACCCAGCCGTCCACGCCGGTGCGCAGTGCCTCGGCGAAGCCGGCGACCATGTCCTCGCCGTACTCGTCGGTCAGCACGGCCCGGTCGACGTCCGGCAACACCGTGGCGAGCGCATCGATCACGCCGGCCACGGTGCCGGAACGTAGACCGACGGCCTCGGCCTCCAGTGCCGGCCGCAGCACCGACTCACCCTGTTGGGCCTGGCCGAACTCGACGATGTTCGCCTCGCCCATCCCGGCCAGGAAATCGATTCCCGGCGAGTCCCACGGCGTGATACCCGCGATGACCAGCGCGCCGGCCACCCGGTCCGGCAGCAACGCCGCTGTGGCCAGTGTGTGCGGCCCACCGCCGGACGAGCCGGCCACGAGGCAGCGGTCCGCGCCGATGGAGTCGAGGATCGCGGCCACGTCCGCCGCGACGTCGGCGACGGCGCGACCGGGCCGCCGGGTCGAGTCCCCGTAGCCGGGGCGGGACAGCCGGACGCTGCGCAGCCCGCGCTCGTGGATGGCGCGGTCGGTGGCGCGGTGCCCCGTCTTCGCGCTGGGCGTGCCGTGGTGGAACACCAGTGGTGTGCCGTCTACCGGGCCGGATACCGCGATGTCGAGTTGTCGCCCGTCCGGCAGGTCCAGAATCGTCACACCGGTCACTATGCCCCAGTTGTAGAGTCGGCGACATGGCTGCCGGGGGTGCCTTGCCGTACGGCTTCGACGATGACGAGCACACCCGCGGGCTGCTGCGGCCCCGACCACCGGCCGACGCCCTTGCCTGGGTCGAATCGGTACTGGGCGGCCCGGTGGTGGCCGTGCGGGTGCTGCGCGGCGGCATGTCGTCCGCGATGCACCTGGTGGCAGTGGCAACGGGCGAGCGCGCCGTGCTGCGGCGCTATGTCCGGTTCGATCCGACCGAACCGGACATCGCGCCACGGGAGGCGAGGGCGCTGGAGTTCGTGGCCCGCCTGCCGTTGCCGACCCCCGAACTACTGGCGGCGGACGTGACCGGCACGGCGACCGGGGTGCCGATGCTGCTGATGTCCC
>DATBDL010000413.1:0-11214 GCA_036269975.1 Pseudonocardiaceae bacterium | reverse complement strand
CCACCATCCCCAGCGCCAGTGGGCGAACATGCACCCGCGCGAACACGGCGCCACAGACACCGCACACCAGCTCGACATCGCGACCCGTCAGCATGCGGATCAACCTAACCGCAGACCAACACGATGGCTGATCAGAGTTGGGACAATTCTGCGGCCAGGTCGTCCAGCCCCAGTGCGCCGAGACCGAGTGCGGCCGTGTGCCAGGACTTCAGGTCGAAGTCCGCTCCCCTGGCCGCCCGCGCCGCCGCTCGGCCCTTCAACCAGGCCCGTTCGCCTACCTTGTAACAGATCGCCTGTGCGGGTACGCCCAGGTAGCGAACGATCTCGCTGTCCAGGAACTCGTCGTCGCGGGCGGTGTGGGAGCCGAAGAACTCACGGCCCAGTTCCGGTGTCCAGGTCTGTCCCGCCGCGAGTGGGGCGTCGTCGGGCAGGGTGAGTTCCAGGTGCATGCCGATGTCGATGATGACGCGGATCGCCCTGCGCATCTGGGCTTCCAGGTAGCCGAGCCGGATTCCCGGATCGGACAGGTAGCCCAGTTCGTCCATCAGGCGTTCCGCGTACAGCGCCCAGCCTTCCGTGTTGGCGCTCATCGAGCCGACGCTGGTCTGGTACCGGGACAGCTCACCGGACAGGCTGGTCCACTGGCCGAACTGGAGATGATGGCCGGGAACGCCCTCGTGGTACCAGGTACTGACGAGTTTCCACAGCGGAAACCTGGTTCGGCCGCCGACCGGCAGCCACGTGCGACCGGGACGGGAGAAGTCCGCCGCCGGGCGGGAGTAGTACGGCGCCGACGCGCTGCCCTTCGGCGCTATCCACGACTGCACCACCTTGACCTGTTCGGACAGGTCGAAATGCGTGCCGTCCAACTCGCCGATCGTGGTGTCGAGCAGGTCCTGCAGCCACAGCCGGATCTCCTCGACGCCGGTCACCGCGGTGCCGTGCGTGTCCAGGTGCGTCACGGCCTCCCGGAAAGTGGCGCCGGGCAGCACGCGGTCGGCCTGGGCGGTCATGTCGGCGCGCAGGCGGCGGAACTCCGACCAGCCCCAGTCGTAGACCTCGGCCAGGTCCAGGTCCGCGCCGGTGCGGTAGCGCACCAGGACCCGGTAGCGGTCGGCGCCGACGGCGTCCGGTGTGTGCTCGGCGCGTGGCAGGTACCAGTCGGCCAGCCAGTCCCGCAGGTCGGCGACGGCCTCGATCGCGGTCGCCGCGTTACGGTCGAGTTGGGCGCGGATCGAGGACGGCACGTCGGCCTGGTCGGCGAACTCGGCGAACCAACCTCTGCCGTCGCCGGCCGCGATCCAGTCCGCCAGTTGGGCACGCACCGCGCCCACCTGCCGTGGCGCGGCGAACAGGCCGAGCCGGGCACCCTCGGTCAGCGCGGCCCGCAGGCCGGTGAACGAGCCGGGCACGCCCGCCATCCGCCGCGCGATCACGGCCCAGTCGTCGTCGGACGCGGTGGGCATCACGGTGAAGATGATCCGGACCGACTGGACCGGGCCGATGATGTTGCTCAACGGCCGCAGGTGCTCGCCGATCTCGGTGAGCGCCAGCCGGGCGGTCAGGCGTTCCCGCAACAGCCGGGCGCACCGCCGTTCGTGCGCGCCACCGGTGATCCCGTCCCGCTCGATGACGTCGAGACCGGCCAGGACGGCCCGGCTCAGGTGGTCGCCGGCCTCGTCGCCCTCCGGAGACAGGTCGGGCATCCGGTCGTCGCCGGGGCGGGTCCCGAACATCGTGCCCACCAGGGGATCGAGATCGGCGAGTGCGTCCACGTAGGCGTCCGCGTGCGTGCGGACGATCCGGTCGGTCGGCTGGTCCTTGACGGCCTGCGTGTCGGGCATCTCGCCATTCTGTCCCATGTCCGTCGCCTGCCGGACCGAAACCGCTCGCGTTCGAAACCGGTTCCGGCCACCAGCGGCCAGTAGGGTCACGGCATGAAGGTCGGCCTGCTCACCCGCGAGTACCCACCCGAAACGTACGGCGGCGCCGGGGTACACGTCGAGTTCCTGGCCCGCTTCCTGCGGCCGCTCGTCGATCTCGACGTGCACTGCTGGGGCGCCGACCGGACCGACGCGCACGGGCACACCGCCGGCCGGGACTACCGGCAGCCGGCCTTCCGCGCCATGGACATATCGCTGTCGATGGCCGACGTGCTGGCCGGCCACGACCTGGTGCACAGCCACACCTGGTACGCGAACCTGGCCGGCCACCTGGCCAAGCTCGCGCACGGCATGCCACATGTGATCACGGCGCACTCGCTGGAGCCGTTGCGGCCGTGGAAGGCCGAACAGCTCGGCGGCGGCTACCGGGTGTCGTCGTGGATCGAGCGGGACGCCTACCACGCGGCCGACGCCGTGATCGCGGTCAGCGACGGCATGCGGGCGGACGTGCTGACCGCGTATCCGGACCTGGCCGAGGATCGCGTGCACGTGGTGCGCAACGGCATCGACACCGAGCTGTACCAACCCGACCAACGCACCGACGCGCTGCGCCAGCACGGCATCGACCCGAACCGGCCGTACGTCCTGTTCGTCGGCCGGATCACCCGGCAGAAGGGCGTGCCACACCTGCTGCGGGCGGCTGCCGCACTCTCCAGGAGCGTTCAGCTCGTCTTGTGTGCCGGTGCGGCGGACACGCCGGAGCTGGACGCCGAGTTCCGTGGTCTCGTCGCCGAACTGCGGGCCGACCGCGACGGCGTGCTGTGGATTCCCGAGATGCTGCCCAGGAACGAGGTCATCCAGTTGCTCACGCACGCGGCCGTGTTCGCGTGCCCGTCGGTGTACGAGCCGCTGGGCATCGTGAACCTGGAGGCGATGGCGTGCGGGACCGCGGTGGTCGCCAGTGACGTCGGCGGCATCCCCGAGGTGGTGGTCGACGGTGAGACCGGGCTGCTGGCGCACTACGACGAAACGGACCCGGCCGCGTTCGAGGCGGCGTTGGCCAGGAACCTCGACGAAGTGCTCGCCGACCCGGAACGGGCCGCCGCGATGGGAAAGGCCGGCCGGGAGCGGGCGGTGCGTGAGTTCGGCTGGGACGCGATCGCGCTGCGAACGTTGCGGATCTACGAGAGCTGCGGGAGGTCGTCGTGAACGACGGGTCGGACATCCTCGGCATCGTGCTGGCCGGCGGTGAGGGCAAGCGACTGATGCCGCTGACCGCCGACCGCGCGAAGCCGGCCGTGCCCTTCGGCGGGGTACACCGGCTGATCGACTTCGTGCTGTCCAATCTGGTGCACGGCGGCGTGCGGCGGATCTGCGTGCTCACCCAGTACAAGTCGCACTCGCTGGACCGGCACATCAGCCTGACGTGGCGGCTGTCGTCGCTGACCGGCGAGTTCGTGACACCGGTGCCGGCGCAGCAGCGCCTCGGCCCGCGCTGGTACCAGGGCAGCGCCGACGCCATCCACCAGAGCCTGAACCTGGTCTACGACGAATCGCCCGCCTACATCGCGGTGTTCGGCGCGGACAACATCTACCGCATGGACCCACGGCAGATGATGGACGAGCACCTGAAGTCCGGGGCAGGCGTGACCGTGGCCGGGCTGAAGGTGCCGCGCGCCGAGGCCAGCTCCTTCGGCGTGATCCAGTCCGATGTGGACGGCCGGATGACCGGATTCCTGGAGAAGCCGGCCGATCCGCCCGGCCTGCCGGACTCGCCGGACGAGACGTTCGTGTCGATGGGCAACTACCTGTTCACCACGCGGGTGCTGATCGACGCGCTGAAGGCCGACGCGGTCGACGAGTCGTCACGGCACGACATGGGCCGCGACATCATCCCGGCACTCGTCGCGGCCGGTGAGGCGGCCGTGTACGACTTCGGCAGCAACCACGTGGCCGGCGAGACCGAACGCGATCACGGCTACTGGCGCGACGTGGGCACCATCGACGGCTACTACGACGCGCACGCCGAACTGATCTCCACCCACCCCGTGTTCAATCTCTACAACCGGCGCTGGCCGATCCTGGCGCACCCGGTGCAGCGGGCCGCCGCCAAGTTCGTCGAGGGTGGCACGGCCAGCCAGTCGATCATCAGCAACGGCTGCATCATCTCCGGTTCGCAGGTGGTGGAGTCGGTGCTGTCGCCAGGTGTCACCGTGGACAGCGGCGCGGTGGTGCAGGGATCGGTGCTGCTGGACGGCGTCCGGGTCGGCGCGGGGGCGGTGGTGCGCAGGGCGATCCTGGACAAGAACGTCGTCGTGCCGCCGGGCGCGCACATCGGCGTCGACCTCGCCCGCGACCGGCAGCATTACCACGTCAGCCCGGCCGGCATCGTGGTGCTGGGCAAGGGAGTCCAGGCGGTGGCTTAGCGGTCGGCTTCGGAAGTGCTGTTGACCTTCACCTTTGGGGAAGCCGCATAGTGGTCGTGACCGGGCAGCCGCCCGGCACGAGGGAGCCGTGATGAGCCTGCTCAGCATCGGTGAGTTCGCACGTCTGTCGCGGCTCTCGCCCAAGGCACTGCGTCTGTACGACGAGCTCGGATTGCTGGTCCCGGACCAGGTCGACGCGGAGACCGGCTACCGCTGGTATGCGGACACGCAGTTGGAACGGGCCCGCGTGGTGGCCTCGCTGCGCCGGATCCGCGTACCACTGGCCCGGATCAGGGACATGCTGGCCCTGGACTCGGCGACGGCCGCCGAAGAGATCCGCGCCTACTGGGCCGGGACCGATGCCGAGCACGCCGCCCAGCGAGTACTCGTCGGCCACCTCGTTGACCGCCTTCACGGAAGGAAGTCCGCCATGTACGAGGTCACCGTCCGCGACATCCCCGCCCGCAGCCTGCTCAGCCTCATACGGAGGCTGCACGAGGACGACCTGATTCCGATGAGTCGGGAGCTGTTCATCCACCGGCTCGCCCGTGGCGGCGTCGCCCGGATCGAGGGGATCGCCGGAGCACCCTTCACGATCTTCTACGGAGAGGTGAGCGGGGACAGCGACGGCCCGGTCGAGTGGTGCTGGCCCGTCCCCGACGACCAGGCAGACGAGATCGCGGCCAGGTTCCCCGACCTCACGCTCCGCACCGAGCCCGCGCACCAGGAGGCATTCGTCCGCCAGGACGCCCCCGGAACGGGGGGCGCCCAGGCCGAAATCGCCATCGAGGCCCTGTTCGCCTGGGCGTCGGAGCAGCATCGCCAGCCGTCCGGGGGCGTGCGCAGCGTGCTGGTCTTCAACCCCGCCAACCGGGGAGCCGGGCCGGACACCGAATTCGCCGTGTCGCTGCGCTGAACCGAGGGGGACTTCCAGAGCCGACCACTTGGCTGGGCGTTCGCACGGCTCGGCGGCTACTGTGCCCGATCATGGCACTCCAGGTCGCGCTGCGGTGGTTCGGCTTCGCCGTCGGCATCGTCATCCTGGCTGGTAGCACGGTCAGCGTCGTCGGCACGCTGGTGGTGCCGAGGGCGATCGACTCGCGGGTGTCCCGTGGGTGCGAGAACGTCGTCGACAGGACGTTCCAGTTGGCGACGTCGCGGGTGCGGGACTTCGCGACGCGGGACCGGGTGCTGGCCTGGCAGGCGCCGGTCAGCCTGCTGGTGCGGCTCGGGGTGTGGATCGGCCTGTTGGTGATCGGCTACGGGCTGGTGCTGCTGCCGATGGTGACCGACACGCTGGCACACCCGTTCAGCGAGGCAGGCTCGTCGATCTTCACGCTCGGTTATGCCGCCCCGACGAACACCAGCAGCGCCACAGTGGACTACATCGCCGCGTACACGGGTCTCATCGTGGTCGGCCTGCAGGTCGGCTACCTGCCAACGCTGTACGCGGCGTTCAACCGCCGCGAGACCCAGGTGACGCTGCTGATCTCGCGGGCGGGTGTGCCGGCGTGGGGCCCTGAGATCCTGGCACGGACGCGGTGGGGCATCTACGACGGCGACACCCGGCCGGTGCTCAACGAGTTGTTCGACGCGTGGGAACGCTGGTCGGCCGAGGTCGCCGAGTCACACACGACGTACCTGACGCTGGTACGGCTGCGCTCGCCACGCCTGCTGTCGCACTGGCTGACGTCGGTGCTCGCCGTGATGGACGCGGCGGCGCTGCACCTGTCGCTGGCACCGGAGAGCGAGCCGAAACAGTCGTCCCGGCTGTGCCTGCGGATGGGTTTCGTCGCACTCAACCAGGTCGCGCGGACGATGCGCCTGCCGACCGCCGACGACCCCGACCCGAACACGGACATCTCCATCGGCTATCCGGAGTTCGAGTCGGCCGTGGCGATGCTGACCGGCCTCGGCTACCCGGCCGACCGCACCGCCGACCAGGCATGGCCGCATTTTCGAGGTTGGCGCGTCAACTACGACACGGTCGCGCTGGCGCTGGCGAAGGCGTTGGACGCCCCGCCTGCGCTGTGGAGCGGTGACCGCCGCTGGCCGTCCACCCCGATCGCGCCGCTGCGCCCGCCGAGCCGGCTGCCAAGGGACGCCGACCCGCCGAAGTGACCGTCAGTCCCCCTTGACGTCGACGACCGCGTGCGGCCGTTCCGCGACGACACCCGTGCCGCGCAGCAGGGAGGCCACCGCCGACAGCACGGCGAGGACCGCGGCCACCGCGAACACGACCACCAAGCCCTGGTGGAACGGACCACTGATCAGGTTGGGGAAGAACGTGCGGCCGGTGAGCGCCTGCTGGTTGGCCAGCGGCAGCCTCGCCAGCGCACCGCTGGGCTGGAGCAGGTGCTGCACCGGATTCACGCCGAGAATGGCCGCGAACAACGACGACACCGGTGGCAGCGCGCCGACCTGCGTCGCCACCGCGTGCGACACGCCCTGCTGCTGCAAGCCGGTGGCCAGCGTGTTCGGCAGGTTGCTCGCGAGACCGGCGATCATCAGCGAGAAGAACACTCCGATCGACAGCGCGGTCCCGGAATTCTGGAACGTCGATCGCATTCCCGACGCCACACCGCGTTGGTTCGCCGGCACGCTGCTCATGATCGACGACGAGTTCGGCGACGCGAACATGCCGCTCGCGATGCCGTTTCCCGCGATCAACACCGCGAACGCCCAGTACGGGAAGCTGACCGGCAGCAACAGCAGGCCGACGAAGCTGGCACCGAACAACAGCGCGCCGACGCTGGCCAGCCCTCGCGAGCCGAACCGGTCGGACAGCGTGCCGGCCGCCGGCCCTGCGACCAGGAAGCCCGCGGTCAGCGGCAGCAGGAAGATGCCGGCGTACAGCGGGGTGTCGCTGTAGTCGTAGCCGTGCAGCGGCAGCCAGATGCCCTGTAGCCAGATGATGAGCACGAACTGCATGCCACCGCGTGCGATCGACATCGCCAAGCCGGCGACGTTACCGGCGGTGAACGCCCTGATGCGGAACAGGCTGAGCTGGATCACCGGTGCCGCAACGGTTTTCTCGATCACGACGAACGCGGCGAGCAGCGCGACGCCGCCGACGAGCAGGCCGACCACGGCCGGATTGGTCCAGCCCATGGTGTGATGGCCGTACGGTTGCAGGCCGATGGTGACGGCGACCAGCACCGCGGACAGGCCGACGCCGAACGTGATGTTGCCCCACCAGTCGATCCGGCCGCCGGCCCGCTCCCCCGTCTCGCGCAACGTGCGGTACGCCCACACCGTGCCGAAGATGCCGACCGGCACGTTGACCCAGAACACCGCCCGCCAGTCCACCGCGGCGAGCAGGCCACCGGCGACGAGTCCGATGAACTGGCCGGCCAGCGCGGCGACCTGGTTGGTGCCGAGGGCGAAACCGCGCCGGTGCACGGGAAACGCGTCGGTGAGGATGGCGGCCGAGTTGGCGGTGAGCATGGCGCCGCCGACGGCCTGCGGTATCCGCCAGCCGATCAGCCACAGCGCTCCCGCCCCGCCGTTGAACGGGTCGAAGGACAGCAGGACCGACGCGATCGTGAACACGGAGAAGCCGGCGTTGTAGATCTTGACCCGCCCGAACATGTCGCCGAGCCGGCCGACGGTGACCACGAGCACGGCCTGGACCAGCCGGTAACCCATGATCATCCACAGCAGATAGCCGATGTTGGCGGGCGCGAGCGGGTCGAGGTGGATGCCGCGGAAGATCGCCGGCATCGCGATCAGGACGATGGAACCGTCCAGTGCCGACATGAACACCGCTGCTGTCGTGTTCGCCAATGCTGTCCACTGGTATCGGTCCGTTGTGGTCATCAGATGTGCTGCGCCAATCGCTCGATCAGCGGAGCGGCCGCCATCAACTGGACGAGCTCCGCCTTGGTGAACCCGGTCGACAACGCGTGCGCCAGCAGTTCGGTGCGCGCGCTTCGCTTGTCCCGCAAGACCTGCCGCCCCGCGTCGGTGAGCGACAGCACGATCCGCCTGCCATCGGCCGGATCGGGACTCTTGGTGACGAGGCCGCGGGACTCGAGTGCGCCGAGGGTCGCCCCCATCGACTGCGGGCTGATCTGTTCCTGCCGTGCCAGCGCCGTGGCGGTGGTGGGGCCGCCGTGGTCGAGCCTGGCCAGCGCCGCCGTCTCGGGCA
The DNA here is from genome assembly GCA_036269975.1 of Pseudonocardiaceae bacterium. Lineage (GTDB taxonomy): Bacteria > Actinomycetota > Actinomycetes > Mycobacteriales > Pseudonocardiaceae > DATEPR01. Next base: position 2,755 of record DATBDL010000413.1, on the reverse strand, counting down.
ACGAGAGCTCACCCTCGACCCGGATCTGTCGCAACCGCCGCCGCAACAGGCCGACACTCACGAACAACGCGCCGGCAACACGGTTGACATCCAGCTCGACCATGTCGTCAGTCTAAACTGATAAGCTCAGGCTTAGCAACTCCACTCGGCAAGGGCCTGATGTGTTAATAACTGGTAGCCCTGCCGCGCATTGTCTCCCGTTGACATGAGTGGCCGTGCGCAGTTAACTTGCGAATGCCGCATATGTGACGCCCGCCAATATACCGTCACACGTTCACATACATGAACCCGCGCAGCGGCAGTACGGCACCACCAGTGGAGGCCAGTTCACACACCGAGCGAAGGACACAGACGTCATGTCGCACCGTCAGATCCGAGGCCGCGCACTCGGCGCCACGGCCGTAGCGATCGTGGCACTCGCAGTGCCCGCCATCAGCATGAGCATCGCAGGCCAGGCTTCCGCCGCCTTGGTCGCTCCGGCACTGTCCACCACGGTCGCCCCTGGTGGGAACTTCAACCTAACCGTCTGGGAGTTGCAGGAGCCGGTCGGCTCCCCCGGCTCACCGACCACCATCTCGCCGGCACGGCTGAAGGGGTCGACCGGGTTCCAGGACAGCTTCTTCTTCACCAACAAGACCGACGGCTCGATGAGCTTCTGGGACCCCGAGAACGGCGTCACGACACCGAACTCGAGTTTCTCACGGTCCGAGCTGCGTGAGATGAACTCGAACGGCACCGCGGCCAACTGGTTGCCGCCGGGCAGCCACACGCTGACCGCCACGGTCAAGGCGACCCTGATCCCCGACCACGTCGCCATCGGCCAGATCCACCTCGGCGACAACAGCGGCTCGACCAAGCCCTTGCTAGAGCTGTTCTACTACAAGAACGGCAACGTCGTCATGGCGATCGAGCAGACGCCCGCCGGCGGCAACGAGGTCCTGCACACAGTCGGGAACGTCCCGGTGGGCACGAAGTTCAACTACGTGATCAGCCTGACCAACAACAACACGATCGGCCTGAACCTCAACGGCACCAACCACACCTTCACGATGCCGTCGTCGTTCAACGGTCTCCCGATGTACTTCAAGGCGGGCGACTACGACCAGTCGTCCGGCAGCAGCTCGACGATCGGCGCGAAGGTGCAGTTCTACGCACTGACGATCAAGCACAGCTAACGGGAAACCGCTGGGCTGGCCGGTTGTCGGCCGGCCAGCCCAGGACCTGCGATCGACTTACGAGTGTTTGAGCACCATGGTGCCCAGCAGCCAGATGGTCTTCGCTCCCGTTCCGACGGTCGCGGCCGGTTGCCCGCCCTGGCCGACCACGCCGTCCTCGGCAAGAAACTCGATGTCGCCGTCCGGTGCCACGTTCACACGGCCGGTGAAGCCGGCGCCCGGCTTGAGGGTGTCACCGAAGCCGGAGTCGGCGTAGACGCCGATGGCAAGCTCGTTGGCCGCCCCGGTGGCCGGTGTCGCCCCCGAGGACACCGTTGCCGCGGTGGACGTCTTGCCGGTCGCGTGGGCGGACGTGTCCATGACGGACGTGTCGTTCACAGTGGACAGTCCGGAGTATTCGAGCGCCGCGACGCCGACGTCGGCCGCCGCCGTCGGCGTCGCGGTGACGACCGGACGCGTACCGCCGCCCAGCGTGATCGGGGCACTCCACACGCTCAGTTCGGCACCGTCCGAACCGGTGAAGTGCGTGAGCTCGACGTAGTGGTCGCCGGCCGAGTCGGTGACGTTCGCGGTGCCCGGACCGCCCTGCCCCCACGTGGCGACCTCGACCACCATCCGGTTGCCTGAGGTCACCGTAGACGACGGCGTCACGGTCAGGCTCTTCACGTCACCAGCGTGCGCGGACGCCTGCTGCACGAATCCGGGCACAACGGTGCCGGACGGCGTCACCGGCGCGGACGGCACCGATGGCGAGCCGGTGCCGGCCGAGTTCGTCGCGGTGACCGCGAACGTGTACGCGGTGCCGTTGGTCAGCCCGGTCACGGTCGCGCCGGTGGCCGGCGGATTGCCGGTGACGACGGTCGGCGTCAACGCGACCGAACCGACGTACGGAGTCACGGTGTACGACGTGATCGGGCTGCCGCCGTCGGCCGGTGCCGACCACAGCACCGACGCAGAGCCGTTGCCGGCGGTGGCGGTCACGTTGGCCGGCGCGTCCGGCGGGGCGGCCGGCGTCGCCGTGATGCGAACGGTTGCCGCCATCGACGGCACGCCCTTGTTGTTGACCAGGAACAACATGTAGTAGCCGGGCGGCGCCAGCGCGGAACTCGCCGGCGTCTGCACGGTGAGGCCGTTGGCGGTCGCGGTGAAGTTCAGCGGGACGAAGTGCTCGTCCATGTCGCCCTGGTGCGTGTCGGCGCCCATCGAGACCAGGTTCACGCCGGTGATCGACGCGGCATCCGGTGTGCTGACCGACATCGTCGACGCGTAACTGGCCGACGTCGGCGCCGACGTGATCGCCGGCCGGGGCCCGTTGGACAGGTACGGCGGCGAGTAGATCTGCTCGCTGAACTCGCCCTGCCCGCTGTCGTCCGCGACATGACCGCCGCCGGCCACCAACACCCGGCCGTCCGGCATCAGCACCGCGGTCGAGTGGTAGTTGCGGCCGGCGCTCATCGACGCGACCGTCGTCCACGCACCGGTGTTCGGGTTCCAGATCTCGGCCGGCAACACACCGGTGGTCACCACGTCCTGGTCACTGGTCGCTTCGCCGCCGACGGCCAACACCGTGCCGTCGGCGA
>DATBDL010000412.1:0-9680 GCA_036269975.1 Pseudonocardiaceae bacterium | reverse complement strand
GTCGGCAGGCGGATGCACGAGGACCCGCCGGTCTACAACGAGGGCCAGCCCGGCCGTGGCCTGCCGCTGCGACCCGGCCTCGTCATCGCGATCGAGCCGATGTTCATGGCGGGCGGCCGCGACCGCTACCGGATCAGGCCGGACGGCTGGTCACTGTGCACAGTGGACGGTAGCCGGGCCGCCCACGTCGAGCACACGGTCGCCGTGACCGAGGACGGACCGGTCGTGCTCACCGCGCCGTGAAGTGCTGTTCCAGCAGCTTGTTGAACGGCTCGCCGGAATCCGGGATGAGATGCCCGTAGCCGCGGACGATCGCGCGTTTCCCACCGGTCTGCTCCGCGATCGTGTCGCAGATGACCTCGTTGGCCGGCAGGTGGTCGCCGGACACGACGAGAATCGGGAAACCTGCCTGGCGCAACAACTCCAGGGGTGGATCGGCCTCGTCCGGCGGCCGCGCGCCGATCAACTGTAGGACACCCCGCTCCAGCACCGGCGGCAGTGGCTCGTCGACCTGTAGCGGCACGCCGATGGCCGGGAAGAACCGGTTCAATGCCTCGGCGGGAGTCTGCTCGGTGTCCTCGATCAGCGCGCGCAGTTCCCTGCCGTAGGCGTCCGTGACCGGCACACCACGCGCGACGCCGGAGCAGGGCGGCTCGATCACGGTCAGCGAAAGCACGTTCGCCGGCCGGATCGCCGCCGCGTACATCGCCACGATGCCGCCGTAGGACATGCCGACGAGGTGCACCGGGCGGTCCAGCAACTGCGTCGCCAGCATCATCGACTCCGGCTCGAAGTCCTGGCGGCCCGGCGGCGAATCACCGTGGCCTGGTCGGTCCGGGGCCAGCAGTGTCCAGCGTTCGGTCAGCGGCCGCTGAGCCTGCCATGCATCCCGGCCGCCGAGCAGCCCGCCGTGCACCAGCACCACTTCCGGCCCGCTGCCCCACTCGTGGACGTGCATCCGCATCACGCGCTCCCTCCCTGGAACGGACCGTCCAATCCGGCCCACTGCAACAACATGATCGTCTTGCCGTCCACGATACGGCCGTCCGCGACCATCGCCAGTGCGTCGTCGAACGGCAGGTCGAGCACCTCGATGTCCTCACCGTCGTCGGCCAGCCCGCCGCCGGCACCGAGACGGTCCGCCCCGGTGAAACACGCGGCATAGAAGTGCAGCCGTTCGGTCACCGAGCCGGGGCTCATGTAGGCGTCGAACACGTGCCGCAGCGTGCCGACCCGGACACCGAGCTCCTCGCCGGCCTCGCGGCGGATCGCGGTCGCCGGGTCGTCGTCGTCCAGCAGGCCGGCAGCCGCCTCGATGAGCATGCCGTCGTGGTGGTCGTTGACGTAGGCGGGGAACCGGAACTGGCGGGTGAGCAGGACCGTCCGGCGATCGGGGTCGTAGAGCAGGATCACGGCGCCGTCGCCCCGGTCGTACGTCTCGCGCTGCTGGCGCGTCCAGTGCCCGTCGCGGCGGCGGTAGTCGAACGTGGTGCGGCGCAGGACATGCCAGCCCGCGCTGGTCAGCGCCACGTCCCGGACGACGACGTCGGGATTGCGGACCAGGTCGCGGCCGGCCTGGTCCAGTCCGGTGCGGCCGCGATGATCCGGCACGTCGATACCGGGTAGCTGGCTCATGTCGCCAGGATAGTGCATGATCGTGCAAAACCAGGAAGGAATCGGCATGCTGGCCGCCGAACGTCGTGATCTGCTGCTCGACCGGCTGCGCCGGGACGGCAAACTCGTCGCCAAGGACCTGGCGGCCGAGCTGGGCCTCTCAGAGGACAGCGTGCGCCGTGACCTGCGTGAACTCGCCGCCGCCGGCCTGTGTCAGCGGGTCTACGGCGGTGCCCTGCCGGTCTCGCCCGCGCTGGCCGACTACGCCACCCGTACCGGCGTCGAACCGGCCAGCAAGCGACGCGTCGCCGCTCGGGCGGCCCGCCTCGTGCTGCCGGGCAGCACGGTGCTCGTCGACGGCGGCACGACTGCCCTCGCCGTCATCGGCGCACTGTCGCGTGACCTGGCCTGCACCGTCATCACCCACAGTCCGACCATCGCGGCGGCGCTGCTGGACCATCCGTCGATCGACGTGTTCCTGTTGGGCGGCCGGCTGTTCAAGCACTCCGCCGTCACGTGCGGTGCGGTCGCCGTGTCCGCCGCGAACACGATCTCGGCCGACGTGTTCCTGCTCGGCGTCACCGGCGTGCACCCGACCGAGGGCCTGACCACTGGCGACGCCGAGGAGGCCGCGATGAAGCGGGCACTGGCCGGCCGTGCCGCCGACACCTACGTGCTGGCCAGCGCCGAGAAGATCGGCGCCGCCTCCCGCTACACCGTGCTGGCACTGGCCGATGTCGCCGGCATCGTCACCGACGCACCGGAAACCGACCCGAACCTCGCCGACCTGCGCCGCCAGGGCGTGCCCATCGTCGCCGCGCACCGAGCCGCGCACTGAGCCGCGCGCCGACAGGCGGACGAACGCACCGAACCGTTATTCAGGGCGGCTAACGCCCAGCCGGACCTGATCGATCTACCGGTCGCGCGCTGGGCGCTCCTGGGAGGTTCGACGTGCCCGACAACGGGGAAGACCAGGACTGGATGTTCCAGAACCATCCGGACCTGATCGACGACGGGTGGGCGAAGAAGGCGGCCAAGGTCGCCCGCAGGCAGGCCCGCAGAGCCCCCGCGCCCGTCGGCACCCGCACCAGGCGGTCACCGCGGCTGCGTTCGACGATCACCGTCATCGTGGTCGTCGGCGCGTTGCTGGTGCTCGTCAAGCATCCGTGGACAACGACTCCGACGCCGACGACGCAGGCACCACCGATCGTGCCGACGGCCACGCCGACCGTCCGCCAGGACACGCCGCTGAACCTGAACGAGCCGTTCGGCAACACCCCGGCCGCGGGCTGGTCCGACGGTGCCGCCGGCATCGTGCCGCCTGCGGCGACCGCGGTCGGGCGCTACTCGGCCGCGCAGGTGACGACCGCGCTGAACCTGGTGAAGCAGGTGTTGGTCGCGTCGCATCTCGATCCGAGGATGCTCGTCGATCACGACACGTCGACCTACCTGTCGTTGCTGGCACCCGACGCGCGGACGGACGAACAGAAGACGCTCGCCGATCCGCGGTACACGCCCGACCGTGGCGGCGGCCTCACATTGCTGGCCACCGGCTTCCAACTGCTGCCGGCCCCGGTGAAGGTGAACGGGTCGATGTCGTTCTCGATCGATTCCAACGGCGAACTGCTCGTGCACACCAATTACGTGTTCGCTTTCCCGTTCGCGCCGACCGATCCGAAGCAGATCACGCAGCCATGGCAGATCGTCGCCTTACAGCACGTCGCCGAGGACTACGAATACGTTGCGGACAAGCGGATGACCGCCGGTTCGCAGGGCCTTTTCGTGCACAGTACGCAGGCATATTACGACTCGATGGCCTGTTCGCAGTCGACGAAGGGCTTTCTCGCGCCCGCCATCGCCAACCCGGCTACCAACGGCGGGCCCGACAGCGAGAATCCGGATTCCTACTACGATCCGAATCACAGCCTGAGCGTGCCGAATAGCTGCTAGGGATTTCCGCGCGGGCGCAGTTTCCCACCGGGCAGCGGGGGAGCGGGCAGTCGGTCGCCCGGATAGCCGGTCACCCGGCCGAACCGCTCGGACTCCTGCTGCCAGTCGTCCCGGAACCCGGCGATCTCGTCGTGGCTGCGGCCGACGAAGTTCCACCACATCACGATTTCCTCGCCGAACGGCGGCCCACCGAGCACGACCACCCTGCTCGCCCTGTCGGTCGGGTTGACCAGGCTCATCTCCCGCGCGCCGACGCCGATGCGGCCCAGTTCCCCCGCGATCAGCCCGGCGCCGGTGAGGTCGATCCTGTTGGTGTCCACCAGGACGCCGTGCTCGAATGCCGGATCGACGTCCAACGTGACATGGGCGCCCGGCGCGAGCACGATCTCCGCGCCCAACAACGGCGTGTACGTGCGTACCGGCGAAATCTGGCCGGCGAGACGGCCGAGGAACACCCGTACGGTCGCGCCGTCCAGTTCGGCCGATTCCGGTGCGTAGTGCTGGAAATCGCGCGGCGCGTCCCGGTCCGCGTTCGGCAGGGCCACCCAGAGTTGCACCCCGTGCAGTACCGCCGTGTCCGGTGTGGACACCTCGCAGTGGCAGATCCCGTGCCCGCCGGTCATCAGGTTCAGCTCGCCCGGCCTGATCAGCGCGTGGGTACCGAGGCTGTCCCTGTGCTCGACCTCACCGGCGAACAGCCAGCTCACGGTCTGCAGGCCGGTGTGCGGATGCGGCGCGACGTCCATGCCGCCGCCGGCCCTGACGTCGTCCGGCCCGTAGTGGTCGGCGAAGCACCACGCGCCGATCAGCGACCGGGAGCGCTGCGGCAGGGTCCGCCGCACGGTCATGGCGCGCGGGCCGCCCAGCGGCACGGCACGCGGTTGGAGCACCTCGACGGACGGACCGGCCGAACCGCTCGTCGGCCGGCACGTCACCTCGGCCGGGTCTGCTTCGATGTTGCTCACTGCCGGCCGGACCAGGCCCGATCTATCATCATCCGATCGTAGATGCTGATGAAGACATGTACATGGACCCGATCCGCGCGTTGCGGCAGATCGCGTTCCAGCTCGAACGCGCCGGCGCGCCGACCTACAAGGTGCGCGCGTTCCGGCACGCGGCCGAGGTGCTCACGGATCTGCCGCGGTCCGAGTTCGCCGCGCACGTCCGCGACGGCACGCTCCAGGATCTGCCGCGCATCGGCCCGGCGACGGCACTGGCGATCGAACAGGCAGCGGCCGGCGCGACCCCGACCTACCTGGCCACCCTCCTTGCCGAGAGTCCGCCGACGACGCCGACCGCCATGCGGGCGTCGCTGCGCGGCGACTGCCACACGCATTCGGACTGGTCCGACGGTGGCAGCCCACCGTGGGAGATGGCGGCGGCCGCGCGGGAACTCGGCCACGAGTGGGTCGCGCTGACCGACCACTCGCCCCGCCTGTCCGTCGCCAACGGCCTGACCGCGGAACGGCTGGCGGAGCAGCTCCGGCTGATCGACCGGCTCAACGCGGAGTTGACGCCGTTTCGGCTGCTCACCGGCATCGAGGTCGACATACTCGACGACGGCTCGCTCGACCAGCGGCCGGATCTGCTCGGCCGGCTCGACGTGGTCGTGGCGAGCGTGCACTCGAAGCTGCGCATGCCCGGCGCGCTGATGACCGCGCGGATGCTGGCGGCGATCCGCAACCCGGACGTGGACGTGCTCGGCCACTGCACCGGACGACTCGCCGGCCGCCGTGGCCGACCGGAGTCCGAGTTCGACGCCGAGCGGGTATTCACGGCGTGCCGGGAGCACGGTGTCGCGGTGGAGATCAACTGTCGGCCGGAACGCCGCGACCCGCCGGACCCGCTGCTGAGGATGGCGGTCGAACTGGGTTGCGTGTTCGCCATCGACACCGACGCGCACGCACCCGGCCAGCTCGACTGGCAACACGACGGCTGCGTCCGCGCCGAAGAACATCAGATCCCGGCCGACCGGGTGGTCAACGCGTCGAGCGCGGACGCGTTGCTGCGGTGGCGAACGTGAGCGTCAAGGAGACCGGATGACCCAGTTCGACGACCCGAGGCCGAGGTCGTGGCGGGCGATGCGGGTGCTGTTGCTCGCGGCGTCCGTGCTCACCGCTTCGTACTGGATCGCCTGGTATGCGGATCGCTCGCTGGTCGCCAGCAACGCCACCCACGGCTACTACGATTTCGAGAACGCGTTTCCGCTCGCCGATGCCTGGCTGGCGTTCTGCCTGGTCGCCGCGGCCGTGCAACTGACCCGCACGCGGCCCAGTTCGTTGCTCTGGCTGCTGTTGAGCGCCGGCGCCGGCGGCTACCTGTTCGGAATGGACGTGCTGTACGACATCGAGCACGGCATCTGGACCAGCGGTGCCGGCGGCGCGTTCGAGGCGCTACTCAACGTGCTCACCCTCGTCATCAGCGTGATCGTGGTGTCATGGGCATGGCGTAATCGCCACCTGCTCTCCCCTGTTCGGTCCGGACGTGCCAGAGTGCCGGGGTGACGCAGGACATTCCGCCGAACGAGGTACGGGGGACCGGCATGCCCAACGCGGCGCAGGCCGAGGAATGGAACGGGCCGAGCGGTGCGCATCGGACCAAGCACTCGGCGTTGATCGACAACGAGATCGCCCGACACAACGAGCGATTCCGGGCGGTCGCGGCCATCGAGGCGCGCGACCGCGTGCTGGACATCGGGTGCGGCACCGGTGAGTCCACACGGGAGGCTGCTCGGGCCGCTGTGGACGGCAGCGTCGTCGGCGTCGACCTGTCCGATGAGATGCTGGACCGGGCGCGCGGCATGAGCGTCTACGAGCGCCTCGACAACGTGACCTTCATCCGGGCCGACGCCCAGGTACACGAGTTCCCGGCCGCCGACTTCGACGTCTGCCTCAGCAGGTTCGGGTCGATGTTCTTCGACGATCCGGTCGCCGCGTTCACCAACATCGGGCGCGCGCTGCGGCCGGGTGCCCGGCTGGTGCTGATCGTGTGGCAGGCAAGGGAACGCAACGAGTGGTCCACCTCCGTCGCCGAAGCGTTCGGTGTGCCGGCGCCAACAGCGAAGGGACCGGGCGCGTTCGCGCTCGCCGATCCCGCCGAGGTGGCCGACATCCTGGAGGCCGCCGGGTTCGACGAGGTCACGGCCACCCACGTGCACGTACCGGTCTGCTACGGGCCGGACGTCGCCACCGCGTACGACCTGACCGTTGGCCTGCGCAGTACCAGGGACCTGCTGGCCACCCTCGATCCGGACGAGCGCGCGCCCGCGCTGCAACGGCTGCGCCTCGCCCTCGCGGCACACGAAATCATGGGCCAGCCCGAGCCGACCATCGACGAGCCCGACGAGGCCGCGGCGCCCGATGACGAAACCGGCGAGACCCACTGGTCGGACTGGTCGGAGGACGAGGCCGAACCGGACCCGCCCGGCATCTACTTCGACTCGCGGTCCTGGATCGTCACGGCCGTCCGGAGCTGACATGCGTCCCCGATCGGCCATCCCCCTCGCCGCCATCGCCCTGCTGTCCGCCGGTTGCGCCGGCCGGATCGGCGGGACGGCCTTGGCGGCGCGTACCTCCCCGACTCCCGTCACGACCACCACGTCCGCGGCGCCCACGACAACGACGACCACCACCACGGTTCCGGCGACCACCACGACGACGACGAAACCGCCGCCGCCGGCCGTACCCAAGCCGGCGGCGCCCGCCGGCAACCCGAACGGTCACGCCGCGATCCCGGCCGCCGCCCAGCCCGTCGACACGTCGCACCCGACCCACGTCATCGGCACCGGCACGGCCGCGAGCTGCACATCGGCGGCCGTGATCGGCGCGGTCGCGGCGGGCGGCGTGATCACCTTCTCGTGCGGCCCGGCACCAGTGACGATCACGCTCAGCGCGACGGCCAAGATCCGCAACACCAGTCCGACCGTCGTCATCGACGGCGGCGGCCTCGTGACGCTCAGCGGTGCCGGCGCGCGCCGCATCCTCTACCAGGACACCTGCGACACAGCGCAGGGCAAGGTCTCGTCGGACTGCTACGACCAGAGCCAGCCCAAGCTGACCGTGCAGAACCTGACGTTCGCCAACGGCAACTCGACCGGCCAGACCACCGGTGACGGCGGCGGCGGTGGCGCGATCTTCGCACTCGGCGGACGACTCACCGTGATCAATTCGCGGTTCGAGAACAACCGCTGCGATCCGACCGGGCCCGATCTCGGCGGTGCCGGCGTCCGCGCGCTCAACGAGTACCAGAACCTGCCGGTCTACGTCGTGGACAGCACGTTCGAGGGCGGGGCGTGCTCGAACGGCGGCGCACTGTCCAGCATCGGCGTGTCCTGGGTCGTTCTCGACGACGTCATGAGCGGCAACACCGCGATCGGCAACGGCGCGAACCCGGCATCGCCGGGCACCCCCGGTGGCGGCAGCGGCGGCGCGATCTACACCGACGGCGACACCTACACGCTCCGGATCGCGGGCACCCTGGTCGAGAACAACCACGCCAACGAGGGCGGCGGTGCCGTGTTCTACGTCAGCAACGACCACACCGGCACGATGAGCGTCGAATCGTCGACACTGAGCCACAACGTGAGCGCCGGTTTCGAGACCGCCGGCTTCCCCGGCATCTTCTTCCTGGGCAGCGGCAAACCCGTGATCAGCGGGTCCACTCTCAAATGAGGGGCCGACTGGTACATTCGCCGAATAGTCATCCGCTGTCCGGTCTAATTTTCAACGGTACTTTAGTTGGTTTGTGACACTACCTTTGTCGGCTGTGCAGGTGGACGCGCAGAGGTGCACGCTCGCTAAGGCACCGCGCCCACATATACACGAGTTAGGCCCTCGTGCGTATTCGCCACGACGAAAGTAGGGCTGGCGTGAATCGACCCCGTCTGCTAACCGTCGCCACCGCACTGTCCATGGGAACCGCCCTGATGCTGTTGGGGCAACCCGCGTCCGCGGCGACCGCCACCGTCGCTCCCGCTGTCGACGGCGCCGCGTCCGGTGGGGCGGTGATCGTCGTGTTGAAGGACCAGCACGCGAACCTGACCTTGTCGGCACAGGGCGGCCAGCGCACCTCGACGACCCGTTCCGACCAGCAGGCCATCGTCTCCGACATGAGGGCGAACGGCGGTTCCGACGTCACGCAGTTGGTGAGCGTGAACGCGGTCGCCGCGCACCTGTCCGCCGGCGAGGTCAGCCGGTTACGGGGCAATCCCGCCGTGCGGGAGATCGTGCCTGACGACGCGATCGACGTGGCGCCCGGATCGACCGGCGTGCCGCAGGGACCGCCGGCACGGCTGAGCCCGAAGATCTGCCCGTCGAATCCGGCCGATCCGTTCCTGGAGCCGGAAGCGTTGTCCGTGGACCACGTCGAGACCGACCAGAAGAACGATCCGAATCAGGCCGATCTGGTCGCCACGGGTAAAGGCGTGATCGTCGCAATCGAGGGCATGAACGATCTCGCCGGAAATCCGAACTTCCAGCGGGCCGACGGCTCGCACGTCGTCATCGACGCCCCCGACTACACCGCGGACGACAGCGACGGCGAGTTCTACGGCGACGCGTCCTCGGTCGCCGGACAGGGCCTCGTGACCTACGACTACTCGAAGGAACTGCCGTTCTCCGGGCTACCGGCCGGCTGCACGTTCCGGATCAAGGGCTTCGCGCCGGACGCGTCGCTCGTGGACAGCTCGATGATCGACACCCCGCCCAGTGGCGGCGGTCAGGCCGGCACCGAGTCCGAGTCGCAGGTCGTCGCCGGCATCGACCACGCCGTCGTCGTCGACCACGCCGACGTGATCTCCGAGTCCTTCGGCTTCCGCCAGCGGCCGGGCAACTACTCCGTCTTCTACGCCGCCAACGACGCCGCGATCGCGGCCGGCGTGACCGTCGTGGTGTCCTCCGGCGACAGTGGCGTGTCCGGCACGGTGTCCTCGCCGGCCACCGACCCGCTCGCCATCGCTGTCGGCGCGACGAACACGTTGCGCCTGACCGCACAGGCATACGGTTTCGACCGCTGGACCAACAACAACATCACCCCGCTGTCGTCGGGCGGAACCGCGCCCAACAACCGCGTCGTCGACCTGGTCGCCCCCGGCTACGGCGGCGAGGCGGCGTGCAGCC
>DATBDL010000411.1:0-24871 GCA_036269975.1 Pseudonocardiaceae bacterium | reverse complement strand
GCGTTCGGGGATGAATGGTGTTGGTGCGAGTAGGTCGGTGAGTTGGGCGAGGCTGGGCAATGTCGGCATCCGGATTTGCAGGTCCAGGATGGGTTTGGCGGCGAGTCCTGGTACCGCTGTGGAGCCTATGTGCTCGTATCGGAATTGGTCGGATCCGATGAGGGGTTCGAGTGCTGAATGCGCGTCGTTGAGGAGTTGTCGTGCTTGGGTTGGCCAGGTCGGGTCGTGGTCGACGATGGTGGCGGGCGGCATGGTGCGACGCTATCAACGGCGAGTACGGGTCCGTTGTGGGTGTGGGTGGCGGTGACGGCGAAGTCGGACGAGTCCAGGACGTTGAGTGCGACTATGCGCTGGCGGATGGCCTGATGGTGCTGCGGGCCTAGAGTTTGGATCGGATGCCGGTGGCCAGTCGTGGGGTGTCGACGGCGTAGCCGCCCATCCCAGGTGCATGGTGGTCCCCGAGCCGATTCCGAATGTAACGTGTGATGGCTGTGCGCAAGTGGCCGAAGGGGCCGTGTTCGCCGCCGAAGCGGGTGCGTCGGTGGGGTGCTGTATCCATGTCAGCATGTTGGTGTCTGAGGCTTGTGATGGGTTCTTCGCGGCTCGGCGGCCGCGGAAGGATTCTCCGCATACGACTGTGGCTTATCGGCGGGATCTGGCTGGGGTGGCTGGGGTGTTCGCTGCTGAGGTCGGGCGGCCGGTGGGTGAGCTTGTGTTGGACGAGTTGACGCCGTCGTCGTTGCGGGTGGCGTTCGGGGTGTTCGCGGATGGGCATGCGCGTAGTTCGGTGTCGCGGGCTTGGTCGACGTGGAATCAGTTTTTGATGTTCTGTGTGGCTGAGGGGTGGCTGGCGGGGAATCCGATGGCCGCGGTGGCGCGGCCGCGGCCTACTCCCCTGTCGCCGAAGCCGTTGCGGGGTGAGGATACGCCGGAGCGGTTGTTGTCGGCGGTGGCTGTCGGTTCGGGGGCTGTCGGTTCGGTGGGTCGGGTGCGGGATCCGTGGCCGGAGCGGGATTTGTTGGTGATGGCGTTGGGGTTGGTGGCTGGGTTGCGGTCGGCGGAGATGCGTGGGTTGGTGGTGGGTTCGTTGGTGGGTCGGCGGGGTGAGCAGCGGTTGCATGTGCGGGGTAAGGGGTCGCGGGATCGGTCGATTCCGGTGGAGTCTGTGTTGGTGGATATTGTGGATCGTTATGTTGCTTCGTGTCGGGTGCGGTTTCCGTTGGCGCGGTGGGGGCGGTCGGAGTTGTTGGTGCGGGATCGGCGGGGTGAGCCGATTGGTCGGGGTGCGTTGGAGTATTTGGTGTCGTCGTGTTTTCGGCGGGCGGGTTTGCATGATCGGGTGCCGAGGGGTGCGAGTTTGCATGCGTTGCGGCATACTTTTGCGACTCGGTTGGCTGAGGATGGTGCTACCGCGTCGGAGATTATGGTGTTGTTGGGGCATGCGAGTTTGGCTACGAGTCAGAATTATATTGATGCTACTGGGCGGGAGCAGCGGGCCGCGGTGGCGTCGAGTCGGACTTATCGGGCGTTGGGTGATGTGGTGCGGCCGGCGGACTGACTTGGGCAACGGCTGAGCGGCCAACGACTGAGGTCAGCAGCCAGCACGCACGCGGCTCAGCGCAGGCGTTCGAGGTCGCGGGCGGTGTGTTGTAGTTCGCTGGAGAGTTTGCGCAGTTCGGTTGTGGTGGCGCCGTCGTCGAGGGCGGTGCCGATGTCTTCCGCGGCGCAGCGTAGTTGGAACAGCCGGTCCTGCAGGTCGGACAGTTCGGTGGCGGAGAGGATGACGGCGTCCTCTGGCAGTCCCCCGCGTTGCACGGCGGTGCGGCGTTCGTAGGCGCGTTGGCGGCATGGTTGCGCGCAGTAGCGGCGGGGGCGGCCGACTTTGCCGTCGTCGGGCAGGCGTCGGCCGCACCAGGCGCAGTGGCGGGCTTCGCCGCGGGTTCGACCGAGCCGTTCGGGTTCGATCAGCGGCGTTGGCTGCTGCTGGTCGGTGGGCACGGGGGCATCATGCCTGTCGGGCGTGGGGTGGTCGCGGCGGCGCGCCGGACAGTGACCGGCAACGGCGTGACCGGCAACGGCGTGACCGGCGACGGCGTGACCGGCGACGGCGTGACGGGGTGACGGGCTGGTCATCGGGGCGCCATGTGTGCCGTGCACACTGTCGGTGTGCGTAGTGAGCTGTCGCATCCGTATCTGGCCGGGCCTTATCCTCGTGCGTTCGCGCATCGCGGGTGGCATTTGGGCGACCTGGCGGGGATGGAGAATTCGCTGAGCGCGTTCCGGCGGGCGGCTGCCGAGGGTTACCGGTATTTGGAGACGGATGTGCAGGCCACGTCGGATGGTGTGGTGGTGGTGCATCACGACGGGGAGTTGGATCGGACCACGGACGGGCGTGGGGTGGTGTCGGCGTTGCCGTGGTCGGTGGTGTCGGGTGCTCGGGTGGGTGGTCGGGAGCCGGTGGCGCGGTTGGACGCGGTGTTGGAGGAGTTGCCGGACGCGTTGTTCAACATCGATGTGAAGTCGGATGCGGCGGTGGAACCGGTGGTGGCGACGTTGCGACGGTGTGCGGCGTTCGGGCGGGTGTGTCTGGCGTCGTTTTCGGATGCGCGGTTGGCGCGGTTGCGGCGCCTGGGTGGGCCGGCGGTGTTGACGTCGATGGGGCCGCGGTCGGTGTTGGGGTTGTGGTTGGGTGGCCGGTTGCGTGGGTTGCCGGTGAGTCGGGTGGTGGTGGGTGGGATGGCGCAGGTGCCGGTCGGCTATGGGTGGTTGCGGGTGGTGACGCCGTCGTTGTTGGTGTCGGCGCGGCGGTTGGGTCGTGAGGTGCATGTGTGGACGATCGATGACGAGTCGCGGATGCGGGCGTTGTTGGACGCGGGTGTGGACGGGTTGGTGACGGATCGGCCGGATGTGTTGCGGTCGGTGTTGCGTTCGCGGGGTGCGTGGCCGAACGTGTGTGGGACCTGAGCCGTTACGGGTGTGGTGGTGGGGTGCCGGTCCAGGCGGCGGTCCAGGTTTTGGGGCCGAGTAGGCCGCTGTCCTTGATGCCGTTGGCGCGTTGCAGGGCGAGTACGGCGGCGCGGGTTTTGTCGTGGTAGCAGCCGGTGCCTTCGAAGGTGTAGCCGTAGGTGTTCATGCGTAGTTGCCAGGTGCGTAGGGCGGGTGCGCAGTCGCCGTCCTGGTAGACCTTGCCCGGCCATGGCGGGACGGTGTCGGTGGCCATTTTGGCGGAGTCGGTGTGGGTGGGGGCGCGTTTGCTGGCGGCGTCGGCGTCGGGTTTGAGGCCGAGGGTGGTGGCGCAGGTCCAGGGTTGCCAGCCGCGCATGCGGTAGAGGTAGAGGGCGCGGTAGTCCTGTTCGCCTGGGGTGGCCTGGTTGGGTCGGCCGGTGCCGCCGACGCTTGTCCAGGTGCCGAGGTTGAACTGGTAGGCGCCGTAGTAGCGGCCGTTGGCGGACACGATGGTGTAGTTGCCGCCGGATTCGCAGGCTCGTAGTCGGGCCCAGGTGTCGGGACTCGGGTCGGCGGTTGCCGTCATGGCAAAGATCAGTACGAGCAGACCGGTGATGCCGGCCAGGGCGAGAACGCGACCGATCATGCCGCCGACCGTAAGCACTGGTCACAGTTGTCACAACCGCAACGCCAGCCCACCACTCCCCTCGTGTCACTCGTGTGGGTGGCACACCGGTTGTGCATCAACCTGGCCGCCGTGTGGTCCGTGCCACGCGCTCAACCGCTACAGTCGCCCCACTTCGGTGGCCTGCGCGGATCGTGAAAGGTGGCAGATCGTGCACAACCCCCAGGGCGGCGGCGCCTCGTTCGTCGGGCCGGCGCTGCGGCGGCAACGGTTCGCCTGGTACACGTACGGCTGGGCGGCGCACACGTTCGAGACGACCGTGGTCGCGGTGTTCCTGAGCCAGTACCTACCGGCGGTGGCGACGAACGCGGTCGGCGCGAACGGTCGCCTGCACGTCATCGGCATCCCGATCGCGCCGGGTTCGCTGTTCACGTATGTCGCGTCGTTCTGCGCGTTCCTGCTGGTGGTGTTGATGCCGGTGGTGGGCGCGGTGGCCGACCGGTTCGGGCGTAAGCGGGAGATGCTGCTGACGTTCGGGTTCCTCGGCGCGGCGTCGTGCGCGGCGATGTGGTTCGTCACCGGCTCGAACTGGGGCCTGGGGGTCGGGCTGACCATCGCCGCGTACGTCACGTACACGTGCGGGAAGGTCATCTACAACTCGATGCTGCCCGACATCGCGGCGGCCGACGACCGCGACCGCGTGTCGTCGCTGGGCTGGGCCGCCGGGTATGTCGGTGGCGGCCTGTTGTTGGCGATCAACTTCGTGTTGTCGTTCTTCATCGGCGACCTGGCCGAGCTGGCGCGGATCTCTCTGGGGCTGGCCGGGTTGTGGTGGGCGGGGTTCGCGTTGGTGCCGCTGCGGCTGCTGCGCAACGCGCCCCGCGACGCCGCGAA
The DNA here is from genome assembly GCA_036269975.1 of Pseudonocardiaceae bacterium. Taxonomy (GTDB): domain Bacteria; phylum Actinomycetota; class Actinomycetes; order Mycobacteriales; family Pseudonocardiaceae; genus DATEPR01. The sequence continues at coordinate 20,406 of DATBDL010000411.1, read as the reverse complement.
GGCCGGCACCGGCGGCGCTTCGGTGGTCACGGCCGGGTTCGCCCAGTTGGGCAACACGTTGCGGCACATGCGTGGCTACCCGATGACGTTGTTGTTCCTGTTGGCGTACCTGATCTACTACGACGGCATCAACACGGTGACGACACTGGCGGCGCAGTACGGCAGCCAGGAGTTGAAGCTGACCCAGAACACGCTGTTGACGGCGATCCTGATCGTGCAGTTCACCGCGTTCGGCGGAGCGTTGCTGTTGGGGCGGTTCGCGCAGCGGTGGGGCGCGAAACGGGTGGTGGCGTGGAGCCTGGTGGTGTGGATCGGGGTGGTGGTCGCGGCGTACTTCCTGCCGGCGCACGAGCCGTTGGCGTTCGACGCGCTGGCCATCGGGTTGTCGATCGTGCTGGGCGGCACGCAGGCGTTGTCGCGGTCGCTGTACGCGGGGATGATCCCGGCCGGCATGGAGGCCGAGTACTTCAGCCTGTACGAGGTGTCCAGTTCGGGCAGCAGCATCTTCGGGACGCTGCTGTTCGGGATCGCGTTGCAGAACTTCGGCAGCTACCGGGTGGCGATCGTGTCGCTGATGGTGTTCTTCGTCGTCGGGCTGGTGTTGCTGGCGAGGGTGAACGTGGCGAAGGCGGTCGAGGCGGCGGGGAACGCACTTCCGGCCAGCTTGGGTGGCCGGCCGGGGGAACCCGCTAGTGTGGGATGAGACTTCGGATGTTTGCGGGTCCCAGGGCGGGGGTAACCCACGGCGCGGCCTGCGGGCACGCAGACCCTCCGACGCGTGTCATTCCACCATTGGGGTGATGTATGTCATCAACGGGGCGATAACGCGTCATGTCGTCGCAGCGATTCCCTCTCTTAGGAGGAAGACTTCGTTGACGAGTGAAGCTCATCACTGAGTGCGACCGGTTCGGGGAGCCGGGAATTGTCTGGCCGCCCCGTTCGTTGCTCTCAGTGAGGTAGAACCTGGGCCTGCTTAGTTGTGTAAGCCCTGAGCCGAGCGAAAGGACACCGCCATGGCCGACCGCGTACTGCGTGGTAGCCGGCTCGGAGCAGTCAGCTACGAGACCGACCGCAACCACGACCTGGCCCCGCGCCGGGGCACCCGGTACGCGTGCCCGAAGGGGCACGACTTCGAGGTGCCCTTCTCCGACGATGCCGAGATCCCCGCGACCTGGGAGTGCCGGCTGCACGGCTCGGTGTCGAAGTTGATCGACGGCTCGGAGCCGGAGCAGAAGAAGGCGAAAGCGCCGCGCACGCACTGGGACATGCTGCTGGAGCGCAGGAGCATCCCGGAGTTGGAGGAGTTGCTGTCCGAACGGTTGGAGGAGTTGCGCGGCCGACGCAGCCGAACCGCGTGACCGATCGACCGTTGCCCGGATAGCACCGATCTGTCACTGACCACCACGCCTCCCGCGCTGGTGAGTGGGCCGCCCCCGTCCCGGTTGGGATGCGGGCGGCCCACCTGTGTCAGCAGGGCCAGGCAAGCCAAACATGCGGGATGACCCGAGCAGAGAACACCTGGGGTTGCTTGATCACTTCTGCCTCACCCCGAGGCCACCCGGCAACACGGACGCCCTGAACAGCGAACCGGGCCGGCCCAACCGTCACCCCTCGTCCGTGAGCCCACCCTGTCGAGCCGTGTCGCCAGGCCGGCCGCCGGGCAACAACCGGCGTGCCTGCTCGACCCGGTGCCGCAGCCCCCACTGGGTGACCCGCAGCAGCGCTTCCCGCACGATCGAGCCGCTCATCTTCGACGTGCCGATCTCCCGTTCGGTGAACGTGATCGGCACCTCCACCACGGTGAACCCGGCCCGCACTGTGCGCCATGTCAGGTCGACCTGGAAGCAGTAGCCGTGCGAGGCGACCCCGTCCAGTTCGAGTTTCTCCAGGACACGGCGACGGTAGGCGCGGAACCCGGCTGTGATGTCGTTGATCCGCACCCCGAGCGCGAGTTTCGAGTAGACGTTGACGCCGCGGGAGAGCACTTCGCGGCTCTTGGGCCAGTTCACCACGCGCCCGCCGGGCACGTAGCGCGACCCGATCACCAGGTCCGCGTCGCCCAGCGCGTCCAGCAGGCGGGGCAGGTCCTCGGGGGCGTGCGAGCCGTCGGCGTCCATCTCGACCAGCACCGCGTAGTCGTGCTCCAGGCCCCACCGGAATCCCGCGATGTAGGCGGCGCCGAGGCCGGCTTTCTCGGTGCGGTGCAGCACGTGGACGCGGTCGTCCGCGGCGGCCAGTTCGTCGGCCAGCTCACCCGTGCCGTCCGGGCTGCCGTCGTCGACGACCAGTACCCCCACCGCGGGCAGCGCCTTATGCAGCCGGCGCACGATCGGCCCCAGGTTGTCCCGTTCGTTGTAGGTCGGGATCACCACCAGCACCGATCGGGTCTCCCCAGCACTCCCCTGGCCCATCCGTGTCGCCCTCGCTTTTCCGTGCTTTTCCGTCGAACCTGGAACGTGGAAACGTCAGCTCTTGCGTGCGGCCCGCGCCCGACGGCTGGCGATCCCGAACGCCAACGCGAGCAGCCCGCCGGCCACCAGCAGCCATTCCGGCCAGGCACCGAGCCGATCCGCCAGGGTAGTCGTCGACCGCAGCGGCACCGTCGCCACCAGCGCGGCTGGGGTGAACAGGCCGGTCTCGCTGGTGATGTGGCCGTCGGGTTGGATGATCGCGCTGACACCGCTGGTGGCGGCGACCACGACGGCGCGGCCGTGTTCGACGGCGCGTTCCTGGTCCATCGCGAGCTGTTGGTAGGTCATCTCGGACAGCCCGAACGTGGCGTTGTTCGTGGGCACCGCGAGCAGTGTGCTGCCGGGGACCGATGCCCGCACGACGGAGTCGAACGCGACCTCGTAGCAGGTGTCCAGGCCCACCTTCGCCGGCCCCATGTCGAACACGACGGGTTTGGTGCCGGGCACGAAGTCGCCGGCCTTGGCCACGTCGGGGCTGAAGTGCGCGAAGAACGACCGCCACGGCATGGTTTCCCCGAACGGCTGCAACTGCCGCTTCACGTACTGCTGCACCGGGCCCTTGCCGGGTTCCCACAGGATCGCGGTGTTCTTCGGGCCGGGCGCCTGGGATGTGACGACGGCGCCGACGGAGATGGGGGCCCTGATGGCGGTGGCGGCCTGCGAGATCTCGGCGTAGGCGTCGGCGTTGACGTAGGGGTCGATGTCGGAGGAGTTCTCCGGCCAGATCACCAGGTCCGGTTGCGGTTGCCGGCCGGCGTCGACCTGGGCGGCGAGTTCGTCGGTTTCCCGGACGTGGTCGTCGAGCACGGCGCGGCGTTGGGAGTTGAAGTCCAGGCCGAGGCGCGGCACGTTGCCCTGGATCGCGGCGACGACGGCGGTGCCGGCGTTGGGGTCGGTGCCCACCAGTGGCCACGCGGCGGCGCCGGCCGCGACGGGCAGCGCGATCGCCAACGCGGCGGTCGCGAAAGCCAGCGGGCGGCGGGTGCGCGGCCAGGTGACGATCAGCGCGGTGAGGCCGAAACCGGTCAGTGTCACGGCGAACCCGACCAGTGGTGTCCCGCCGACCGCGGCCAGCGACACGTAGATCCCGTCGGGTTGTCCGAACGCGACCTTCCCCCACGGCAGTCCCCCGAACGGCACCCGTGCCCGCAGCGCCTCGTCGGCCACCCACAGCAGCGCCGCCCACACCGGTGCCGCGCGCATCGTGGACACCACCGCGATCGCCGCGCCGCCCAACCCGATGAACAGCGCTTCGAACGCCGAGAGCGGCCACCACGCGATGACGCCGACGAACAGGCCGGTCCAGTGCAGCAGCGGGATCAGGAACGCCAGGCCGTAGAGGAATCCGTAGCCGAACCCGGCCCGCGCCCGGCGCCCGTGCACGGCGAGCCCGAACAGGCAGAACGCGACCGGCGCGAGGAACCACAGCGGCCTCGGCGGGAAACTCAGGTACCACAGGACACCACCGGCGACGCTGGCCGCGATGCGCAGTGCGGTGTCCCGGCCGGGCACCCAGCGCGCCCAGCGCCGGTGCGGCATCGGGGTTTCCGGTTCGCCGGTTTCGGTCACGGTGGGTACAGCCACCGCGCCAGCCTACGGGCAGGTGGTGTGCGGCCGGCGTGACACCTTCCTCGTACGATCGAGGGTGTGGCTGGTGTGCGGCCGGGGGTGGGGCGGTGGCTGTGCTACGCCTACGGCCGTCGGCTGCCGGCCCGTTACGCCCAGTGGGTGCTGGCCGATCTGACCGGCCGGTGGTGGTTCGTGCGGCACATGCTGCGCGGCCTGACACAGTGCGCGCCGGCCCTGTTGTTGCTGCTGTTCCCGGCTCCCCCGTCGATCCTGGCGATGATGGTGGGGATCGTGGTGTTCGGCGCGTCGTTCTACGCGATGGCGTTCGCGTGGGAGATCCGCGACCGCCGCCTCTACCAGCACGGTTTCGTGCCGGAACTGGTGCTGCGCCCGGAGGACGAAGACGACTAGTGCTTGGCGGGTACCACCACGGTCCCGGCCGCTGTGGTGGCGACGAGCGGCGGGTCGAGCACGGCGGACGCGGACGGGCCACGTTCGGGTTGTGCCCGGCACACCACGCGTGCTTCGAACGTGACGCCACGGGAGCGGTTGCCGATCCGGGTGAGCGTCGCGGTCGCCTCGATGACGTCCCCCGCCAGCACCGGCGCCACGAACGCCACCGACGTGTAGCCAGCGAACAGGCCCTCGTCGCCGTCGGTGCGGATGCACAGTTCGGTCAGGACGTCACCGAACAGGCCAAGGCTGTAGGCGCCGTCGACGAGGTTCCCGCCGTAGTGGGCGTGCGCGTAGGGCACGTAACGGCGGTGGGTGACCGAGAATCCCTCGACCAGGCTCACGATGCGGCTCCTACCCGGTTGGCCACGGCGTGCACGAGATAGCTGGCGACCTCACCGGGTGTGGTGCCACGGCCGAACACCCGGTCCACGCCGAGCTCACCGGCCATCAGCGGGTCGAAGCGGGGCCCACCGACGATCAGCATGGGCCGCCGCTCCCCCATGGCTTCCCGAAACGCCGCCGACATCTCCTGCGTGTTGAGGATGTGCGCGTCGCGTTGCGTCACGACCTGCGACACGAGCACCGCGTCGGCCTGGTCGGCGCGGGCGCGTTTCACCAGGTCCGGCACGGTGACCTGCGCGCCGAGGTTCACCACGCGCAGTTCCCGGTAGTACTCGAGGCCCTTCTCGCCGGCGAAGCCCTTCACGTTGAGGATGGCGTCGATGCCGACGGTGTGGGCGTCGGTGCCGATGCAGCCGCCGACCACGACGAGTTTGCGGGCCAGGGATTTCTTGATCGCCGAGTTCACCTCGGACGGTGTGAGCAGCGGGTATTCGCGTTCCACGACCCGCACCGCGTCCAGGTCCACGACGTGGGTGACCTTGCCGTAGACGACGAAGAACGTGAAGTCCGTGCCAACCGGGTGGGAGTGCACGACCATGGCCGGGTCCATGCCCATCCTGTTCGCCAACTGGGCGGCGGCGCCATCGGCGCGGGGGCCGTGCGCCACGGGCAGCGTGAACGAGAGCTGCGCCATGCCGTCCCCGGTCGCGTCCCCGTAGGGGCGGACGTACCTCTTGTCGTCGCTCAACTGGCCACCCCGCTCTCCAGCAGACCGTTGGCGGGGTTCACATAGCTCTCGGCTTTCGCGATGACCCCGTCGGCGCCCTTCCCGCCATCCGGTGGGCGTTTCATCAGACCGAACGTGCCGGCCGCGATCGCGCCCAGCAGGCCGGCGTCGTCGGCGACGATCCGCTCCAGCAGGTCGACCGCCTCGCCGAGGACCTGGTGGGCGCGTTTCACGATCAGCCCGTCCGGTGCCGGCCGGAAGTCCTCCGCGAGGCCGGCGGCGGCGTTGAGGACGTACTTCACGTTGGCCAGGGCCAGATCCCGGTCCGAGAGCCACGGCGTGACGACGGCTTCGGTCATCATGCCGACCAGCAGGATGCTCTGCCCGGTCAACGCGCCGGCCAGGTTGAACAGCCCGTCCAGGAGGTAGCCGAAGAACACGTTGCCGGTCATGTGTTTCGTTGGCGGCATCCACTTCAGCGGCGCGTCCGGGAACAGTTCCCGCGCCAGCAGGGCGTGCGCGAGTTCGAGGCGGAACGAGTCGGGCAGGTCGGGGTTGATCTCGAACGCGTGCCCCAACCCCAACAGTTCGTCGGGCAGGCCGGCTTCGTGGGCGAAGCGTTCGTTGAGTAGCTGCGACACGGTCACGGTGTGCGCGGCGTCCACGGCGTCGGCGGTGGTGAGGTAGTTGTCCTCGCCGGTGTTGATGATGATGCCGGCGCGGGCGTGCACCTGCCGCGAGAAGCGTTGGTCCACGAACGTGCGGATCGGGTTGATGTCGCGGAACAGGATCCCGTACATGGAGTCGTTGAGCATCATGTCCAGGCGTTCCAGCCCGCCCAGCACCGCGATCTCCGGCATGCACAGCCCGGACGCGTAGTTCGTCAACCGCACGTAGCGGCCCAGTTCGCGGGACACGTCGTCCAGCGCGGCCCGCATGATGCGGAAGTTCTCCTGCGTGGCGTAGGTGCCGGCGAACCCGTGGTGGGTGGCGCCCTCGGGGACGTAGTCCAAAAGGGACTGCCCGGTGGAGCGGATCACGGCGATCACGTCCGCGCCGGCCCGCGCGGCGTTGGCGGCCTGCACGACGTCCTCGTCGATGTCGCCGGTCGCGACGATCAGGTAGATCCACGGCCGCCGGGGCGGGTCGCCCAGCGTCGCGACGAGCTTGTCGCGGCGCGCCCGGTTGCGGTCGATCGCGCGGATACCCTTCGCGATCGCCGACCGCGCCGCCCTCTCGGCGCGGTCGGCGTCGCGGCCGGTGGGGACGGTGAACCGGACCTGCCCGGCCAGGGTCGCTTCGGCCAGTTCGGTCAGCGAACCCAGGTTGTGTTCGCGCAGCGCGTGGAACACCGGCAGCGCGGCGCCGTGCGCGAGGTCGCAGTGCTCCCGCACCGTGTCCACGACGCGGTTCACCCACGGCACGTCCCCACCGGCGACCCCGGAGTCGGCGCCGGTGATGCCGGCCAGCCGCAGCGTCGCCCGCTCCACCGCGACCGTGGTGTGCGCGTGCGCCAACTCGATCACCGGTTGGGTGGCGCGCGCCGCCAACCCGCGGGCGGTGGCCACGACGTCGGGGTCCAGATTCAACAAACCGGTCATCGTCACTGTGGTTGCGCTCCTCGTTCGCCCCGGCTGACCTGCGACACGAGTTCGTCCCGCAGCCGCCGGTAGTCGATGGGGGTCAACCGGCCGTTCTGCAGGTTCTCGTCCAGCCAGCGCAGCTCTTCCATCCAGTTCGACGTCACCGGTGCCTGCGGCAGGTAGGTTTCCTCGATCGCCTGCGGCGCCGAGCGCAGGCCGCGCACGAGCAGCAGGATCTCGTCGAGCACGTCCCGGTCCTTGCGCAGCGCGCTCTGCGGGCCCCTCGTCTCCGCGCCGGCCCGGAACGCGGCGACGGCGTCGTCGAACTCCGGCAGCCTCGACTGCACCGCCGGCAACAGCACGTCGGCGTCCAGTGGGTGCTCCAGCCAGCGGTTGATCTCCCGGAACAGCCGTTCCACGTCGGTGTGGTCGGTCGCGTCGACCGCCTGGAACTGCGCCAACGGCCCCACCACGTCGGGTTTGCCGACGTCGAGCAGCAGCGGCACCAACCTGCCGGTGCCCAGGCTCTTGGAGATCGCGCCGGCCTCGAAGTTGATCCACGGCGCCGCCACGTTGTCCCTGGTGACGACGACGATGCCGAACTGTACGGCTTCCAGTTCCTGGCTCATCTCCAGCAGGTTGCGGGCACCCTTGCCGATGTCCTGTTCGGACATGAACGGCTGCACCGCCTGCACGACCTGGCGGATCCAGCCGCGCAGGAACAACGCGAAGTCCCGCGCCCCCGTGCCGGACCAACTGATGAAGACCTTCACGACCCCACCGCCCCGCCGTCGAAGATGACCCGGCCGCGCAGCACCGTGCGCAGGCACACCGGCAGCGCGGCGCCCGGTGCCACCGAAGGCAACCCTGGCATGTCGGCGACCTGTTCGCCGGTGTCCCAGACGGCGTAGGTGGCCGGCGCGCCGACGGTGAGGGTGCCGGGCTCGGGGTTGCCGGCGGCGCGCCAGCCGCCGGTGGTGTGGGCGGTGAACGCGGCGTGCGGGGAGATCCCGAACCCGCCCGTGCGGTGGTGCACTGCGGCGCGGATCGCGCCCCACGGGTCGACCGGCGTCACGGGCGAGTCCGACCCGAACGCCAGGCTCACCCCATTGTCGATCAGCGCGGCGAACGGGTTCAACGCCGTGCCACGCCGCCCGCCCAGGCGTTTGGCGTACATGCCGTCCGTGCCGCCCCACGCCGCGTCGAACGCCGGCTGCACCGACCCGACCACACCCCACGCGCCCAGTCGCGCGGCCTGCTCGGCGGTCACCATCTCCAGGTGCTCGACGCGGTGCCCGGCGGCCACCAGCGCCGGTGCGCCGACTGCGCGTGCCGCGGTGGCGAAACCCTCGACGACCGCGGCGACCGCGGCGTCGCCGATCACGTGGAAACCCGCTTGGACGCCGGCCCCGGTGCACGCGATGACGTGCTCGGCGATGTCGGCGGCGCTCAGGTAGGCGGCGCCGTGGTTGGTGGGGTCGTCGGTGTAGGGCTCGGTGAGCGCGGCGGTGCGGGAGCCGATGGCGCCGTCGGCGAACAGGTCACCGGCCAGGCCACGCACCCCGAGTTCGGCGGCGAGGGCGGGGTCGGCTCGTTCACCCCAGTAGCCGACAATCTCGGGGGCGTTCGTGGTGGCGAGCAGGTCGGTCAGGTCGTCGCGGCCGGAGATGTCCGGGCCGGCGCACTCGTGCACCGCCGCCACCCCCCGCGCCGCCGCGTGGTGCAGGAACGCGCGCTGCGCGGCCCGCCGTTGGGCGGGACTCAGCGCGGCACGCGCGGCACCACGGATGTGGTGGTGCGCTTCCTGGCTGACCGGGCCCCGCGCCGACCAGCCCGGCGTGTTCCACGCCCGCGGCACCAGCAACGCCAACGACGACGTGACCAACGCCGAATGCACGTCCACCCGCGACAGGTACACCGGCGCACCGCTGGCCGCGTCGTCCAGTTCGGCCCTGGTCGGCGGGCGGCCCTCCGGCCACCGCGTCTCGTCCCACCCGTGCCCCCACACCACGCCGGCCGGGGCACGGCCCGCGACGAACACGCGCACCGCGAACAGGCAGTCCACAAGGGACCGGCACCCCGTCAGGTCCAAACCGTCCAGCAGCAGACCCGACGACGTGGCGTGCACGTGCGCGTCCACGAACGCCGGCGCCACGAACGCGCCGCCCACATCGACCAGTTCGGCGTCCGGATACCGGGCGCGGCCGGCGTCGGCATCGCCCAGCCAGGTGATCGTGTCCCCGGACACCGCCATCGCGGTGGGCGAACCGGGCGCGTAGATGCGGCCGTTGACCAACAGCACAGTCCTCACGTTCCCAGAGTGTGCCGCTCGCGCGCATCGAACAGGCCACGAACGCCACTGTCCGTGCGCACCAACTCCAACGCGAACTCGGCGTGCCCCGGCACGAAACCATTCCCGATGATCATCTCGACGTCCGCCGCCAAGCCCTCCGCACCCAACGCGGCCGCCGCGAACGACGTCGCCATCGAGAAGAACACCACCGTGCCGCCCGCCGCCGTCGCCAACACCGCGCCGTGCTCACAACCAGGCACGTCCACGCACACCACGGTCACGTCCACCGGCTCGCCCACGGCCGCCGCGACAGCGATCGGGTTGCGGGCATCGGCCACCACCACGTCATCGGCCAACCCGGCCGCCCGCACCGCGGCCGCCTCCCCGTCGCCGGGCACCAACGCCACCAACCGGGCGCCACCCGCGCGGCGGGCCGCCGCCAGCGACAACGACCCCGACTTGCCGCCCCCACCCAGCACACACACCGACGGCGCGCGGCCACGCTCGACCGCCTTGCGGCGCACCACCCGATCCGTCAACGCCGGTGCCCCACACACGTCCAGCACCGACAACGCCAACGACTCCGGCAGATCGTCGGGCAGCACCGCCGCGATCGAACGACCGAACAGGATCGCCGTGCCCGCCGCGGGGACCTGCTCGCCACGCCCGTCCCAGCCGACCAGGCCGTCGGTGATCCGCAACGGCGTCAACGTCAACGACACCAGCGTCGCCACCCGCTGACCCACCGCCAAACCCAACGGCGACTGCGGCCCGACCTCCCGGACCGTGCCCAACAGCATGCCGCCCGAACCGGTCACCGGGTTCTGCATCTTCCCGCGCCGCGCCACGATCTCGCACACCGCAGCCCGCAACGACGCAGCCCGCAACGGCACAGCCCCCACGCCGTGGGTCTCGCGCAACTGCCGGTACGACGCGGCGTCCAGGTTCAACATCCGCACGTCCAGCACGACCTCGTCCGGCCACGGCCGCGGATCGGCGTCCAGACGCTCGGCCTGCTGCGGCAACACCCCGGCCGGCGCCAGCACCCGGTGCAGGCCCACCGGCGAACCAGCCCGTCGCGTCAACGACCCCGTCACAGCGCCTCCTGTAATATTTACGTTCTCTGGACGCTATGACAGCATATCTTTGCGCGAACCTGACGCAGAGGAGTAGTTATGACCGTCGTCTGGGAAGCTACCAGCAACCCCACCGCCGCCGGGGACAACAACGGCGCCACCGCGGACCACCAGCCCTACGAGTACGCCCGCCGCGAACTCGTCGAACCCGACTGGCGCCGCTTCCCCGGCTGGCACGACGTCACCGAAACCCAGTGGCGCGACGCCCAATGGCAACGAGTCCACTGCGTCAAGAACCCCAAACAACTCCGCGCCGTCATGGGCGACCTACTCGACGAGCGCTTCTACACCGACCTGGCCGCCGACCAAACCGGCTTCGCCACCATGTCCATGCTCGTCCCACCCCAGATGCTCAACACCATGGCGCCACACGCCGAACCCGCCGACGCCACCGACGCCTTCTACACCGACCCCATCCGCCGCTACATGATCCCCGTGCGCTCCGACCGCGACCCCGCCTGGCCCAGCCACCCACACGCCGCACGCGACTCCCTGCACGAAGCCGAAATGTGGGTCGTCGAAGGACTCACCCACCGCTACCCCACCAAAGTCCTCGCCGAACTCCTCTCCACCTGCCCCCAGTACTGCGGCCACTGCACCCGCATGGACCTCGTCGGCAACTCCACCGACCAGGTCGACAAACACAAACTCCTACTCAAACCCGTCGACCGACAAGACAAGATGATCGACTACCTGCGCCGCACCCCCGGCGTACGCGACGTAGTCGTCTCCGGCGGCGACGTCGCCAACGTCCCATGGCACCACCTCGAGTCGTTCCTCATGCGGCTACTGGACATCGACACCGTCCGCGACATCCGCCTCGCCACCAAGGCACTCGCCGCCCTACCCCAACACTGGCTGCAACCCAAAGTCGTCGAAGGACTCGAACGCGTCGCCCGCACCGCCCGCAGACGTGGCGTCAACCTCGCCATCCACACCCACGTCAACCACGCCCAAACCGTCACACCACTCGTCGCGGAAGCCACCAGAGCCGCACTCGACGCCGGCGTCCGCGACGTCCGCAACCAAGGCGTACTCATGCGCGGCGTCAACGCCACCCCCGCCGACCTGCTCGACCTCTGCTTCGCACTGCAAGGCGAAGCGAACATCCTGCCCTACTACTTCTACATGTGCGACATGATCCCCAACGCCGAACACTGGCGCGTCGCCGTCTGGGAAGCGCAGGGCCTTCAGCACGCCATCATGGGCTACCTACCCGGCTACGCCACCCCACGCATCGTGTGCGACGTCCCCTACGTCGGGAAACGCTGGGTCCACCAACTCACCGACTACGACCGCGAACTCGGCGTCTCCTACTGGACCAAGAACTACCGCACCGGCATCGAACACCACGACCCGGAAGCCCTCACCCGCCAATACCCCTACTACGACCCGATCAGCACCCTCCCCGAAACCGGACAACGAACCTGGGCCGCCAGGCCCTGACCCCTAACCCCGCACCAGGCACAACACCAGATACGACGTCCCCGCCCGATCCACGCAGCCCACCTCGCGATAACCCCAACGGGCATACACCGCACGCGCCGCCGGGGCGTCCGCGCGCACCCACAACACCACCCGCCGCTCCGGCCGCCCCGCCAACAACGCCGCGTGCAACTGGTTCGCGACCCCCCGACCCCGCCACCCGGCCCGCACCCCGAACTCCGCCAACCCGTAGCCGCTGACACCCTCGGCGCCACCCCAACCACCCGACGGCAACGCCCACCCCACCGCGAACCCCACCAGCAGGCCCTCTGATCGGGCCAGCACCAGCCGAAACCCCCGCTCGGCGCGCCACGACGGCCACGCCGCCGCGAACTCGGCCACATCCGACGGCCCGTCGAAGTACGGCGGGCCCGCGTACACATTGCCGTACAAGGCCAGCAGTTCGTCGTCCGGCGCGTCCGCGACCGACTCGTGCACCTCGATGTCCGTCATTCCGGGCATTGTTCCTGGCGACCACGAGTGAAACGAGTTGATTTCAGTGACCACTGAAGTTACAGTATTATAGATTCAAATGTGTCGGAGCGCGAAACCGCGTCGGTGAACCCGGTCTACGAGCCCGTGCCTGCCTCGCGTGTCGTCCCTTCGCGCGGCGGCATGCGGCGCGAATGACGGTTCGCTGGCGTGTCGACCACCCGCGCGGACGACACACCCGGCTGGCCCGACGAGATGCCCATCTGGGCAGGCGACACGCCATGGGCGCAACCGAAGATGCCTGCCTCGCGCGTCGTCCCTTCGCGCGGCGGCATGTGGCGCGAATCAAGGTTCGACGGCGTGTCGACCACCCGAGCGCACGACATGCCCGACACGGGAACTGGAGCTTGCCCGCGTGTCGGCCTCCCATTCGGCATGTCGTCGGCTCTGTCGGCCGTGGCTCCTGACCAGGCGGTCGGGCGTGTCGTCCGCTCAGTGGGTGTGTCGGCCGACGATCACGGCCAAGCGGCTGCCCGAAGATCGGCATAACCGGTCAGGTAGCATTTTTTCATGAGGACTCTCCGCTCGCACGTCGGCACCTGGGTGGGGCGCTGGTACTTCGCGCGGACGCAGAAAAAGGGTTTCGATCTGGCGAAAATGTCATTCCTGCCGGACGCCGCCCTGATGCCGTTGAAACGTGACGGACTCGATCCGGTCGGTGAACTCGCCGCCAAACGCGAAACCGAACCGATCAGCCGCGTCCAACTCCCGTTCGGCATGACCGCGTGGCTGGTCAGCGGCTACGAGGAAGCCAAAGCCGTGCTGGCCAAGGGCACCGCGTTCAGCAACGACTTCACGAATCTCGTCGGCGGCAAAACGGGGCTGTCCGCGGACCAGAATCCCGGCGGCCTCGGAATGGCCGATCCCCCCGCCCACACCCGGCTACGCAGAACGCTCACGCCGGAATTCACGATGCGCCGACTCGCCCGGCTCACTCCCCGTATCGACGCCATTGTCGCCGGGCAACTCGACGCGATGGCCGCGACGGACGGGCCGATCGACCTGGCCACCATGTTCGCGCTGCCCATCCCGTCGCTCACGATCTGCGAGCTGCTCGGCGTGCCCTACGAGGACCGCGACGACTTCCAGCGGCTGTCCACGGCCCGCTTCGACCTGTTCGGTGGCACCAACGCCTCGCTCGGCGCGATCACCGAGTCGCTGACCTACCTGTTGGACATCGTCCGCAAGCAGCGCGAATCCCCCGGCGACGGTCTGCTGGGCATGCTGGTCAAGGAACACGGTGACCAGATCGACGACCTCGAACTGGCCGGGCTGGCTGACGGCCTGCTGACCGGCGGCCTGGAGACGACCGCCAGCATGCTCACCCTCGGCGCGCTGGTGCTGCTGCGCGACCCGGACACGTTCCGGCTGATCCACGACGATGACGACGCCATCGACTCCTTCGTGGAGGAACTGCTGCGCTACCTCACCGTCGTGCAGGTCGCGTTCCCCCGGTTCGCACGCGAGGACATCGAGATCGCCGGCACCACGTTCGCGGCCGGCGACATCGTCATCGTGTCCCTGTCCGGCGCCAACCGTGACACCGTGCTGGGCACCGACATGGAACGGTTCGACCCGACCCGGCCCGTCACGTCGCACCTGGCGTTCGGGCACGGCATCCACCGCTGCATCGGCGCCGAACTGGCCAAGATGGAACTGCGCGCCGCCTATCCGGCCCTGGTGCGCCGCTTCCCCGACCTGCGCCTGGCGGTCGACCCGGCACAACTGTCCTTCCGCAAGCTGTCCATCGTCTACGGCGTGGACACGCTGCCCGTGACGCTGACGGGAGCGTAGGTGTTCGACACCCCGAGCGACGACCGCTACTTCGAGGACTACCGGCCCGGTGACGGCCACGAGTTCACCGACACGATCACGATCGACGGCGACCGCATGGTCGAGTTCGCGAAGGAGTTCGACCCGCAGCCCTTCCACGTCGACCCGGCCACCGGCGGCCCGTTCGGCGGCCTGATCGCCAGCGGCTGGCACACCGCGGCGATCATGATGCGGCTGTTCGCGGACAACTACCTGTCCACCGTCGCCAGCCTGGCCAGCCCCGGCGTGGACGAGGTCCGCTGGCACGTGCCCGTCCGGGCCGGCGACACGCTGCGGCTGCGCGCCACCGTCCTCGACACGACACGGTCGAAGTCCAAACCCGACCGCGGCATCATCCACACCGACGTCGAGGTGCTCAACCAGCGCGACGAGGTCGTGATGTCGCTGTCGGCGGTCAACTTCATGCGGCTGCGTGACCCGAACTGAGCACCGGCTACCGTCGACGGGTCGCAGGTGAACCACCACTGTAAGGAGTGCTGGACGTGGCGTTGGACGCATCGATCGCGCCGACCGCGAGGACACGCGAGGTCGAGTTCGCGATCGGCGGGATGACCTGCGCGAGCTGCGCGGCCCGTGTCGAACGCAAGCTCAACAAGCTCGACGGCGTCCACGCGACCGTGAACTTCGCCACCGAGAAGGCCAGCGTCCGCACCGCCACCCCGATCAGCTCCGCTGAGCTGATCGCCGAGGTCGAACGCGCCGGCTACCGCGCCGAGCTGATCGAACCCACCAAACCGGTCACCGACGACACCGACGCCCGGCACGTCCGCTATCTGTGGCGCCGGCTCGTGGTGGCGTTGCTGCTGGCCGCGCCGCTGGGTGACCTGTCGATCACGCTGGCGCTGGTGCCGTCGCTGCGGTTCCCCGGCTGGCCGTGGGTGCTGCTCGCGATGACGATCCCGGTCGTCGGATGGGCGGCGTGGCCGTTTCACCGTGCCGCGCTGGTCAACCTGCGCCACCGCTCCGCCAGCATGGACACCCTCGTGTCGATGGGCATCACGGCCGCCACGTGCTGGTCGATCTACACGATCTTCTTCAACAGCCAGGCCGGGCAGGGCGCCACCGGGGTGTGGGGGCTGATCTTCCGGCCAGGCGGGTCGGTGTACCTGGAAGTGGCCGCCGTCGTCACCACGTTCCTGCTGGCCGGGCGACTGTTCGAGGCCAAGGCGAAGCGGCGGGCCGGCAGCGCGCTGCGGACACTGGCCATGATCGGCGCCAAGGACGTCGCCGTGCTACGCGCCGACGAGCAGGAATACCACATCCCGGTGGCCGACCTGCGGGTCGGGGACCGGTTCGTGGTGCGGCCCGGCGAGACCATCGCCACCGACGGCGAGGTGATCAGCGGGCACTGTGCCGTGGACACCAGCACGATGACCGGCGAATCCGCGCCCGGCGAGATCGGTGATGGCGACGCCGTGCTCGGCGGCACGGTCGCGCTGTCCGGGCGGCTGGTGGTGCGCGCCACCCGCGTCGGCCGCGACACCCAGCTCGCCCGGCTGGTCGCGCTGGTCGAACGCGCGCAGACGGACAAGGCCGACGTGCAGCGCCTCGCCGACCGGGTCAGCGCCGTGTTCGTGCCGGTCGTCATCGGGTTGGCGCTGCTCACACTGGCGAGCTGGCTGGTGCTGGACGGGTCGCCGGCCAAGGCGATCAGCGCCGCACTGGCCGTGCTGATCATCGCGTGCCCGTGCGCGCTGGGCCTCGCCACGCCGACCGCGCTGCTCGTCGCGTCCGGGCGGGGCGCGCAACTGGGCATCTTCATCAAGGGCCACCAGGCGCTGGAATCGGCGAAGGTCATCGACACGGTCGTGCTGGACAAGACCGGCACCGTCACCGCCGGCCGGATGTCCGTCGTGGACACGTCCGGCGCGGACCGGGCGGCGCTGCTGCGGTTCGCCGGCGCCGTCGAGGACGCCTCCGAACACGCCGTGGCCGCCGCGATCAGCGATCTGGCCCGCCACGAACTGGACACGCTGCCGGCGGTCACCGGGTTCGTCGCGCTGGCCGGGCTCGGAGCGCGCGGCCAGGTCGCCGAGCGTGCCGTCGTCGTCGGGTCGGCCCGCCTGATGGCCGGCGAAGGCATCGACGTGCCGGCCGAGGTGGACGAACAGCGGCTGGCTTGGGAACGCGCCGGCCGCACCACGGTTGTGGTGGCCGTGGACGGCGACGTGATCGGCATGCTGGCGCTGGCGGACACCGTGAAGCCGTCGGCGGCCGCCGCGATCCGGGAACTCACCGCGATGGGCCTGCGCACCGTCCTGCTCACCGGCGACAACGAAGCCACCGCTGCCGCTGTCGCCGCCGAGGTCGGCATCGACGAGGTCATCGCCGAAGTGCTGCCCGCCGGCAAGGCCGACGTCATCGCCGGTCTGCGCGCGGCCGGTCGCGCCGTGGCGATGGTCGGTGACGGCGTCAACGACGCCCCCGCCCTCGCCGGCGCCGACCTGGGCATGGCCGTCGTGTCCGGCACCGACGTCGCGCTCGGCGCCGCCGATCTGATCCTGGTGCGCGACGACCTGCGGGTCGTGCCCGCCGCCGTGCGGCTGGCGCGGGTGACGCTGCGCACGATCCGCGGGAACCTGCTGTGGGCGTTCGGCTACAACGCCGCCGCCCTGCCGCTGGCCGCGTTCGGGCTGCTCAACCCGCTGATCGCGGGCGGCGCGATGGTGCTGTCGTCGCTGTTCGTGGTGTCCAACAGCCTGCGGCTGCGCCGGTTCAGCTAAAACCGGCGATCAGGGCCTGCTCGGCGTCGTCGTCCTCGGCGGCCGACCACCGCAGCAGCAGGATCACGACCACCGCCAACAGGGTCACCTCGGTGATCGCCAGCGCCACGATCCCGGCCGCGTGCTGGTCGGACAGCAGGCCGTGCACCCACGGCAGCGCCAGCGCCTGATACTGGTTGTCGCCGGCGTCGCCGTTGCCGATGACGCGGTGCGTGGTCAACACGATGGCCGCGAACACGGTGTCGCTGGGCATCGCGGCCAGCAGCATCCCCAGCCGCGCCAGGTTCGGCAGCCGCCTGGGCGTCGGGTCCACACCGACGACGACCCACGCGAACAGCAACCCCACCACGAAGAACCACACGCCGATCGCGGTGTGCGCCCAGTGGAACCGCGCGGCCGCGTCGAACAGCCCGGTGAGGTACAACGCGAACGGCGAACCGGCGAACAGCACCAGCGCCACCACCGGATGGGTCAGCGCGCGCACCACCGGCGAGCCGAACAACCGCCGCGACACCGCGTCCGCCGGTAGGACCGCGTCCAGCAGCGTCAACGGGGCACCGAGCACCAGCAGCACCGGTGCCGCCATCGACAGCAGCATGTGGCTGAGCATGTGCATGCTGAACATCGCCGGCGCGTACCTGCCGATGCCCGAACTGGTCGCCACCAGCACCAGCAGGCACCCGGCCAGCCAGCTCACCGTCCGCGCCACCGGCCACGGCCCACTCGCCCTACGCACGGCGAGCAGATAACCGACCGCGAGCAGCACCGCCAGCGGGCCGAACAGGATGTCGATCCGCCAGTCCGTCAACAGCCGCAGCGGGGTGGGCGGGCCGGCCAGGGCGTAGCCGAGCAGGGTTTCCTGCCCGGTCGCCGGCCGCGCCAGGAACGACGGCGGCGCCAGGTGCGCCTGGGCGACCGCCATCCCGAACGCCGCCACCAGCAGCACCAGTTCCGCGACGACCAGTCGACCGATCGAGCCGCCCGCGAGCGCGCCGCGCCGCCACCGCGACCCGAGCCACCCCAACACCACGGCGACCGCGAACTCGACCAGCACCAACACGCCGTACGTGCTGTGGGTGAGCTGCCCGACCGGCACCAGGACCAGCGCATCCACCACACCCGTGGTGAGCACGATCGCCCAGCACCACGTCGCCACCCTCGCGTACCGGCGGCCCAGCGCGACATCGCCGCCACCGGTACGGGCGACGTGCGCCACGACGGCCACCAGCGTCCCGAGCCACACCACCGCCGCCGGCACGTGCAGCAACAGGGCCGTCGTGGCCAGGTCGTGCCCGGCATCCGACGACGCGTGCCCGGTCACCAGCGGCGGCAGCAGCGCGAACACCGCCAGCGCGACCAGCCAGACCGTCGTGGCCCACCGCAACGCCGACCACGCCCCGGCCACGACGACGAGCACCACGATCGCCGTCACCAGCCACGCCCGTGGCTCCTCCAACGCTCCCAACAGGCCGAACAGGTGACCGGGCGCGGCCACGGCCGACAGCGGCTCCCCCACGGTGTCCGCGACGTCGAACGGCACCAGGACCAGGGCCGCGACCAGCCACGCCAACCCCGACCAGCACGCCAGGCGCACGGCCGCGTACCCGCTCGCGGACAACTGGCCGTCTTCGCGTGGCGCGACGAAACCGGCCGCGAACACAAGCGAACCGACGCACAGCGTGGCCGCCAGGTCGGCCGCCAACCGCGCCAACGGAGTCACCAGCCGAACCAGGAACCCCGGATCACCGTTGCCCAGCTCTGTGTAGGGCGACGCGCCTGCCGTGACCACCAGCACCGTCACCAGCACGACACCGAGCAGCACGGCCGCCGCGATCGGCCACCAGGCCGTACCCGGCCTGAGCTGCTGACGATCCGCGGTGAACACGAAACGTGAGGGTAGCCCAGCCAGTAGGGTGACCGGCGTGACGGCCGACCAGCTACCCGCCTGATCGCCCGACGATGTCGCCCGCCCGATCGATCACCACCACGTCCACCGCGACCGACGCGCCCCGCAGCACGTCCAGCGCGACCGCCCGCGCCCGCGCCGCGACCAGATCCCCCAACGGCAGGCCGGCGTCCTGGCACAGCCGCAACGCGTCCAGCGCCGTGTGCGCGCCCAGCACGGCCGCCACCAGTTGGGCCGAGGCGCCCGCTTCGCCGGCCAGTGCGGCGAGGGCGGCCGGGTCGACCTGGGACCGGCCGGAATGCAGGTCGAGGTGACCGGCGGCCAGCTTCGACAGCTTCCCGATCCCGCCCGCGACGGTCAACCGGGCCACCGGATGCCGACGCAGGTACTTCAGCACCGCGCCGGCGAAGTCGCCCATGTCCAGCAGCGCGTCCTGCGGCAACCCGTACAGCCGCGCCACGACCTGCTCGGACGTGCTCCCGGTACAGCCGGCCACGTGCCGGTGGCCCGCCGCCCGCGCCACGTCGATCCCCCGCCGGATGCTGTCGATCCACGCCGAACACGAGTACGGCACCACCACACCTGTGGTGCCCAGGATCGACAGGCCACCGACGATGCCCAACCGCGGATTCCACGTCCGCAGCGCCAACTCCGCGCCACCCGCAACAGCGATCTCCACCACGACGTCCCCGCTGCCGCCGTGCGCGGCGGCGACCCCCGCCACGTGCTCGCGGATCATGCGACGCGGCACCGGATTGATCGCCGGCTCCCCCACCGCCAACGGCAACCCCGGCTTCGTCACCACCCCCACGCCGGCGCCGGCCACGAACACCACGCCCGAACCGGGGGCGCCGTGCCGGACGGTCACGCCGATCAGGGCGCCGTGCGTGACATCCGGATCGTCACCGGCGTCCTTGACCACTTCGGCCCGCGCCCAGTCCGCCGCCAGCGTCGACGTGGCCAGCGCGAACACGGGACGCCGGCCGCGTGGCAACGTGATCGTCACCGGGTCGGGGAACTCAGCCGTCAGCAGCGCGGTGTAGGCGGCGGTGGCGGCAGCGGTGGCACACGCACCCGTCGTCCAGCCGTACCGCAGCCCGCTCACCGGCCCAGCATGCAACGGGCGGTCACCCCATGATCCTGCGGGTCCTCCTGCTCGGCGGCACCACCCAAGCCCGCCACCTGGCCGAACAACTCGCCGCCGACCCCGACACCGCCGTGACGACCGCACTGGCCGGCCGCACCATCGCGCCACGAGTGGCGGCCGGCGACGTGC
This sequence comes from Pseudonocardiaceae bacterium, assembly GCA_036269975.1. Lineage (GTDB taxonomy): Bacteria > Actinomycetota > Actinomycetes > Mycobacteriales > Pseudonocardiaceae > DATEPR01. Next base: position 114 of record DATBDL010000411.1, on the reverse strand, counting down.
GGATCGGCGGATTCGGCGGTGTCGACGGCCTCGCCGACTGGCTGCGCACCCACCACATCGACGCCGTCGTCGACGCGACCCACCCGTTCGCCCCCACCATCACCGCCAACGCCG
>DATBDL010000410.1:0-7401 GCA_036269975.1 Pseudonocardiaceae bacterium | reverse complement strand
GACCTGGCCGTGCTGCACAGCCCAGGTCTTATCGTGTTGCGGGGCAGAGTAGTCAGATAAGGGACGCTGTTCTGACAGTGCCCAACATGGCGAGCCAGGCCAACCCCGACCATCCTATTGTCGGGACCGCATCGACTGGCCGACCGGAGGCGCCCGTGACACCGCTGCACCAGCCGGACGAACCACCGGGAGTGACCGCGCTGTCGGCGGTACCGCCGGCCATCGAGGACGAGCAGCCACCGATCACCCACCGGTGGGGATTCGGCGCGTTCCTGCTCGTGGAAGCCGTGTTGCTGTTGTCAGCGGTGTTCCTGGCCGCGATTCTCGACCCGCACCCGACCTCGACGGTCACCGTCACCGACGAGCTCGTCGGCACCATCGTGCCCACGATCCTGGCCGCCGGCGTCGCCGTGCTGGCCACCGTGCTGCGGGGCAACGGGCCCGTGATCGATCTGAGACTGACCTGCCGGTGGGCGGACATCAAGGTGGGCCTGAAACTCGGCCTCGCCGGCATCGTCCTGACGTGTGTCGCCGCGTTGGTGTGGACGAGGATCGTCGGCGCCAACGACGCAACGTCGGCGATCAACACCGTGCTGGACGGCGGCCGGATGCCGATCACGGCCGCCATCGTGATGTTCCTGTACGTGTGGCTGGTCGGCCCGATCTGCGAGGAGGTCATCTTCCGTGGCCTGCTGTGGGGGGCGATCCAACGTCAGCAGTGGGGCCGCTGGGCCGCGTTCGGCCTGAGCACCGCGATCTTCGCGGCCAGCCACCTGGAACCGATCCGCACCACGCTGCTGCTGGTCATCGCCGTCCCGATCGGGCTGGCACGGCTGCTCACCGGCCGGCTGCCGGCCAGCATCGTGGCCCACCAGGTGAACAACTTCCTGCCCGCGCTGGCGATGCTGCTGGTCGCGATGGGGGTGATGGCCCAGTGATCGACCTGAACAGCGATCTCGGCGAGGGTTTCGGCGCGTGGCGCCTCGGCGACGACGAAGCCTTGCTCGACGTCGTGACCAGCGCCAACGTCGCCTGCGGCTTCCACGCCGGCGATCCGGTCACGATGCGGCGGGTGTGCGCGGCGGCGGCGGAGCGCGGTGTCGTGATCGGCGCCCAGGTCTCCTACCGCGACCTGGCCGGCTTCGGGCGCCGCTTCATCGACGTGGCACCGTACGAACTGGCCGACGAGGTGCTGTACCAGATCGGTGCCCTGGACGCGTTCGCCCGCGCGGCCGGCTCCCGCGTCGGCTACGTCAAGCCGCACGGCGCGCTCTACAACGCGACGGTGCACCACGAGCGGCAGGCGGGCGCCGTGGTGGCCGGTGTCCGCGCCTTCGGAGTGCTGCCCGTGCTCGGCCTGCCCGGTTCCCGCCTGCTCGCGGCCGCTGCCGCCGCCGGGCTGCCGTGCGTCGAGGAGGCGTTCGCCGACCGCGGCTACACACCCGAGGGCACCCTCGTCCCGCGTACCGAGCCGAACGCCCTGATCACGAACACGGACGCCGTGGTCGAGCGCGCGACCCGACTGGCCGAACGCGGCGAGATCGTCGCCGTCGACGGCACCGTCCTGCCCAGTACGGCCAGGTCGCTGTGCCTGCACGGCGACACCCCCGGCGCCGTCGCGCACGCCACCGCCGTCCGTGCCGCCCTCGAGTCGGCGGGCGTGCCCATCACCCCGTTCGTATCCTGATTCGTAACGCCGTCGGGGTGTCTGGCAGAATGAACGGCTGTCCGCTGCGGCAGGTCCCTCTCACCCAGTCGCGGCACCTGAACTCCAGGAATTCACGGCCGGCCCCACTCGGCTCGCGAACGCCTGATCTCATGTACCGACAGTTTGAGGAGTACCTGTACCCGTGGCCGTCAAGATCAAGCTGCAGCGCCTCGGCAAGATCCGCGATCCGCACTACCGCGTGGTCGTCGCCGACTCGCGGACCCGCCGCGGTGGCCGCGCCATCGAGACCATCGGCAAGTACCACCCGAAGAGGGAGCCGAGCTTCATCGAGATCGACTCCGATCGGGCGCAGTACTGGCTCGGTGTCGGTGCGCAGCCGACCGAGCCGGTGCAGCACCTGCTCAAGATCACCGGTGACTGGCAGAAGTTCAAGGGCCTGCCCGGCACCGAAGGCACGCTGAGGGTGGCGGAGCCCAAGCCGGACAAGCAGACCCTGTTCCAGGCTGCCCTTGCCGCGGCCGGCGAGGAGCCGACCGTCGAGGCCACCACGCCCAAGCGGCGCGGCGGCGGCAAGAAGGCCGACACCGCCAAGGCGGAAGAAGCGCCGAGCACGCCAGCCGAACAGTGAATGTGCTGGCCGACGCGCTCGAGCACCTGGTGCGCGGCATCGTCGATCATCCCGACGACGTCAGGGTCAACCTGTTGACCACGCGTCGCGGGCGCACACTCGAAGTGCACGTCAACCCGGACGATCTCGGCAAGGTGATCGGCCGGGGCGGCCGGACCGCGACCGCCCTGCGCACCGTGATGACCGGTATCGGTGGTCGCGGTGTGCGGGTGGACGTGGTCGACACCGATCGCTGACGCCGTGGCTGTGCTATGACAGCGCTTCGTGCCGTCGGCCGGGTGGTGAAGGCGCACGGCATCCGAGGCGAGCTGATGGTCGACGTCAGCACCGACTCGGCCGAGTTCCGCTTCGCCGTGGGCGCCGTGTTGTTCGTCACATCTCGCGACGGCTCGGTGTCCCGCACGCTCACCGTCACAGCCGCCCGGCCGCACTCCGGGCGGCTGTTGGTGTACTTCGATGGCGTCGTCGGGCGGGACGCGGCCGAGGAGCTGCGTGGCGCCGTACTGTCCGCGAACCCGGACGACCTGCCGGCGATCGACGACCCGGACGAGTTCTACGACCACCAGCTCGAAGGGCTCGCCGCCGTGACCGTGTCCGGGGACGTCGTCGGTACCGTGCGCGAGGTGATGCACGGCGCGGGCGGCGAACTGCTGGTCATCGACCGGACCGACGGCGCGGAGACGCTGGTGCCGTTCGTGCGCGCGATCGTGCCCGAGGTGGATCTCGCCGGCCGGCGCGTCCTGCTGGACCCGCCGGACGGCCTGCTGAGCGACGAGTAGCCCATGCGTATCGACGTCATCACGATCTTCCCGGAGTACCTCGCCCCGGCCCGTGCCGCGCTGCTGGGCAAGGCGATCGACCGCGGCCTGATCAGCCTCGACGTGCACGACCTGCGCGACTGGACGCACGACGTGCACCGCGCGGTCGACGACAGCCCGTACGGCGGCGGTCCAGGCATGGTGATGAAACCGCAGGTCTGGGGCGATGCCCTGGACGCGGTCCGGCCGCCCGGCGCGACGCTCGTCGTGCCGAGTCCAGCGGGTCGGCCGTTCACCCAGGCCGTGGCCACCGAGTACGCGGCGGCCGAGCACCTGGTGTTCGCCTGCGGCCGCTACGAGGGCATCGACCAGCGGGTGATCGACGACGCCGCCGCACGTGGCCGGGTGGACGAGGTGTCCATCGGCGACTACGTGCTGGTCGGCGGCGAGGTCGCGGTACTCGTGATGGTCGAGGCGGTCGCCCGGCTGCTTCCCGGCGTACTGGGCAACCCGGAGTCCGCCGTGCAGGACTCGTTCTCCGACGGCCTGCTCGAAGGCCCCTGCTACACCCGCCCGGAAACCTGGCGCGGCCACGACGTCCCCGAGGTGCTGCGCTCCGGCAACCACGCCGCGATCGCCCGCTGGCGGCGGGACAGGTCACTGGAACGCACCTACCATCGCCGCCCCGACCTGCTCGAACGCCTGCCGGCCGACGCGCTGGACAAGCACGACACCGCACTGCTGGAGCGCATCGCAGACCAGGCGTGACGGGGGCGATTTCCGGACCTACCCACACGTCTGGCACACTTGACTGGTTGCTGCCGCCGGGCAGGTCTCCGGCGCGCGCCACAAGGCATCCCCGATCGGTCGCCGCCTGGCCCCACCATGGCGGCCGGCGTGCGATTTCGGGAGCACGGGACCACAGAGTCGATTGACGAGGACGGACCACCGATGAACACCCTGGACGCTCTGGACGCTCAGTCGCTGCGTTCTGACATTCCGGACTTCCGGCCGGGCGACACGTTGAAGGTGCACGTCCGCGTCATCGAGGGCACGCGCGAGCGCGTCCAGGTGTTCCAGGGCGTCGCCATCCGCAGGCAGGGCGGCGGCGTCCGCGAGACGTTCACCGTCCGCAAGATCTCGTTCGGCGTCGGCGTCGAGCGCACCTTCCCGGTGCACTCGCCCAACATCGCCAAGATCGAGCGGGTCACCAGGGGTGACGTGCGCCGCGCGAAGCTGTACTACCTGCGCGAGCTGCGCGGCAAGGCCGCCAAGATCAAGGAGAAGCGGGACGCCCCCACCGCCTCCTGACGGCCGGCCAACCTGCTCTCCCGTAGCCTGGCCAGGTGCCCCAGCGACCGTGCTGAACGCGATGGCTGGCGCTGCCACCCGGTTACCAGACGAGGACGGCGATGACCGCGTCGGAAGACGAGCGTGCGGATGTCCGGGGCGCCGATGCGCCCGAGTCGCGGGAGTCGCCCGCGGAGGCGGCCGATCCGGTCGAGGTGACCGACACCGAGCCCGCCGCTGACACGACGGACGAGAAACCGCCTGCGAGGCCCAAGAAAAAGGGCTCGTTCTGGAAGGAACTGCCGATCCTGATCGGCATCGCGCTGGTGCTCACGTTCCTGATCCAGACGTTCGCGGCGAGGGTCTACGTGATCCCGTCCGGTTCGATGGAGCAGACCCTGCACGGCTGCACGGGATGTACCGGTGACCGCATCCTGGTCGACCGGATCACGTACGACTTCACCGATCCGTCGCCCGGCGACGTGATCGTGTTCAAGGGCCCACCGGGCTGGGACCAGAGCGAGTTCAACGTCAACGAGTCCAGCAACGTCGTGGTCCGCTGGCTACGCGAGTTCGGCTCGTCCATCGGTATCGGTTCGCCGCCGGAGTACGACCTGGTCAAGCGGGTCATCGCGACCGGCGGCCAGACGGTGTCCTGCTGCGACGACCACAATCGGGTGATCGTCGACGGCAAGCCGATCAACGAGCCGTACATCTACTGGGAGCCGGGCACGGCGCCGGTCCAGCACCCGTTCCCGTCGGTCACGATCCCCAAGGGCGACCTGTGGGTGATGGGCGACAACCGCAACGACTCGTTCGACTCGCGCTACCAGAACGGCGGCGGCATCCACGGCGTCGTCCCGGTCGGCAACGTCATCGGCATCGCACGCGTGATCATCTGGCCGCCCGGCCGCTGGCGTGGTGTCGGCGAGATCGACTCGCAGACCCTGCCGTTCTCCCTGTCCGCACCGACCTGGCCGGACGCGCCGGCCGGCATCCTGCCGCTCGGCGTCGGCGCACTGGGCGCGTTCCCGACACTGTGGCTCGGCAGACGGTTCCGCGCCAGGCTGCGCAGCCGGACACGGCGGTAGTCGATGGTCGGCAAGGTGGCGGAGGAGTTCCGCCCGCAACGCGCGATCGTGCGCGGTGACACCGGAAACTGGGCGTTACAGGGGGCGTTGGACCGCCGTGGGCTCGGCCCGGTGGCCGGAATCGACGAAGCCGGCCGGGGTGCGTGTGCCGGGCCGCTCGTGGTCGCGTCGTGCGTGCTGCGCCCAGGCGACGCCCGCCGCCTCGACGGCCTGACCGACTCCAAACTGCTGACCGAAAGATCACGCGAACGGATGTACGACCTGGTCCTGTCCAGGGCGGTCGACTACGCCATCGTGGTCATCCCGCCCGCCGAGGTGGACGCGCGTGGCGTGCACGTGGCGAACATCGAGGGGATGCGCCGCGCGATCGCCCGCCTGGCCACCCATCCGGGTTACATCCTGGTGGACGGCTTCCGGGTCGCCGGCCTGACCGCCCCGAGCATGCCGGTCGTCAAGGGCGACCAGGCCGTCGCGTGCGTCGCGGCGGCATCGGTGTTGGCCAAGGTCACGCGGGACCGGATCATGGTCGACCTGCACGACTCGTTGTCCAAGTACGGATTCGACGAACACAAGGGTTACTGCACGCCGGAACACGCGGCGGCGCTGGACGCACACGGACCGACGGTCGAGCATCGCTGGTCCTACGTGAACGTGGTGGCGGCCGCAGTCCGACACGGCATGACACCGCCAAGGAAGGTGGCACGCGGCGGGTTCGCGGTCGGTGTGGTCCAGAATGGAAGGCCAACCGCCGACGAGGTGAGCCCAGCGCCGGTGTCACAAGGAGGAGCACAGCGGTGAGCGCAGAGGATCTCGAAAAGTACGAGACCGAGATGGAGCTGCAGCTCTACCGGGAGTACCGCGACATCGTCAGTCAGTTCGCGTACGTAGTGGAGACGGAGCGGCGGTTCTACCTGGCCAACTCGGTCGACGTCCAGGTACGCAACGCCGACGGTGAGGTGTACTTCGAGCTGCGGATGTCGGACGCCTGGGTGTGGGACATGTACCGCCCCGCGCGTTTCGTCAAGAACGTCCGAGTGATCACGTTCAAGGACGTCAACGTCGAGGAGCTGGACAAGCCAGACCTACGCCTCCCCGAAAGCGGCCCCTTCACCAACTAGTAGAGTGTCGCCTCTAATTTTCTGGGTAGAGGTGTTTGAGTTTGATGCGGGCGTTCGTCGCGGTGAACTGCCAGTTGACCTGTCGTTGGTTGGTGTTGACCGTGTTCTGCCATGCGGTGAGTTCGGTGTTGAGGGTGTCGAGGTCGGCGATGCGGCGGTCGAGGCACTGGCGGGTCAGGGCTGAGAGTTCGATTTCGGCGATGTTGAGCCAGGGCCCGTGCTGGGGGTGTGGTGGATCTCCAGCCGTTGCGCCAGGGTGAACGCCTTGGTTGGTTCGAAGGCTTCGTAGAGCGAGCTGATGGAATGGGTGTTGAGGTTGTCCATCACCACAACGACCTTCTCCGCGTCGGGATAGTCGTGGTTGAGGAGGTGGTCGATCTCGGTGGCCCAGTCCAGGCGGGTTCGATGCTCGCGCGCGGTGACCCGGCGGTGGCCGGCCAGGGGCTCGACCCAGACGAAGACCGAGCAGGTGCCACACCGGACATACTCCGAGTCGATCTTGAGATCGTTGCCGGGAGTAGCCGCAACCGGGTCGCGGGCGTGGTGGTCAAGGAGTTGGTAGGGCTTATCGTACCCGCAGACCACCGGCACCGCCGGATCGTACGGGCGGGAGTAGACCGCGAGAACGTCTTCCATTCTCGCGACGAACTCGCCATTCGCCGCGGGCGGATGGTCCAGCACTTCCTCAGATGAGGACGAAGCGCCGTTTTTAACACCTTCCCGATGGTCGAGTGGTCCAGGTTCGGGATGTCCTGGGCCAACTGGACCTGCCGTTCCAGCAACCGCAGCGACCAGCGGGCATAACCGGGTGGCGGGGTCGAGCATGCCAACGCGATCAACCGCGTCT
>DATBDL010000409.1:0-9898 GCA_036269975.1 Pseudonocardiaceae bacterium | reverse complement strand
TGGGCACTGACTCGATAAAGAAGCCGCCTGACCAGGGTGAAGGCGGGGCGGCCGCGAGGGCTAGAGTGCGCTCGTCGGCAGCGTCGCCGGCCACAGCACGCATGACAGAAGTGACAGCAGCACAACAGCCGCGGAAGGGTCCGAGGCTGTCGGTCAAGAGGAGACGCATCGTGACGGTTCGCGTAGGTGTCAACGGCTTCGGCCGGATCGGGCGCAACTTCTGGCGGGCCGTTCGGTCCAGCGGCCACGACATCGAGGTGGTGGCCGTCAACGATCTCGGCGACGTCGCCACCATGGCCCACCTGCTGAAGTACGACAGCATCCAGGGTGTACTGGCGGCCGACGTGCGGGCCACCGACGCGGGTATCGACGTCGACGGCAAGACCATCAAGGGATTCGCCGAGCGTGACCCCGGCAAGCTGCCCTGGGCGGACCTCGGCGTCGACGTCGTGGTCGAGTCGACCGGCTTCTTCACCGACGCCGCGGCGGCCCGCAAGCACGTCGACGAGGGCGGCGCCAAGAAGGTCATCATCTCCGCGCCGGCCAAGGGCGACGACCTGACCGTCGTGCTGGGCGTGAACGACAACGCCTACGACGGCTCGCAGACCATCATCTCCAACGCATCCTGCACCACCAACTGCCTCGCGCCGCTGGCCAAGGTCATCCACGAGGCGTTCACCATCGAGCGTGGCCTGATGACCACGATCCACGCCTACACCCAGGATCAGAACCTGCAGGACGGCCCGCACAAGGACCTCCGCCGCGCCCGCGCCGCCGCCATCAACGTGGTGCCGACCTCCACCGGTGCCGCCAAGGCGATCGGCCTCGTCCTGCCGGAACTCAACGGCAAGCTGGACGGCTACTCGCTGCGCGTCCCGGTGCCGACCGGCTCGATCACCGACCTGACGGTCGACGTCTCCCGCGACACCAGTGTCGACGAGGTCAACGCCGCGGTGAAGGCCGCCGCAGACGGCCCGCTCAAGGGCATCCTGCGCTACAGCGTGGCACCGATCGTCTCGTCGGACATCGTCAACGACCCGGCGTCGTGCATCTTCGACGCGCCGCTGACCAAGGTCATCGACAACCAGGTCAAGGTCTTCGGCTGGTACGACAACGAGTGGGGCTACTCCAACCGGCTGGCCGACCTGACCGTCCTCGTCGGCACCAAGCTCGCCTGAGCGGAACGGGAAACACGACAACATGAAGACGCTCGACGACCTGCTCGCCGAGGGTGTCGCCGGTCGGCGCGTGCTGGTGCGCGCCGACCTGAACGTCCCGCTGGACGGCGACCAGATCACCGACGACGGCCGGGTCCGCGCATCCGTGCCGACCATCACGGCGCTGACCGACGTGGGCGCGCGCGTTGTCGTCATGGCACACCTCGGGCGCCCCAAGGGCGCGCCGGAGGACAAGTACTCGCTGCGCCCGGTCGCGGCCCGCCTCGGTGAGCTGCTCGGCGCCGAGGTCGCGCTGGCCGCCGACGTGGTCGGCGACTCGGCGCGAGCCGTTGTGGACGCGCTGGGCGACGGCCAGGTGGCGCTGCTGGAGAACATCCGCTTCGACCCGCGCGAAACCAGCAAGGACGACGCAGAACGCGCTGAACTGGCCGCCGCGCTCAAGGGTCTCGTCGGCGACGGCGGCGCCTACGTGTCCGACGGTTTCGGTGTCGTGCACCGCAAGCAGGCATCCGTCTACGACGTGGCCACGCTGCTCCCGCACTACGCCGGCAAGCTGGTGCTCGCCGAGGTCGACGTGCTGCGCACCCTGATCAACGACCCGGAGCGCCCCTACGTCGTGATCCTCGGCGGCGCCAAGGTCTCCGACAAGCTCGGCGTGATCGCCAACCTGCTCACCAAGGTCGACCGACTGCTGATCGGCGGCGGCATGGCCTACACGTTCCTCAGGGCCCAGGGCCACGAGGTCGGCGGCTCGCTGCTGCAGTCCGACCAGCTCGATCGGGTGCGCGGCTTCATCGCCGATGCCGAAAAGCGCGGCGTCGAGCTGGTGTTGCCGGTGGACGTGTTGACCACCAAGGAGTTCGCGGCCGACGCCGAGATCCAGATCGTGCCGACCGACGCCATCCCGGCCGACCGGCAGGGTCTCGACATCGGTCCGCGCACCACGGAGCTGTTCGCCGGCCGGATCGCCGACGCGAAGACGGTGTTCTGGAACGGGCCGATGGGCGTGTTCGAGTTCGATGCGTTCGCCGGCGGCACGCGGGCGGTCGGCGAGGCCCTGGCCGCGTCGGACGCCTTCAGCGTGGTCGGCGGCGGGGACGTCGTCGCGGCCGTGCGGGCGCTCGGCCTGCCGGAGGCCGACTTCTCGCACATCTCCACCGGTGGCGGTGCCTCGCTCGAGTTCCTGGAGGGCAAGGAACTGCCCGGTATCGCCGTGCTGGAGGATTGAGCTGTGCCACGACAGACACTCATCGCCGGTAACTGGAAGATGAACCTGACCCACCTGGAGGCGATCGGGCTCACGCAGCGGATCGCCTTCGCGCTCCCGGAGAAGTACCTGGAGAAGGTCGAGGTCACCCTTCTGCCGCCGTTCACCCACATCCGCAGCGTGCAGACGCTGATCGACGGCGACCGCCTGCTGCTCAAGCACGGTGCGCAGGACCTGTCACCGGCCGAGAACGGCGCGTACACCGGCGACGTGTCCGGCGCGATGCTGGCCAAGCTGGGCTGCTCCTACGTCGTCGTCGGCCACTCCGAGCGGCGCGAGCACCACAACGAGGACGACGAGCTGATCAACCGCAAGGTGAAGGCCGCCATCAAGCACGGCCTGACGCCGATCCTGTGCGTCGGCGAGCGCCTCGAGGTGCGCGAGCAGGGCAACCACGTCGACCACTGCACCGGGCAGTTGCTGGCCGACCTGAAGGGCCTCAAGACCGACCAGGTCGAGAAGGTCGTCGTCGCCTACGAGCCGGTCTGGGCGATCGGCACCGGCCGGGTCGCGACACCGGCGGACGCGCAGGAGGTGTGCGGCGCCATCCGGGCCGCACTGGCCGAGAAGTACGGCGCCGACGTGGCGAACACCGTGCGAATTCTGTACGGCGGCTCGGTGAAGTCGGGCAACATCGCCGACCTCGTCGTCCAGGACGACATCGACGGCGCGCTCGTCGGCGGGGCCAGCCTTGACCCGGACGAGTTCGCCAAGCTCTGCGCGATGGCGGCCGGCGGCCCACTCCCGTAACCGCTCCGCTCCCGCCGGTCACCGCACGACCGGCGGGGCGCAGTTATGACCAACCCGGTCGAACAGGTAATCTGTGACGCCGACGGCCTGCTCTACGGCGAGGATGACATGAAGCTAGCCCTGCAGATCGGTTTGGCGGTAACCAGCCTGGTGCTGGTCCTGTTGGTCCTGCTGCACCGCGGCCGAGGCGGTGGCCTGTCGTCGCTGTTCGGCGGCGGTATGCAGTCCAGCCTGTCCGGGTCGAGCGTGGCCGAGAAGAACCTCGACCGCATCACCCTGTTCGTCGGCGCGCTGTGGTTGATCTGCACCGTCGGCATGGGGTTGCTGCTCAAGATCGGTTGATCCGCCTGACGTGCCGGTCGCCCACGGGGGCAGGCACGTCTTTTGTCTGCCCTGATGGGGGTGTGAGGATCTATGTCGGGTGGCAACGCGATCCGCGGTACGCGTGTCGGTGCCGGGCCGATGGGAGAGTCCGAACGCGGCGAGTCCGCGCCACGGCAGCGTGTCTCCTACTGGTGCGCGAACGGCCACGAGTCTCGGCCGTCGTTCGCCATGGAGGCGGAGGTGCCGGACAGTTGGGACTGCCCGCGCTGCGGGCTCCCCGGCGGGCGTGACCAGGAGAAACCGCCAGCAGCGCCGCGCAACGAGCCGTACAAGACGCACCTCGCCTACGTGAAGGAGCGCAGGTCGGACGCGGACGGCGAGGCGATCCTGGCCGAGGCCCTCGCGAAGCTACGGGCCCAACGAGAGTTGTGAGTGTCGATCCCACCGGTACGGCCGGTGGGATCAAGTAACTTACTCGCCTGGCGGTAGCGGGAAACCGGCTCGTACGGTGAAACCGCCCAGTTCGGTCGGGCCGGCGTGGAACGTGCCGCCCAGTAACGCGGCTCGTTCGCGTAGCCCGATCAGGCCGTGGCCGCCGGACGGCAGTTCCGTGCCGGCGCTGGCGGGCGGGCGGCCGTTGATCGGCGGCTCGTTGTCCACCTGGACCCGCAGTTCGCCGTCCTCGACCGTGATCCGGATCGTGGCGGGGGCGTCGGACGCGTGCTTGCGCACGTTGGTCAGCGCTTCCTGGACGGTCCGGTAGGCGGCACTGGCAGTGGGGCCGGCCGGCTTGTGGTCGTGCAGGTCCATGTCCAGCTTGACGTCCATCGTGCTCTCGCGGACCAGGTCGAGCAGGGTGTCCAGGTCGGGCTCCTCGGCGCCGTCCGTTGCCGTGCGCAGCGCGCCGACCAGGTTGCGCAGCTCGTCCAGGGTGCGGGTGCTCAGCGATCGGATGGTCTTGGCGGTCTGCCGGGACAGCTCGTCGGTCGTCGTCATCTGGAGCGCGCCGGCCTGCATGGCGATCAGGCTGACCTGGTGGGACACCACGTCGTGCATCTCACGGGCGATCTTGGCGCGCTCGTCGGCGCGGATCGCGATGGCCAGCAGCCGCTGCTCACGGCCCCGGCTGGCGGCCAGTTCCACGATCCGGGCGGACAGTGCCTGGCGCGCGGTGACCAGCAGCCCGATGGCGATCGGCATCGCGATCACGAAACACGCGTAGATGCCGTCCTCGACGTGCGTCCGCCAGCCCTCCGCCGCGAAGTCGTGCAGCGGCGACAGCGGTGGCGCCGACCAGATCAGGAACCGGCACAGCCACACACCGGCCGCCGCGACGATCGTGCGGGCCTTCCAGCCGCGTTTCCACGCCAGCGTGCCCAGCGCGATCATCGCGCCCAGTTCCGACCAGCCGGCCAGGAAACCAGGCATGGCGACGACGGTCGCCGCGAACGGGAACCTGCGCCGGAACGACAGGGCGAGCACGGCGACGGCGGACAGCACGATGGAGTAGGTCGCCGCACCGTCAGGTACGGCCATCGCGACGTCGAGCGACGCCACCACCATCGCCAGCGCGTCGATCAGGATCGCGCGGTGGCGGCGCAGCAGCCGCACGGTGCCGCTTGCGGACACACGCAGGGCCGCGTCCCTGGCCGGGACGCTGGTGGCAGCCGCGGTGGGCGTTTGGACAGCCAGGGCGGGACCTCCGGAAACACTGACCGAGCGACTCGTACCGTACTGCCGAAGTGGACGTTCGTGATTCGCGTTCATGACGTTCACACCATGACCTGCCAGCCCGCGGGGCTCGGGCACGATCGGGCCAGGCCCGCCCGCGTCACCGACGTCCGGTGGCTGTGTGGCTCTTTTCCGCACTGGTGCCCTCATCCCGCCATGAGTGCCTTGCTACTGGTACAGAGTGCCGAACGTATTCGAAGGGACGCGTGGCGTGGCAGAAATGTGCTAACGCATACATACCGGTTTGCCGCGCTGGGCTAGTCGGCGGACGGTGTCGTCATGCCGGCGGCCCATTGGACCGGCGCGAGTCGGGCGATCGTGTCGGACACCGTCGTTCCGTCGGCGACGGACGGGAGCCGGAACGTGAACCGCAGACTCGGCAGTCCTGGTCGGATCGGTTCGCCGCCGGTGACTCGATCGGTCAGCGCCGGATAGCGCCGGATGGTCGCACCGTCCACCGGGCACAGTTCCACCGCCGGCGTCCTCGGGATGCTGGACCGCTGGCCGCGCACCCGCTGCGGTGTCACCAGGCGGACGGCCGCGATGTCCGACCACGGCAGCCGGACCAGTGTCCGATCCGAACGCCACCACACCGCGTCCGCGTCCAACGCCAGCCCCTGCCGTGACCGCACCGCCTTGACCGCGATCGTGGCGAGGCCGACGACGATCAGCAGGAAGATCCCGCCCAGCACGGCCGCGACCACGCGCAACGACGGGGGAGCTGTGCTCGGCCCCGGCACGTGGAAGACCGCGTAGCTCAGCGCGGCCAGTGCAACGGCTGCCAGGAACAGCGTGGTCAGCCCGAAGCAGCCGAGCGCGATCCCACTCGGCCGGCCGAGCTCGACGACGAGCGCGTCCGGCGCGGGTCCGTGCCCGCCGTCGAACTCGGCGAACGGGGATGGGTGGGCCACCGGCCGAGCCTACCCACTTGTCGGGTACGGCCGCCCCGGTCCTTGAGAGCGCTTCAGTAACCGCTTACCGAAGGCCGCTGAAGTTCCCCGATGCCGATGATGCCGGCGCTCACGCGATCGGCGGGGCGAACCGGTCCGGGACCTTGGTTGCCGCCGCCCGGTCCAGCAGCCACAGCGTGCGGCGCTGGCCACGGGCACCCGCCGCCGGCACCTGGACCTCGCCGGCCTCGCCCAGCGCCATGGCCACGGCGGCCGACTTGGCGGCACCGGTGGTCAGCAGCCAGACCTCGGTGGACCTGCGGATCGCCGGCAGGGTGAGCGACACCCGAGTGGGCGGCGGTTTCGGGCAGTTCCGCACGGCCACCACGGTCCGGGTCGTCTCGTAGACCGCTGGCGACTCGGGGAACACCGACGCGACGTGGCCTTCCTCGCCCACACCGAGCAGGCACACGTCGAACGTGGGCACCGCGAAGTGGTCCTCCGGCCGGGCCGCCGACGCCAGCAACTCCGCGTACGCGTCGGCGGCGGCGTCCGGGTCGTCACCGAAGCTTCCGTCGGAGGGCTCGATGGCGTGCACCCGTTCCGGCGCCACCCGGATGTGGTCCAGCAGCGCGGCGCGGGCCTGGGTTTCGTTGCGTTCCGGGTCACCCGACGGCAGGAACCGCTCGTCGCCCCAGTACAGGTCGATGCGCTGCCAGTCGATCGCGTCACGGGCCGGGCTGGCGTTGAGGTGCTCCAGCACGGCTGTGCCGGTCCCGCCACCGGTCAGCACGACCGATGCCCAGCCCCGCGCGGACTGGGCGTCGACCACCTTCGTGACCAGCCGCGCCGCCACCGCCGCCGCGAGCACGACGGGATCGGCGTGGATGACCACCTCGGGAACGCTCACGACGACTCACCAGTCGAAGCAGCGGGAGCCGCCTTGCGTGGCGCCCGCCGTTTCGCGGCCGCCGGCTTCGGTGCGGCCTTCGTTGTTGCCTTGGCAGCGGCCGCCTTGGTGCCATTCGACGACGGCGCCTCCGCCGGAGGCTCGACGACACGACGCGGTGCCCGCGCCGGTGACGCCACCCTGCCACGGACCACTTTGGACAGTCCTTTCAGGGTTTCCGCGTAGATCTCGTCCGCGTCCAGCCGCCGCAGTTCCTCGGACAGGCAGTCCCGGACCGACCTGCGGTGCAGCGCGACCCGACGGTCGGGCTGGCCGGCCTGGGTGAGCGTGCCGATCCGGCCGTCCGGCCGCACCAGCTCGACGTTGCCCGACCGCCGTTCCAGCACGACCCGCACGATGCCCTCGCCGGAGGACGTCTTCAGCCGCGACACCGGGATCTTCAGGCACACCGCCAGCCACGCCGCCAACAGGTCCGTCGACGGCGAGTCGGCCTCACCGGTCACGGCGGCGGCGGTGATCTTCTCGTACGGCGGCAGGTCCAGCGCGGCGGCCAGCATGGCGCGCCAGTTGGTCAGCCGCGTCCACGCCAGGTCGGTGTCGCCGTCCGTGTAGGTGGATCGGCGGTGTTCCATGGCCTTCGTGGGGTTGCGCTCGTTGGCGGCGTCCATGATCCGCCGGTTCGCCAGCGCGCCGATCGGGTCCTTGGCCGGCATGGCGGGCGCCTCGAACGGCCACCACGCCACCACCGGCGTGTCCGGCAACAGCAGCGGCATCACGCAGCTCGCGCCCTCGTCGGCCAGCGCGCCGTAGAGCCGCAGCACCACGACCTCGCTCGCGCCGGCGTCGCCGCCGACCCGGATCTGGGCGTCCAGCCGGGGCGCCGCCTTCTTCGCGCCCCGTGCCACCACGATCACCCGGCAGGGGTGCTCGCGGCTGGCGTCGTTGGCCGCCTCGATCGCTTCTTCGGTCTTCGCTCCGTCGTCGGTGACGATGACCAGGGTCAACACCCGGCCCAGCGTGACGGCGCCGCCTTCCTGGCGCAGTTGCACGAGCTTGGCGTTGACCGCCGACGTTGTCGTCGACGGCAGGTCGCTGATCACGGGCGCCTCCACTTGCGGCCGGTACGTTCCATCATCCTGTCCGCGGAGTCCGGACCCCACGTGCCGGCGCGGTACGGGTCCGCCTTGCCGCTGGCGTGCCACGCCCGCAGCACCGGGTCGAGGATCTGCCAGGACAGCTCGACCTCCTCGTTCACCGGGAACAGCGACGGCTCGCCGAGCAGCACGTCCAGGATCAGCCGCTCGTACGCCTCCGGGGAGGACTCGGTGAAGCTGTGGCCGTAGCCGAAGTCCATGTTGACGTCACGGACCTCCATGTTGTTGCCCGGCACCTTGGAGCCGAACCGCAGCGAGACGCCCTCGTCGGGCTGCACCCGCACGACGAGCGCGTTCTGGCCGAGCTCGTCGGTGGCCGTCGAGTCGAACGGCAGGTGCGGCGCGCGCTTGAACACCACGGCCACCTCGGTCACCCGCCGGCCCAGCCGCTTGCCGGTGCGCAGGTAGAACGGCACGCCGGCCCAGCGCCGGGTGTCGATGCCCAGCGTGATGGCGGCGAAGGTCTCGGTGGTCGAGTTCTTCGCGAAGCCGCCCTCCTCCACCAGGCCGGGCACCTTCTGGCCGCCCTGCCAGCCGCCGGTGTACTGGCCGCGCGCCGTGGTCTCCGCGTACGGCGTGAGCGCCCTGGTCGCGGAGAGCACCTTGATCTTCTCCGCCCGCAGGTCGTGCGGGTGGAACGACAGCGGCTCCTCCATCGTGGTGAGCGCGAGCAGTTGGATCAGGTGGTTCTGGATCACGTCGCGGGCGGCGCCGATGCCGTCGTAGTAGCCGGCTCTGCCACCGAGGCCGATGTCCTCGGCCATGGTGATCTGCACGTGGTCGACGTAGTTGGCGTTCCAGATCGGCTCGAAGAGCTGGTTGGCGAACCGCAGCGCCAGGATGTTCTGGACGGTCTCCTTGCCGAGGTAGTGGTCGATGCGGAACACCGACTCCTCGGGGAACACGTCGTTGACGATCCCGTTGAGTTCCTTGGCGCTTTTGAGATCGTGGCCGAACGGCTTCTCGATCACCACCCTTCGCCACTGGTCACCGTCCTGTGCGGACAGTCCGGACCGCGACAACTGCTTGAGTACCACGGGAAACGCGCCCGGCGGAATCGAAAGGTAGAACGCGTGGTTGCCACCGGTGCCGCGCACCCTGTCCAGGTCGGCGACGGTGGCGGCGAGCGCGTCGAACGCGTTGTCGTCGTCGAAGGAGCCCGGCACGAACCGAATGCCCTCGGACAGGTGGTTCCAGACGTCCTCGCGGAACGGCGTGCGGGCGTAGTCCCGGACGGCCTTGTGCACGATGTCGCCGAAGTCCTCGTCCGCCCAGTCGCGCCGGGCGAACCCGGTGAGCGCGAACCCCGGCGGCAGCAGGCCGCGGTTGGCAAGGTCGTAGATGGCCGGCATCAGCTTCTTGCGGGACAGGTCGCCGGTGACGCCGAAGATCACCACGCCGCACGGGCCGGCGATCCTGGGCATCCGCTTGTCCCGCTCGTCCCGCAGCGGGTTGCGGGACAGTGCCCTGGTCACTCGCCCACCTCCGTGAGTCCCTCGACCAGTTCGGCGAGGCAGGCGGCCTTGTTCTCGACGAGATGCAGGCGCAGCACCGGGCGGCCGTGGTCGGCCAGTACCGATCCGTCGCCCAGCGCCTGGGCGTGTTGCAGCACGCCCAGCGTGTACGGGCGGTCGGGTACCGCGACGTCCTCGGTCACCTCGGCGGTGATCTGCAGGAACACGCCGTTCTGGTGA
>DATBDL010000408.1:0-3693 GCA_036269975.1 Pseudonocardiaceae bacterium | reverse complement strand
CCGACGGCGGTGGCGTTTCCACTGTTCTACCGGGGAGTGCGCGGGCTGGGGCCGGCGCGGGCGGCCACCATGATGTTCCTGGTGCCGGTGTTCGGGCTCGGACTGGCGTTCGCGCTGCTCGGTGAGACCGTGACGGTCGTGCAGGCCATCGGTTCGGCGGCGATGCTGGCCGGGGCGTGGCTCTCGGTCACCGAACGTCCCACCAAAACAACTCCCGACAGCGGTTTACAACTACTGCGTTCAGTATGAAAATCTCTGACGGCCGGCGAGATGTGGCGGTCATTGTCAGAGAAGGGAGCCGGCATGGCGATGTGGGCAGGCAGGACACTCCGGCTGATCGTCGCGACATTCACCGGGGTTGCGCTGGCCACGGCCTTGTCCATGGCCAGCGCAAACCCGGTGAGCGCGTCGACCGGCACTGACGCCAACGTGGGCATCGACTTCCACCAGTGGCGCGCGCCGCTGGACTTCCTGGCCGGCCGCTTCGCCGGCACCCGGCCGGCCGCCGCCGGCCTCGTGATCGGCCGGCCGGCGGGCACCGTCGACTACACCGACCCGACGCCCGGCACGACCGCGCCCTACGACTACGCGACCTGGACGTCACCGACCCACCGGATGGGCTTCGGCGCGACACAACTCGTCGCATCATGGAACGCGACCACGCCGGCCGGGACGTGGTTACAGGTCGAGATGAGCGGCACGACGAACTCCGGCACGCATACCAAGTGGTACGTGATGGGCCGCTGGGCGTCCGGTGACACCGACGTCCACCGCACGAGCGTGCCCGACCAGGCCGATGCCACCGGCGATGTCAGCGTGGACACGTTCGAGTCGGCCACGGGAGTCACGCTGACCACCTACCAACTGCGCGTGACGCTCTATCGGTCTGCCGGCTCGGCCGCCACGCCGACGCTGCGCATGGTCGGCGCGATGGGCTCGGCGATCCCGGACCGGTTCGACGTGTCGGCCAGCCCGCTCGGCGGCGCCGAGGGCATCACGCTGCCGGTGCCGCTGTACTCGCAGAACATCCACAGCGGCCAGTACCCGCAGTACGACGGCGGCGGCGAGGCGTGGTGCAGCCCGACGTCCACCGAGATGGTGGTGGAGTACTGGGGCAGGCACCCGAGTACGGCGCAACTGGGCTGGGTGGACCCGAGCTACGCCGACCCGAGCGTCGACGTAGCCGCCCGCGGCACCTACGACTACGACTACCAGGGCACCGGGAACTGGCCGTTCAACGCGGCCTACGCGGCCAGCTACGGCCTGGACGCGCACATCACGCGGCTGCACTCGCTGGACGAGTTGGAGTCCTACGTCAGGCGCGGCATCCCGGTCGTGACGTCGCAGTCGTTCGAGGCGAGCGAACTGGCCGGCGCGAACTACAGCACGTCCGGCCACCTGATGGTGGTCGTCGGCTTCACCAAGACGGGTGACGTCATCGTGAACGACCCGGCTTCGTCGTCCGATCCGGCGGTGCGCAACGTCTACCAGCGGCATCAGTTCGAAACCGTGTGGTTGCGTACCGAACGACCGCTGCCGGACGGCGGCGTCGGCGGTGGCTCGGGTGGCGTCGCGTACATCATCACGCCGCACGGCATGCCACTACCGCCCGCGTAGATCATCCAGGTGACCCCTGAAAGAGCGCGATCGGCCAGCTAGCACTACGCTCCGTTCCAGCTCAGGTGGGCCCGCGCCGACGCACCTCGTGCACGGGCCCACCGAGCTGTTTTCGCGGTCGGCCACGGGCCCGTCAAAATAGCGGCATGTCGAAGCGATCCCCGGCCCGCTGATGTCGTTTCGCGACGCGGACTTCGCTGCCGTGCCGTATCCGGGAACGCGGCCGACGTCCTCGTTCGTGCACGTGGACGGCGTCGGCCGGCCGTTGCGTGCGGTGCCGGGCACCGGCTGGCGGTGGGCGCTGGCGGACGGCGGTGTCGATCTCGACGGCTGGCTGGCGGCCCGCGGTGCGCAGCCGTTGTCGGCGCGGACTCCGGTGTTGACCTACGGTTCCAACGCGAATCCGGCCAAACTGACGTGGCTGCGGGAGAATCTCGGGCTGACCGGGCCGGTCGTCGTGCTGCGGGTGGAGTGCACCGGACTGGCGGCCGTGTGGGCGGCTGGGCACCGGGTGGTCGACACGCAGCGGCCGGCCACGCTGGTCGCGGCCGAGGGACGGGAGTGGCACGCGGTCTGGCTGGCGAGCGCGGAACAGGTGCGCGTGCTGGACGTCTGTGAGGGGCGGGGTTCGCGATATCGGTTGGTGCGCCTGGACTGTGGGACGGTGACCTGCGAGGACGGCGTCGGGTTGCCTGGCGTGCTGGCGTACACGGGGGCCGGCGAGGCGCGGGCGCCGCTGTTGGTGGACGGGGCCGTGGTGCGGTGCGCTGACGTGCCGCAGGCCGTCGCCGCCGGCCTGGTCGGCCGGCCGGGGGCGGACGGGCTGGCGGTCACGCCGGTCGACGGTGCGCCGTCGCCGTGGCCCGACCGGCTGTTCGTGTACGGGACGCTGCGGCCGGGCGACGTGGCATGGGAACTGTTGCGGCCGCACGTCGTCGGTGCGCCGGTGGCCACGTCGGCCCTTGGCGCGTTGTACGACACCGGGCGGGGGTATCCGGCGGTCCGCGCCGGCGCCGACACCGTGCCCGGCTGGGTGGTGACGTTGCGGTCGCCGGGCGAAGCGCTGGTGACGCTGGACGCGTACGAGGGCGACGAGTACGCGCGGGTGCGGGTGGTGACCGCGGACGGACTGCTGTGCTGGACGTATCTGTGGACGGCGTCGATGGACGGACTGCGGCCGATCACGGGCGGCGGGGCAGACTGACCGGGTAGCCGACCTGGTGATCCGGCGCGGTGCCGCGCCCGGCCGTGCGTCGGCGAGGAGATGGCATGGACTGGCTGGCTGTGTTGGTGCCCGATCACGGTGCCGCCGGCGACCGATACCGGCCGTTGGTGGCCGAACTGGCAGCGGCGGGCGCGGTGGTCGACGAGTTGCCGGGTCCGCTGGTGCCGGATTTCGAGGCCGCGGTCGACCGGCTGGCATCGGTGGTCGACGAGCACGCCGGATCACCGGTGGTGCTGGTGGGGCATGCCGTCGGCGGGATGATCGTGGTTCGGTACGCCCAGCGGTATCCCGGTGGCGCGACGGCGTTGGTGTTGTCGGCGCCGGTGTTGGGACCGTGGCCGATGCTGGACCTGCTGTCCGGCACGACGGCGGATCTGCTGGCGGGCACGACGTCCACCGATCTGCCGGCCGGCCTGGACCGCGCCGGGTTGGCCGCGATCGAGGACTGCCTGACCACGATCGACTTCGACCACCCGTTGGGTGACGAGTTGCCGGCCCTGTGGGTGCACGGAGCGGACGACCCGCGGGTGCCGGTGGCGGACACACGGGCGGGCCTGGATCGCGTACGCGGACTCGGCTTCGAGGAACTGATCGTGCCCGGTGGCGGACACGAACTACTCGACGAGCCGGCCGTGCGTGCCGAGGTGGTGGGGTTCGCTACGCGTGTCGTCCGTCCAGACGGTGTCCGTCAGACCTGATCCGGTTCGGTGGCGGGGGCCAGGTCGTCCAGGAAGCGTCCGACGAGACCGCGGACGACGGTGGCCATGGAGAAGCCGTGCTCGGTACACCAGACCCGAAGCCGGCTGTGCAGGTCGGCCGGGAGGCGGATGGGAACGATCTGCTGCCCACGG
>DATBDL010000407.1:0-8498 GCA_036269975.1 Pseudonocardiaceae bacterium | reverse complement strand
GACGGGTGCGCGGACGTGGTCACAGCGGGCGAGATCCTGGAGCACGTCACGGACCTGCCGGCCGCGGTCGGCGAGGCGTGTCGGCTGCTGCGGCCGGGTGGCCTGCTGGTGGTGGACACGCTGGCGGACACCGCGTTGAGCCGGTTCGTCGCGATCACCGTCGGCGAACGGCTGCCGGGCGGGCCGCCACCGGGAATCCATGACCCCGCGCTGTTCGTAAACAGGAAAGCCCTCCTTGCGGAGTGTGCCCGGCACGGTGTGACGCTGGCGCTGCGGGGTATCCGGCCATCGATGGCCGGCACGGCCCGGTGGCTGGCCGGCCGCGCCGATGCCGTCCGGATGGTGCCCGTGGCGACCACATCGGTGCTGTTCCAGGGCATCGGTCGGAAGGAGAGCACGTGACGTCCTCGGCATCGAGAGACCGGTTCGGCGCCCCCGTGGTGCCCCGTTGGTGACCGCGGTGATCGCGGGTGGGGGCTGCGCGTTCCCCGGCCAGGTCGACCAGGACACGCTGTGGTCGGGCTTCTTCGGCCCACGCCTCGACCACTCCAGGGTGGCCGGCCGGATCTTCCGCTCGGCCGGGGTCGCGCGCCGGCACGCGGTGGCCGATCCGTTGGTGGAGGACGTGTCCGGCTGGTCGACCGGGCAGCGGATGCGCCGCTACGCGGCCGAGGCGATGCCGCTTGGCAAGGAAGCCGTCAGCGCGGCACTGGCCGACGCCGGCATGGGCGCGGACGAGGTCGGGCTGTTCGCGGTCGTCTCCTGCACCGGTTACATGACGCCCGGCCTGGACATCCGGCTGGCCGCCGATCTGGGCATGCCGGCCGACGTGCGGCGGCTGATGATCGGCCACATGGGTTGCTACGCGGCCATTCCCGGCCTCGCCACGGTCGCCGACTTCGTGGTGGCACAGGGCCGGCCCGCGGTGCTGCTGTGCGTCGAGCTGACATCGCTGCACATCCAGCCACAGACGGACGACCTGGGCCAGGTCGTGACGCACGCGCTGTTCGCCGACGCGGCCGCCGCCGTCGTGCTGCGGCCCTCCGGTGCCGGCGTGTCGATCGTCGACATCGCGGCCCGCACCGACAACACCACGGCCGACCACATGCGTTGGGACATCACGGATCTGGGCTTCCGGATGGGACTGTCCCCCGAGGTGCCGGCCGTGCTGGCCGAGCAGGTCGGCCCGATGATGAGCGATCTGCTGACACGGCACGGCCTGACCGTCGACGACATCGGCGCGTGGGCGGTGCATCCCGGCGGCCCGCGCATCCTGGAGACCGTGGAAACCGCGCTGCGGTTGCCGCCCGACGCGCTCGACGTGTCGAGAGCCGTGTTACGGGAACGCGGAAACTGTTCGTCCGCAACGGTTCTGGTGATCCTGGACGAGTTGCGGAAAGCGGGTCGTCTGCACGGCGACCGACCGGCGGTGGCGATGGCCTTCGGTCCCGGCCTGACCCTCTACGCCGCGCTGCTCTCGCCGTGAGTCACGGTTCGACCAGCCGGCGCACGGCCGCCACCACGGTCGCCCTGCGGTGGGCCCGCACGGCGGCGCTCGCGGCCGGCGGCTCGGCGGCCCACATCGCCGACAGCGTGAACACCATGACGAGCAACTCGGCCGCGTCGAACCGGTTCGCGACGAGACCGTCGTCCTGAGCGGACCGGATCGCGTTCGCCTTGACGCAGTTCGCTTCGGCAACCACGGGAATCCGCACGGACCGTTCGAGCTGGTGCCACGTCACGAGCCGCACGAACTCGGGGTGGGCCTCGTGGCTGTCGAACAGGCGGCCGGCGTATTCGGGCAGGTCGTGCGGCGTGATCGCGATCTCGGCGACGGTACGCTCGGCGATGGCCACGAAAACGGCTTCGAACAAGCCTTCCTTGTTCTCGAAGTAGCTGTAGACCAGTCCGGCGCTGCACCCGGCCAACTTGGCGATCCGGTCCATCCGCGCGCCCGCGATACCGTGCTCGGCGAACTCGGCCAGCCCGGCTTCCAGCAGCCGCTGCCGCTTCGCATCAGGATCACGCACCGCCACCGGGTCACCCTAATTGACTGAGCGTTCATTTGACAATCGTGGCGCGTAGGCACGCCGGGCGTTCCGCTGGCCGATCAGCCTGGTGATGTGTCCCGCATCCAACTCGGTCCAGGACTCGTCGGCAAGACCGGCGGCAAGGAACTCGGACAGTCCACTTCGGAATCTTTGCGCACCGAGATAGTAGTGCTCGGCCAGCCCGAACGCGTCGCTGCTGTAGAGCACCTTGCCGAAGGGCGCGATCTCCAGTAGCTCCGCGACGAGCGCGCCGCTGCGCCGACCCACGTTGTGGGTGGCCAGCCCGATGTCGACGTACACGTGCGGGAACACCTGGGCCAGGTAGGCCGCGTTGCGGTGGAACGGATAGTTGTGCAGCAGCAGGATCGGCACGCCCGTGTCCCGCGTCGCGCGCAGCAAACCGGTCAGCAGCAAGGGATCGCATTCGGCCAGATCCAGGTCGGCGTCGCCGATGCCGACGTGGAACTGCACCGGGAGGCGCTCGTCGAGCGCGAGCCAGATCAGGAACCGGTGCAGTGTCTCGTCGGCCAGCCGCCGAGGGCCCGCACTCGCCAGCCATCGGCCGGCGGCCGCCCGTACCTCGGCGTCCGTCGGGCGGGCGCCGGCCAGCCGCAGGCCGACCCGATAGGCCGCGATCGACTTGCAGCCCACCGCCGTCCGAGCGCGCAGCGCCAGCGCCTCGGCACATCGCGTCGCGAAGTCGGCCGCGCTCACGCCGGTCGCGGCCACGCCCTCGGCCAGCGTCTCCAACCGGACGATCTCATGGATCGTCTTGCCGGACAGTGCGGCCAACTCGTCGGTGTCGGTGCTGCGCTCGGGCTGGAAACCGCCGTCCACCAACAGATCGCTCGTGCCGCTCGCGGCGAGGAACCGTCGGTTCACCTCGGTGGCACCGAGTTCGGCGCGCCGTGCCAGGTAGTTGTCGACACTCGCGTGCGGCGGCAGGTCGAGCACCGGCGCGCACCAGCGGCGCACCGCCAGGCCGACCATCGAGTCGAACAGGCTCGTGCCCAGTGGACTGACCCCGTCGGCCTCGGTCAGCAGTGCCTCGAACTCGGCGCGGTCCACATCCGTGCGGACCACGCCGTGGCAGTGGTGATCGATCAGGGACTGGTTGGCGACGCACGGCAGCAGCGTCATGGCGAGCCGACCTCGGCCAGCCGATCCGCCATCCGCCGTGCCACCGACGGCGACGCCAGCACGACGACGACCGCCAACACGAGGATGCCGCCGGCCACGATCGGGAACCACTTGGCGGGGCCGACGGTCGGATACGGCACGACGTTCACGTAGACCGTGTACCCGAGCAGGGCGATGCCGGCGAGCGGGAAGATCACCTGCCACATCGGCACCGCCATCCGCCGCTGCACGAACACCAGCCGGATCGCGCCGACCGTCACCAGCAGGTACACCACGAGGATGATCAAGGTGCCCATGGTACCGGACCAGGCGAACGTGTCCGTCGAGTTCGCACCGAAGGCGAACACGCACAGCAGGATGATCGCGGCGGCGATGGCGACCACCGCGCCGACCGCGCCGGCCGGCGTGCCGCGCCGGGACAGCTTGGCGACACCGCGATCGCCTGCCGCGTCTCGACGGCCGCCCGCGTCGCGGCCCAGCGCGTACAGCAGGCGCGAACCGCCGACGACGCACGCGAGGCAGCAGCCGAACGCGCTGATCGCGGCGCCGAGGCTGATCAGGTCACCGACCCACGCGCCCAGGTAGCCGGTGCCCAGATCGCCCAGCAGCGACGACGACTTGGTGAACCGCGACACCGACGCCGAGTCGGTGCCGAACGCCATCATCTCGATCGCGGTGACCACCACGAAGTACACGCCGCCGAAGATCGCGGTGCCGAGGATGGCGCGCGGGATGTTGCGCTTCGCGTCGTGCGTCTCCTCGCCGAGCGTTGCCGCCGCCTCGAATCCGGCGAACGACAGGAACCCGAACACCGCGCCGAGGAACACGCCGTACAGCCCGGTGTCCGAGCCGAACGTGAACACGCTGACCGTGAAGTGCTGCCCCGATGGCGCCGTGCCCGAGATCAGCCGGACCGCGATGATGACGGTGACCAGCAGGATCAGCGCGACGGTGACGCCCTCGATGGTCAGCAGGATGCTGGTGCCGCGCCTGGCCGGCGTCACCGCGAGC
This sequence comes from Pseudonocardiaceae bacterium, assembly GCA_036269975.1. Lineage (GTDB taxonomy): Bacteria > Actinomycetota > Actinomycetes > Mycobacteriales > Pseudonocardiaceae > DATEPR01. The sequence continues at coordinate 4,296 of DATBDL010000407.1, read as the reverse complement.
AACCACGCGCCCGCCAGCGCGACCGCGACCAGCACGAACGGCCCCCACGATGGCGGGTTCGGCCAGATGCCGGTCTCGGTGAGGAACGCGGTACCCAGGTTGCCGGCCGCCGACGACGTGACCACCGCGTAGAACGTGTACGTGCCGAGCAGTCCGATGCCGGACACCACCCCGGTGCGCAGGCCCAGCGTCGCGCCGACGAACGCGTAGACCGAGCCTGCGTGCTGGTAGTACTGGCACAGCCGCACGAAACCATAGGCGATGAGCAGCACGCCGATCGCGGACAGGAAGAACGCCAGCGGCACCGCGCGCCCGGCGGCGATACCGGTCTGCTGCGGATTGATGTTGGCGGCCATGCTCGGCGCCATCAACGCGACGGACAGGCCGACCGCCTGCCAGACCGACAGGTTGCGCCGCAGCCCGGTGGTGCCGGTGGCCGTCTGGACGATCGCGGGTTTCAGTTGCTCGGACATGGCCACTCCCCGTTGATCAGGATGAATGCCCCTGCCTGCGGTAGCGTCGCTCCGTCGTGCCGGGTACGCAAGGCATGCTCGAAATGAGGTGACCTGGATGGACGAACAGGACCGCCGGGATGCCGGTGAGCTGGCGCGGGGGCGGACGCCCGACCTCGCCGCGAAGGGTGTCCGCGTGATCGCGGTGACCTGGGTGGACAACAGTGGCATCACTCGGGTGAAGGCCGTCCCGTTGGCGAAGCTGGAGTCGGCGGCGGCATGGGGCATCGGCGCTTCGCCCTGTTTCGACACGTTCCTGTTCAACGACGAGCTGGCCACCCCCGGCGCGGTGGGCGAACTGCGGCTGCACCCGGACCTGTCCCGGTTGACCGTGCTGGCGGCGCAGCCCGGCTGGGCGTGGGCGCCCGCCGACCGCTACGACCTGGACGGCGACCCGCACCCGGTCGATCAGCGCACGCTCGCCCGCACCGCCGTGCAACGGTTGGCGGAGCACGGATACCAGGCCAGGATGGCGTTCGAAGTGGAGTGGGTGATCGGCTGGGACGACGGAGTGTTCCAGCCGGCCGTGCGCGGCCCCGGCTACGGCAACGCCCGGCTCGTGCACCAGTCCGAGTACGTGAGGGACATCGTCGTCGCGCTGGCCGAGCAGGACATCGAGGTGGACCAGATCCACCCGGAGTACGGGCCGGGCCAGTTCGAGGTGTCGGTGGCCGCCGCCGATCCGGTGTCGGCAGCGGACGACTACGTGCTGGTCAGGGAGACGATTCGCGCCATCAGCGCCCGGCAGGGCATGCGGGTCTCGTTCTCCCCCAAGGTGATCGTCAACCACGTCGGCAACGGCGGCCACGTGCACCTGAGCCTGTGGCGCGACGGGCGGAACCTGTTCGCGGGCGGCGACGGCCCGTTCGGGCTGACGGCGGAGGCGGAGTCGTTCACGGCCGGCATCCTGGAACGTCTGCCGGCGCTGTTGGCGGTCGGCGCGCCGTCGGTGGCCAGCTACCTGCGCCTGATCCCGCAACACTGGGCCGGCGCGTACGCCGTGTGGGGCCTGGAGAACCGGGAGGCGGCGCTGCGCATGGTGACCGGCCCGGCCGGCAACCGCGACCACGCGGCCAATCTGGAGGTGAAGTCGTTCGACCAGACCGCGAATCCGTACCTGCTGGTGGCGGCGCTGATCTTCGGCGGCCTGAGCGGCGTGGACGCCAGGACGCGGCTACCGGCGCCGGTGGACGTCGATCCGGCGCTGCTGAGCGACGACGAACGGGATCGGCGCGGCATCCGGCGACTGCCGGCGTCGCTCGGCGATTCGACCGACGCGTTCGCGGCCGATCCGGTGCTCACCGGCGCGTTCGGACCCGATCTCACCGCGGCGATCCTGGCGGTCCGGCGCGGTGAGATCGAGCACTTCGAACAGTCGAGTCCCGCGGAGATCGTCGAGCAGCTCCGCTGGGTGCACTAGCGGATCAGGTCGGCCACTCCCACGTGCCGTCACCCATGACCACGATGTTCTTCTGCTGGCGGAACGAGACCGCCTGGCCGAACATGCCGTCCAGCGTGATGGCCATGGTCAGCGGCATGCCGGCGATCACGTCGTCGTCGGTGCCGAACTTGTTGCCGTGCGTGGGGAAGTTGGCCTGGATGTCGACGGTGAAGTCGATCGGCAGGTAACCCACCTCCAGCGTGGCCGTGATCTGGTCGATGTAGTGGCCGTGGCCGTCCTTGTGGATGCCCCAGAGCCAGCTAACACCAACGGTGAAGTCGAAGTCGGCGTTGAGGAAGTCGTACCACTCGCTGCTCTGCTTCCACTTCTTGGTGACCTGCTTGAAAGTGCCGCCGGACGCGCCGTTGCCGTCGTAGCCCGTCGGGAAACCGTTGGCGTACCCGCCCTGCACGGTTTGCACGCCGGCGTGGTTGGCCAGCAGGTGGATGATCGCCACCCCGCTGTTGACGATGTCTGCTACGTCGCCCATGTCACGCCTCCTGCACGTCGGACTCGGCTGCCTGCAACATGTTCGCGAACAGCTCGTCCGTCATGTGCTGTGCCGGCGCCGCCGCGGCCTGCTGACCGCCCTGTGCCTGCCCCTGCGCGCCGCCCTGTGCGGCGGCCACGAGCTGCCACTGGCTGCCGTCCCACCAGTAGTGACCATCCTCGGAGCGTGGCGCGTCCGCGGGTATCTCTGCCATCTCGCCGTTCCTTCCCTGTGGTACGAGGTCAAGATGACATCGGGTAAGTACCTGGCAACATGGCCGAACGGGCGCCCATGTGGGCACCCGTTCGGACACCCGAGGAACGGGCGGCCAGGCTTGTCCGGATACGTTGACGCGCGTCCGGTTCCGTGGTTGGCTTGCGCCAACAATTGAATGAGTGTTCATTTAGGAGGACTCCGTGACCGCACCGACGGCGACCCTGACCGGCTGGCAAGCTACCCCGTTCACCGGCGCCGGCCGAACCCACGACTGCTACCAGAAGGGCGACGGTCCCGGAGTCATCCTGGTGCCGGAGGTCCCCGGCATCACACCCGAGGTGCTCGGCCTGGCGGAGCACCTGGTCGACCAGGGATTCACGGTGGTCATGCCGTCCCCGTTCGGCGTACCCGGCAAGCCGTTGAGCGGCGGTTACGCGGCCGGCGTCATCGCGCGGCTGTGCGTGGCGTCGGAGTTCCGCGCGTTCGCGACCAACGCCCACCGCCCGTTCGCCGACTACCTGCGGGCGCTGGCCCGCGACCTGGCCGCCCGTACCACCGGCCCTGGCGTCGGTGTCATCGGCATGTGCTTCACCGGCGGCTTCGCGCTGGCGGCGGCCGTCGACGAGGTGGTGCTGGCACCTGTCATGAGCCAGCCGTCGGTACCGATGCCGCTGGGTGCCACCCGCCGTCGCGATCCCGGCCTGTCCGAGGCAGAGCTGGCCACGGTCGTCAAGCGGACGACCGACTCGAACCTGTGCGTCCTCGGCCTGCGGTTCAGCGAGGACGCGGTCGCCGGCGCCGCGCGCTTCGCCACCCTGCGCGCCCGGCTCGGCGACAGCTTCGAGGTGATCGAACTGGACTCGAGGCCGGGAAACGCGGGCGGCTTCGCGAAGAACGCCCACTCGGTGCTCACGGCCGAGGTCCGCGACACGCCCGGCCACCCGGCACTGGCCGCCCGCGAACGCGTCGTGGAGTTCCTTCGCGAGCGGCTGATGCCGGCCAACTGACTGTCCGGATCAACGCCGCCAGAACGCGCGGCGCCTCGGCCCGCCGACGAACGACTGGAGCACGTCCGTCGACGCCTGCCACCGCCGCTCCAACTCGGCCGCGTCGGCCGGCGGGGCGGCCAGCTCGGTGGCCAGGTCACGCAGCCGCAGCAGGGACGGTTCCGGCAGGCCGTCCCGGCCGAACTCGTCGAGTCGTGCCGTGAGTTCGGCCGACAGCTCGGCCATGAGCTGGATTCGTCGCTCGAACGGTTGGTCCGCCTCGGCGTCCAGCCGAGCCAACGCGCGCTCGGCGAACGCGCGCACCGAAGCCGGCGCCCCTGGTGCGGCCGGCCGCCCTGGGAACGGCGACGGCGGCGGGATCTCCGCGTGCGGCGGCAGCGACGGGATCGCCTCGGGCAGCCGGATCGACGGAATCGCGTCGTTCGGAATCGCGTCGTTCGGCATCGGCTGGCTCTCGTCGTTCGGCCCGCCGAACTCGCTGCGCGCCGAGGTGGGCATCGCCTTCCGGCGCCGCTCCAGCCGACCGAAGCGTGCCTTTGGCTGGGGCGCCGATCCCACCACCGACGGCGAGTGCGCGAACAACATCGGCGCCGGCTGGGACATGCTGGCCGGGGCGGGTGCGCCGGCCAG
>DATBDL010000406.1:0-7605 GCA_036269975.1 Pseudonocardiaceae bacterium | reverse complement strand
GGTCTCACCCCGATCCGACACCTCGCCAACGCCGCTGCCACGCTGACCCGCCCCGACCTGCACTTCGACCTCGTTCGCCCCGGAATCGCCTGCTACGGCCTGAATCCCGTGCCGATCGACGTCGATCTGCGGCCGGCCATGACGTTCCGGTCGGCAGTCGTCTCCACCAAGCGGGTGCCGGCCGGCGAATCTGTCGGCTACGGCGGGACCTGGACCTCGTCCGGCGACACGACTTTGGCGCTCGTCCCGGTCGGCTACGCGGACGGTGTCCCACGCGCGCTGTCCGGCCGGTTCGATGTCTGGCTCGCCGGGCGCCGTCGTCCGGTCGTCGGGCGGGTCAGCATGGACCAGATCGTGGTGGACTGCGGTGCCGACGACGTGCCGCCCGGCGCCGAGGTCGTGCTGTTCGGCGCCGGTGCCTACGGCGAGCCCACGGCGCGCGAATGGGCCGACACGCTGGGCACGATCGACTACGAGATCGTCACCAACATGTGCCGCCCCCGGCTGACCCGCCGCTACATCGGGGACCACGCCCAGGTCGGGGACGAAGCCCAGGTCGGGGACGAAGCCCAGATTAGGGACGACGCCCAGATCAGGGACGACGCCCGGTGAAGATGCCCATGCGTGCCATCGGCGTGGTCGGGGGGATCGTCGGTGTGGCCACGGCCGGGCTGACCGTCGCCGGTGTCGTGCAGGCCCGTCGTCGGCAGGCGCGTGCGGAGCCGGCCGCCGAGCTGCCGGACCCGGACCCGGAGCCGGACCCGGACCCGCTCGGCGTCCGCCAGCCGACCCGCACGCGGACGGTCGCCGCGGAGGACGGCGTGCCGCTGTCCGTCGAGGAGGTCGATCCGAACGGCGGCGGGCGACCCGAGTTGACCGTCGTGTTGGTGCACGGGTTCGCGCTGGATCGGCGGTCTTGGCATTTTCAGCGGCGGGATCTGGCCGATCTCGTCGATCCACGGGTTCGCCAGGTGCTCTACGACCAGCGTGGCCACGGCAGGTCCGGCCGGCCCAACGAGCGGTCCTGCACGATCGAGCAACTCGGCCGGGACCTGGACGTGGTCATCCGGTCGGTCGCGCCGAGCGGGCCGCTGGTGCTGGTCGGGCATTCCATGGGCGGCATGACGATCATGGCGCTGGCCGAGCAGCGGCCGGAGCTGTTCGCGGACCGGGTGCGGGGTGTCGCGCTGATCGGCACGTCGGCCGGTGAGGTCGGCCGGCAGGGGCTGCCGTTGCCGGTGTTGTCCCGGTACAACCGGATCACGCGGACGGTCGGCGAACTCGCGGCGTGGCAGCCGGGGATCGTGGAGTGGGTGCGGTCGGCCGGCGGTGGCCTGACCAGACAGGGCGTGCGGCGGCTCGCGTTCGGCGATCGGTCGGTGCCCGTCCGACTGGTGGACTTCATGGTCCAGATGCTGAACGTGACCGAAGTGCCCGTGCTGACGTCGTTCCTGCCGACGTTGGGTACGCACGACCGCTATGCCGCCCTGGCCGGCTTACGTCACTGCCAGGTGCTGGTGCTCTCCGGTGACGAGGACAGGCTGACGCCGTTCCCGCACGCCGAGCGCATCGCGGCGGAACTGCCGGCCGCGACGTTGGTGCGGGCTGCCGGGGCGGGGCACATGGTGATGTTGGAGCAGCCGGATCTGGTGACAGGTGAGCTGGTCACGCTGCTACGCGCGTGCGCGGCGGGCGTGGGCGTGACTCGTCGGATACTGCGTAGGCGTTGGAGGAACAGGTGACCGGGGTCGTGGAACTGCCGACCGTGGCGGACACGCTGGCGTTCGGCGAGCGGTTGGGCCGGCGGTTGCGGGCCGGGGACCTGGTGTTGCTGGCCGGGCCGTTGGGGGCGGGGAAAACCGTGCTGGTGCGGGGAATCGCGGCCGGGATGGGGGTGGTCGGGCCGGTCAGTTCGCCGACGTTCGTCATCGCACGCGTGCATCGTTCCGCTGTCGGCGGTTCTTCTGTCGGCGCGGGGGTGCCGTTGGTGCATGTGGACGCGTATCGGATCGGGGACGATCTGGATCAGCTCGACGGGTTGGATCTGGATACGGATCTGATGGACGCGGCCGTGGTGGTGGAGTGGGGCGAGGGTGTCGCGGCGGCCCTTTCGGTCGATCATCTGTTGATTCGGTTGGCTCGGCGGGAGGCGGACGAGGTCCGCGAGGCGGAGTTGGTGCCGCACGGGTCGTGGGTCGGTCGGGTCGGCTCCGAAATTGAGATGTGTGAGGAAGGTTCGTCCGCCTAGGCTGCGAAGAATGCAGGCGGTGATCTTCGACTGGGGCGGCACGCTCACGCCGTGGAAGAACATGGCGCGGGACACGGGATGGCAGGCGTACGCCGGTGCGCTGCATCCGGAGCGGCCGGAGCGGGCCGCCCTGTTGGTCGCGACCTTGGTGGCGGCCGAGGAAGCGGCGTGGGCGCGGGTGCGCGTGGAGGGGCGGGCGTTCACGCTGGCGCAGGTGCTGGCAGCGGCCGGCGTGCCGGAGGACGAGGCGGCGTACCTGGCGTACCGGACGGTGTGGGAGCCGGCGACGTACACGGACCCGGCGGTGGTGCCGGTGGTGAAGGCGTTGCGGGAGCGGGGATTGCGGACGGGAGTGTTGTCGTCGACGGCGTGGCCGGGCGCGTGGCACGAGTATTTCCTGAGCCGCGATGGCGCGTTGGACTGTTTCGACGCGTGTGTGTGGACGAGTGATCTGCCGTGGACGAAGCCGAACGCGGAGGCATTCCGGGCGGCGATGGCAGCCGTCGGCGCGGACGATCCGAGCCGGTGTGTCTATGTCGGCGATCGGATGTTCGACGACGTGACCGGCGCGAAAGCCGTTGGTATGCGGGCGGTTTTCGTGCCGCACAGTGTGGTGCCGGCGGATCAGATCGGCGAGGTGGTCGGGGAGCCGGACGCGGTGATCAACGAGCTTGCTGATCTGCTGCCGATTGTTGACGGGTGGTTGGAGCGGTAGTCCTTTTGGGCGATAGTCGTTGGGCGGCAGGCGTTTGGTTGCACGTTGTTCACGGCGTGCGACCGTCAGTCCTCGTGCGATTGCGACCGCCAGCGCCTCACTTCGTCGGCGTGTCGTCTGTTGGTGTCGTTAGTTCCCGTTTCAGGACTTTGCCCATTTCGTTGCGTGGCAGTGCGTCCACGAATCGCACCACTCGGGGGCGTTTGTGCGGGGCCAGCAGTCTGGCTACCTGATCTGTCAGTTCTTCCGGGTCCGGCTTCGGCTCTCCTGCCACTATCCACGCCACTATTCGTTCGCCCAGGTCCGGGTCCGGTTCGCCGGTTACCGCCACATCTCGGACACCGGGATGTTCCGCGAGCACGTTTTCTATTTCGCCGGCGCCGATCTTGTATCCGCCGCTCTTGATCAGGTCCGTTGCCCGTCTGCCGACTATTCTCAGCTGGCCGTCCTCTGTTCGGCAGCCTACGTCCCCGGTTCGGAACCAACCGTCTCGAAAGGCCGCTTCGGTGGCTTCCGGTCGGTTCAGGTAGCCCAGGAACAGGTTTGGCCCTCGTACCTCTATCTCGCCGACCGCGTCCGGGCCCCAGCCGTCCACTGTGTGGCCCGACTCGTCCACCAGACGGACATCCACTCCGTCCACTGCCGGGCCTACCGTGCCTGGGTGCCTTTCGCCGGTTGCCCTTACCGCCGTGTTCATCAGCGTTTCCGTCAGCCCGTAGCGCTCCACCACGTGCTGGCCGGTTGCCGCCGCTATTCGTTCGTGTACGCCGATCGGCAACGCCGCCGAACCGGATACCAGTAGGCGCGCCCGTCCCAGTTCGGCTGCCATTGCCGGTGACGTCGCCACTTCTGCCGCCAACCGGTGATACATCGTCGGCACGCCGAACAGGATCGCTCCGTCGGACACCGCCGTCGCCACTTCGCCCGGTACGAAACTTCCCAGGTGCCTTACCGTGCCGCCTCTGCGTAGCGGGCCCAGTACGCCGACTATCAGGCCGTGCACGTGGAACAGCGGCAGTGCGTGCACGACGGTGTCTCGATCGGTCCATTCCCACGCCGTCGCCAGGGCGTCCAGATTGGTCTTGATCGCCCGTCGCGCGTGGACCACGCCCTTCGGGGGGCCAGTGGTGCCGGACGTGTACACGACGAACGCCGGCAGCTCATCGTTCGCCGGTTCCGGGGGCAGGGGATGCTCCGCCGTGGTCGTCGTGACGTTGACACGGGGGGTGACCAGGGCTGTTGGGAGTTCGTCCGATTCAGCGGCCAGGACGAGGTCCGGTTCGCTGTCCGTAAGAATGTGATTTAGCTCACGTTCGCCGACCTTCGGATTGAGCGGCACTACCGCAACACCGGCGATCAGCGCGCCGACGACAGCCACCACCGTCTCGATGCTGGGGGTGGCCCAGACCGCTACCCGATTCGCTCTGGACAGGTCGGGGACCAGTGCCGCCGCCGCGTCGGCCAGCTCGCGGTAGGTCAGCTTTCGCGGGCCGAAGTGCAGGGCGACGAAGTCGTCGGATCTGGCCAGCCTCGGGAAGAGCATGCACCGAACACTAGCCAGGTCGGGAAAGCGCGGGGGGTCGTCGCCTGAGCACGACGGCCCCCCGGATTCCCTACGGACACTCACCTACACACCGAGCCGGACTGGTCAGGACCGGCCCCGAGCCGGAAGGGTCAGGACCGACTCACTAGGAAGGACGTGGCGAACCGCCGGTTGGTTGCTACGCACGAGGCAAGTTCACAGGTATCGCTCGAACGCGGCCAGGACCCCGTTCTTCGTCCGCGCGCCGACCAGGGACGCCACGGCCTTGCCACCCTGGTAAAGAATCATGGTCGGCACGCCCATGACCTGCTGGTCTCGTGCGGTCGTCGGGTTGGCGTCGGTGTCCATCTTCACCACGCGCAGCCGCTCCGACTGCTCACCCGCGATTTCCGCCAGCACCGGAGCCAGCATCCGGCACGGCCCGCACCACGTCGCCCAGTACTCCACCAGCACCGGTTTCGCACTGCCCAGCACCTCATTCGCGAAGGTCGCGTCGGTCACCGACGTCAGTTCCGCTAGCACGGACATCCCGATCCCCTCTCTCCCCGCTCGTCCGCGATGGCGAGCTGATTGCGCAGGTGGTCGCGTACCGACGTCAGCCGGTCGAGGCACTGCTCCACCTCGGCGAGCTTGCGCCGGTACACGTCGATCGACGCCGGACAGGCGTCGCCGGACGCGTTGCCGGCACGCAGGCAGTCCACGAACGGGCGGGTCTCCGCGAGACCGAAGCCGATCGACAGCAGTCCTCGGATCTCCCGCACCAGCCGCAGGTCGGACTCGTCGTACTCGCGATGGCCGTTCGCCGTCCGCCGGCTGGCCAGTACGCCCTGTTCCTCGTAGTAGCGCAGTGACCGGGTACTGGTCCCGCTCCGCGCCGCCAGCTCACCGATGCGCATTCGCCACCTCCAACCTCACCGACGGTATGCCTTGACATCGGCGTCAGGTCCAGCACTCGTACCCTGGACACCGTGATCGTGCTCGCCATCGATACCGCCACGCCCGCAGTGACCGCCGGTGTGGTGCGCTGTGCCACCACCACTGAGGCCACCACCACTGAGGCCACCACCGCTGAGGCCGCCACTACTGAGGCCGCCACCGCCGAGGCACTGGCCACCCGTGTCACCGTGGATGCCCGCGCGCACGGCGAACTGCTGACCCCGCACATCACGGCGGTACTCGCCGAGGCCGAGATCAGGTTCGACCAGGTGGACGCGATCGTGTGCGGGATCGGGCCCGGTCCGTTCACCGGCCTGCGGGTGGGCATGGTGACGGCCGCGTCGCTCGGCCACGCGCTGGGTGTGCCGGTGTACGGCGTGTGCAGCCTGGACGCCATCGCCGCCGAGGCGAGCGGCGACTCGGTTCTCGTCGTCACCGACGCTCGTCGTCGTGAGGTCTACTGGGCCCATTACCGGGGCGGCCGGCGAGTCGCCGGACCCGAAGTGACGGCGCCCGCCGAACTGCCCGACGTCGGTGCGACCGTCGCGGCCGGGGACGGTGCCCGGATCTACGCCGACGTCATCGGCCTCCCCGTTGTCGGGCCCGCGTATCCGTCGCCGGCCGGGCTGGTGTCCGCCGCCGGTCCGCTGGACGGGGTGCCGGCCGAGTTCCGGCCGTTGTACCTGCGGCGGCCGGACGCGGTGGAGCCGGGAGCTCGCAAGAAGGTCAGTGCCGGTCCCCAACCACCCCGCCCAGCCGCGTGACGACGGTGTCGGTGCGGATTTCCGCGTTGCGCAAGGCGGACCTGCCTCGGTGCGCCGAACTGGAGCGGATCCTGTTTCCCGGTGAGGACCCGTGGAGCCTCGCCGTTTTCGCGTCCGAACTGCGCGCCGGACATCGCTACTACGGCGCCTACGCAGGTGATGGGCGGCTGATCGGCTATGCCGGGCTGTCGGTGAACGGCCGGTCGCCGGACTTCGAGACCAGCGTGCACACGATCGGCGTCGACCCGGCGTGGCAGGGGCAGGGGGTCGGCTCAGCCCTGCTGCGGACCATGCTGACCATCGCCGACGACCTGGCCGCGCCGGTGTTCCTTGAGGTCAGGACGGACAACGAGCCGGCGATCCGGATGTACGAGGCGTACGGCTTCGTCCGGCTGGGCGTGCGCAAGCGCTACTATCAGCCGGCCAACGCCGACGCCTACACCATGGGCCGACCGCCATCTGTCAAGGAAGAGACTTCGTGAGCAGGGCGTTGTTGGGCGACGTGGTCGTCATGGGAATCGAGACCTCGTGCGACGAGACCGGTGTCGGCATCTGCCGGCGCCGACGGGACGGCACGGTCGAACTGCTCGCGGACGAGATCGCGTCCAGTGTGGACGAACACGCCCGGTTCGGCGGCGTGGTGCCGGAAGTGGCCAGCCGGGCGCATCTCGAGGCGATGGTGCCGACGGTGCGCCGCGCACTGGACGTCGCCGCCGTCAGACCGTCCGATGTGGACGCTGTCGCCGTGACGGCGGGGCCGGGCCTCGCCGGTGCGCTGCTGGTCGGCATGGCCGCCGCCAAGGCGTACGCGGTGGCGTGGGACGTGCCGCTGTACGGCGTGCACCATCTCGGCGCGCACATCGCGGTGGACACCGTCGAGCACGGGCCGCTGGACCGGCCGAGCCTTGCGCTGCTGGTGTCCGGTGGGCATTCCAGCCTGTTGGAGGTGACGTCGCTGGCCGCGCCGATCCGTATCCTGGGCGCGACCATCGACGACGCGGCCGGCGAGGCGTTCGACAAGGTGGCACGGCTGCTCGGCCTCCCGTTCCCCGGCGGCCCCTACATCGACCGTGCGGCAACGGAAGGCGACCGGGCCGCGATCGCCTTCCCGCGCGGCCTCACCGGTCCACGCGACGCCCCGTACGACTTCTCCTTCTCCGGCCTGAAAACCGCGGTGGCACGCTGGATCGAGGCGCGTCAGCGGGACGGCGTCGACGTGCCGGTGGCCGACGTGGCCGCGTCGTTCCAGGAGGCCGTCGTCGACGTGCTGACCAGGAAGGCGATCCGCGCGGCCACCGACGCCGGCATCGACCAGCTACTGATCGGCGGCGGTGTCGCGGCCAACTCGCGGTTGCGCGCGCTGGCCCAGGATCGGTGCGTCGATGCGGGAATCACCCTG
>DATBDL010000405.1:0-7599 GCA_036269975.1 Pseudonocardiaceae bacterium | reverse complement strand
GGGTCACCCGACGCGACCTCGATCATTTCCGGCGGCTTCGTCGAGGACCTGCCCGGCGCCGAGCTGTCCGAGGAGGTCCATGCCGGCGCGGTCGACGCGCTGCCGCCCGGCTCGGCGCTGCTCGTGGTGAAGCGCGGCCCCAGCGCCGGCAGCCGGTTCCTGCTCGACCAGGACGTCACGACCGCCGGCCGGCACCCGGACAGCGACATCTTCCTCGACGACGTCACGGTCTCCCGCCGGCACGCCGAATTCCGGCGTGAGGGGGGCGAGTTCGTGGTGATCGACGTCGGCAGCCTCAACGGCACGTACGTCAACCGCGAGCCGGTCGACCAGGCGGTGCTGGCCAACGGCGACGAAGTCCAGATCGGCAAGTTCCGCCTGGTGTTCCTCACCGGGCCAGGAGCGCGCTGAGCTAGCCGTGGCTGACTGTGGTGTTGGGGGGCCACTGTGACCGCGGCGACTGGACGCGACGGGCGAGACGGGCGTGACGGCTGGGACAAGGCACCGCCGGATCGGGACGGGCTGAGCATCGGGGCGGTGTTGGCGCGACTGCGCCCCGACTTCCCCGACGTGACGATCTCCAAGATCAGGTTCCTCGAGTCGGAGGGCCTTGTCGCACCGGCGCGAACCGAGTCCGGATACCGGCAGTTCACCGAGGCGGACGTCGATCGGCTGCGGTTCGTGCTGTCCGCACAACGGGATCAGTACCTGCCGCTGAAGGTGATCAAGGAACAGCTCGACGCCGTCGACCGTGGCGCGCGGGCGGCCAGGTCGTCCCGGCCCCTGATCGCGGTGGAAGGACTGCCCGGCGCAGCGGATTTCGCCGTCCACGACGAAACTCCGCTGACCCGTGCCGAACTGCTCACCGATGCGGGCATCGACGCGGAACTCCTTGCCGAGTTGGAACAGTTCGGCCTGATCAGGCCGGATGCGAACGGCGCGTACGACAGTGGTGCCGTCGCGATCGCCGCGACGATCGGTGCCCTGACCGAGTTCGGCATCGAACCCCGTCACCTGCGGGCATTCCGCGCGTCGGCGGACCGCGAGGTCGGGCTGTTGACACAGGTCGTGGCGCCGCTGTATCGGCAGCGTGATCCGGGCGCGCGGGCCAGAGCGGACGAAATGAGCCGGGAACTGGCGGCCTTGTCGGTGGCGTTGCATACCTTGTTGGTCAAGGCTGGGTTGCGTGCTGCCTTGAAAGGTTGAGATATCCGCACCTCATCAGTCATCGTAGAGATGCGTGTCGGTACGAATCGTGATCATCTCGCCAGGGGCGAGCGCCGGGGACCTCCGGCGGGTAGCGTCAAACACGACAGCGTCAACTGGGGAACGCGGTCCTCGCGGCAGCGAGGCAAGCATGGTTGCGCTAGCGAGGAGGTGACACAGCGATGAGCGAGATGCGAGTCGTCGGTGTTCGAGTCGAGCTGCCGGCCAACCAACCGATCCTGCTGCTGCGTGAAACCGAGGGTGACCGGTACCTGCCGATCTGGATCGGCTCTGTGGAGGCCACCGCCATCGCGCTTGAGCAGCAGGGCGTGCGTCCGCCCCGGCCGCTGACCCACGACCTGCTCAAGGAGATCATCACCGCGCTGGGCAGGGAGCTGGAGCAGGTCCGCATCACCGACCTGCAGGAGGGCACCTTCTACGCGGAGCTGGTCTTCGACGGCGACGTGCGGGTGTCGGCGCGCCCGAGCGACTCGGTCGCCCTCGCGCTGCGCGTCGGCGTGCCGATCCACGCCGAGGAGGCCGTCCTCGCCGAAGCCGGGTTGATCATCCCGGACGAGCAGGAGGACGAGGTCGAGAAGTTCCGCGAGTTCCTGGACTCGGTCTCGCCGGAGGACTTCCGCGGCGCGGACACATAGTCCCTTCCGCGACGTGGACACCAGAGAGTCACATTCGGCTCTCGCGCGCTTTCCCAACGTTGTCCAAACACGGTGTCAGCACCCGCCCAAGACGACATGGCGCTGTCGCTGGGCGCGTCGCGTTGACCGGCCAGGCAGGCCGTCCTACCGTCGATGTCACCGCAACACGGCGATGCGGCCCCGCAAGGGAGCGCACCGCCGTGGGAGCGCGAACGCCTTCCCATCCGGGGCCGGGCGGGCGCGTTCACCGGCCCGTCCGGGTCGGACGAGGGGAGGCAGGCGTGGTGCACGAAGTGCCTGACCAGGCCGGCGGCAGTGGTGCCCAGCCAGGCGAGCAGGCAGCACTGTTCCCGGACGCCTCGCTGCCGGACGAACTCGTCGGCTACCGAGGAGCGGCCGCCTGCCAGATCGCCGTGATCACCTACCGGCAACTCGACTACTGGGCCCGCACCGGGCTGGTCGCGCCGTCTATCCGTACCGCGCACGGCTCCGGTTCGCAACGCCTGTACTCGTTCAAGGACATCCTGGTGTTGAAGGTGGTCAAGCGGCTGCTGGACACCGGTGTCTCGCTCCAGAACATCAGGGTCGCCGTCGACCACCTGCGACGACGCGGTGTCGCCGATCTGGCCAAAATCACCCTGTTCAGCGACGGCACCACGGTCTACGAGTGCACGTCGCCGGAAGAGGTGGTCGACCTGCTGCAGGGCGGCCAGGGCGTGTTCGGCATCGCGGTCAGCGGCGCGATGCGCGAGCTGTCCGGCACGATCCACGAGTTCCCGGCCGAACGGGCCGACGGCGGCGCCATCGAACTGGTCCCGGAGGACGAGCTGTCCCGGCACCGCAGGGCCCGTCGAATCGGCTGAGTCGCTGACGGCGCACAGCGCGTCGGATCGGGTGAACCGGCAACGGCACGGCGGAAGGCTTCGCGCGGCGGTGCGCGGGGTAAGATCCCGTATGTAGTCGTAAAACCCGTGCGGGAGAGTTCGGGCGGCCACTGGTGGCCGGTCGGCGCCGAAGGAGCAACTCCTCCCCGGAACCTCTCAGGCGGCAGGGACCGCACGGGCGAGACACCTCTGGAAAGCGGGTCTCCGTGCACGCCACGGCGACCCCGCCGACGGTGCAAGGCCGGTCAGCTACCGGCTGAAGCTCTCAGGCACCCGTGTTCTCGCGGGTACGGACAGAGGGGGAGGGCCGGCGCCGCCGTGTGTCCGGTGCCCCTTGTTGTCGGCCTGTTCGCCCGGAGGCACTGATGAGCGACTCCCGTATTCCCCTTGCCGCACTCGAGCACGGCACCGCCTTCGCCGACCGGCACGTCGGCCCTCGGCCGGCCGAGCTGGCGCGGATTCTGGACGTCATCGGCGTCGGCTCGCTGGACGAACTGGCCGACCGGGCCATCCCGTCGTCCATCCGCGATCGTGCGCTGAGCGAGCTGGACCTGCCGGCGCCCGCTACCGAGTGGGAGGCGCTCGCCGAACTCCGCGCGCTCGCCGCCGCCAACCGGCCGATGGTCTCGATGATCGGGCTCGGCTACCACGGCACCGTGACGCCGCCGGTGATCCGGCGCAACGTGCTGGAGAGCCCCGCCTGGTACACCGCGTACACGCCCTACCAGCCGGAGATCTCGCAGGGCCGGCTGGAGGCGTTGCTGAACTTCCAGACCATGGTCGGCGACCTGACCGGCCTGCCGGTGGCCAACGCGTCGATGCTGGACGAGGGCACCGCGGCCGCCGAGGCGATGACGCTGCTGCGCCGCGCCGGCCGGTCGAAGTCCAACCGGTTCCTCGTCGACGCCGACACGCTGCCCCAGACGATCGCCGTGATCCAGACGCGCGCCGAGCCGCTTGGCATCGAGGTCGTGGTGTTCGACGGCACGGAACTGCCGGCCGGGGACTGCTTCGGCGTCCTGCTGTCGTATCCCGGCGCGTCCGGCGAGGTCCGTGACCACGCCGACCTGATCGCCGCCGCGCACGAGCGTGGCGCGCTGGTCGTCGTCGCGGCCGACCCGTTGGCGTTGACACTGCTGCGGTCACCGGGCGAGATCGGCGCCGACGCGGCGGTCGGCTCGACGCAGCGGTTCGGCGTGCCGATGGGCTTCGGCGGCCCGCATGCCGGTTACCTGGCGGTGCGCACGGGGCTGGAGCGCAACCTGCCCGGCCGGCTGGTCGGCGTGACCGTGGACGCGGACGGGGCGCTCGCCTACCGGCTGGCGTTGCAGACCCGCGAACAGCACATCCGCCGCGAGAAGGCGACGAGCAACATCTGCACGGCCCAGGTGCTGCTGGCCGTGATGGCGTCGACGTACGCGGTGTACCACGGGCCGGAGGGCCTGCGCGCCATCGCCGAACGGGCGCACCGGATGGCCGGTGTGCTGGCCGCCGGGCTGCCCGGTGTGGCGACCAAGGCGTTCTTCGACACCGTCGTCGTGCGCGTGCCCGGCCGGGCGGCCGAAGTCGTCGCGGCGGCCCGTGCGCGTGGCGTGAACCTGCGGCTGGTGGACGACGACCAGGTCGGCATCTCGTGCGACGAGACGACCACGCGCGCACACCTGCGGCTGGTGTGGGCCGCGTTCGGCGTCGACGGCCTCGACCCGGACGAACTCGACACGACGACGGCTGATGTGCTCGCCCCGACGGGACTCGCCAGGACCAGCGAGTTCCTCACGCACCCGGTCTTTCACCGCCACCGCTCGGAAACCGCGCTGCTGCGCTACCTGCGTGCGTTGGCGGACAAGGACGTCGCGCTCGATCGGAGCATGATCCCGCTCGGCTCGTGCACGATGAAGCTGAACGCGACCGCCGAGATGGAACCGATCACGTGGCCAGAGTTCGCCGACCTGCACCCGTTCGCGCCGATCGAGGACGCGCAGGGTTACTCGAAGATCGTCGACGACCTGAAGCTGTGGCTGGCCAAGATCACCGGCTACGACGCGGTGAGCCTGCAGCCCAACGCCGGCAGCCAGGGCGAGTTCGCGGGGCTGTTGGCCATTCGCGCGTACCACCGCGATCGCGGCCAGCAGGCGCGGGACATCTGCCTGATCCCGTCCAGCGCGCACGGCACGAACGCGGCCAGCGCCGTGATGGCCGGCATGCGGGTGGTGGTCGTGAAGTGTGACGACTCGGGCAACATCGACATGGCGCACCTGCGCGAGATGACCGATGCGCACCGGGACGACCTGGCCGCGATCATGATCACGTACCCGTCGACGCACGGTGTGTACGAGGACACGGTCCGCGAGGTGTGCTCGCTGGTGCACGACGCGGGCGGTCAGGTGTACGTCGACGGCGCGAACCTCAACGCGCTGATCGGCCTGGCCCGTTTCGGCAAGTTCGGCGCGGACGTCTCGCACCTGAATCTGCACAAGACGTTCTGCATTCCGCACGGTGGCGGCGGACCGGGTGTCGGCCCGATCGGGGTGCGGGCGCACCTGGCGCCGTTCCTGCCCAACCACCCGTTGCAGTCGGCGGCCGGCCCGGCGACCGGTGTCGGGCCGATCAGTGCGGCGCCGTGGGGGAGCGCGGCGATCCTGCCGATCTCGTGGGCGTACGTGCGGATGATGGGGGCTTCTGGTCTCCGTCGTGCGACGTTGACGGCGGTCGCGGCGGCGAACTATGTCGCGAGGCGGTTGGAAGATCACTACCCCGTGCTCTACGCCGGAATCGACCACCTGGGTTCATCGGCCGGTTTCGTGGCGCACGAGTGCATTCTCGATCTGCGGCCGATCACGAAGGCAACGGGCGTAACGGTCGACGACGTGGCCAAGCGCTTGGCGGATTACGGGTTGCACGCGCCAACGATGTCGTTCCCGGTAGCCGGCACGCTGATGGTGGAGCCGACCGAGAGCGAGGACCTGGCGGAGTTGGATCGTTTCTGCGAGGCGATGATCGCCATCCGGCACGAGATCGACAAGGTGGCCGAGGACCTGTGGCCGGCCGACGACAATCCGCTACGCAACGCCCCGCACACGGCGGCGTCGATTGCCGGCAAATGGAATCATCCGTACAGCCGGGAGGAAGCGGCGTTCCCGGCCGGAACGGCTGCTGTGAAGGTATGGCCGCCCGTGCGGCGGATTGACGGCGCGAAGGGTGATCGGAACCTGGTGTGCTCGTGTCCGCCGTTGGAGGCATACGCGCACTGACCTCGCCGGTATACGGTGTCGCCATGCAGGAGGGTGGCGCGGAACCCAAGGCCGGCAACGACTCGTCAGCACGGCCGGCGGCGGGTCGTTCTGTGCCGGGTCGTTCTGTGTCTGGGGATCGTCGGCGGGCGAATGCGAATTATCGGTATTTCGGCACGATTCTGTTTCTTGGGGCGCTGGTCATGATCCTGTTGATGGTGCTGTTGCATCGTTGAGCCTGATGTCAGGCTCGCGTCGTTCGGGTTGGTCTGCTCGTCCCGATCTTTCATTGTCGTAACGGTCGGCGGGGATCGGGAAGAGCGGGAAGAACTGGACGAGCGGGGTTGTGCTGTCTGATCGGGATAACCTCGGGTTGGGGTTCGGTCCGTTGGTGGTGGGCTGGGTTGAGTTGGCCCTCCTGCGTTGGTCCGGCGGCTCGGGTTGGGCTGCTGTGGGCATCGTGATATTGGTTGCGCTGGAGCGTTCGGATTTTGGTTCAGTGGGCGCAGTTGGTTGCCTGGGCGACGTCGTCGCTCTGGGTTGCCGGTTAGTGCTTCTGCTCTTGACGTGTTCGGTGGGATTGTCGAGCCTGGTCAGCTTCTTGATCGTGACGAACTGCACGCCAACATGCTTCGGCGCGATGACGACGAGGAAGGTGCGCCGCCGCTTACTCGTGTCGACCTGGACGGTAATCGGGTTTGGTTGCGTCCGCCTTCCGATGCAAGAGGCTAACTTCCCTGCCAGCGGTTGACCGGGTGGTCCAGGAACCAGTGCTTGGACGCCGTTGCCAGCCATTTCTCTTCTGTTGTCGGCTCTTCTACCGGGACCGACGTGAAGCGGGTGATGGTCAACTGACCACCCTCATGGTCGCTGTACAGCAGGAACACGGTGAACGGCTCGCGGTCCTCTATTGCCTTGCGCGCCAGCTTGTACTGGTCGTCTTCTTCGTCGCGTAGACCTGCTTGCCAGAAGCTCATGTCACCTGACGGCACGTACAGATCCCTGATCTGGGGCCGGAAGTCGGTCAGATCTGGGACATCGACGTTGGGATTTCGCTCGCGTTGGGTCAGGTGCCATCCTTGCAGCACACCGATTCCATTGCCCACGTTGCGTAGGGACATCGCCAAATAGACATTGTCATTGTCGATCGTGGCTATCGCTTCGCCGCCGGGTAGTTTCTGGTGGTAGTCGTCGCCCCACCAGATCTTTTCCGTTGCGTCCGTTCTTCTTGTCGGTACCAGTACCGGGCGCATTCCCATCAACAGCGACCGTTCGGCTATTCTGGCCGAGCGGTTCGACGAGCGCACCGCCGCGAACGTGGCCAGCGCCAGCACCAGCGTGCCCGCTCCTGTCGCCCCGTTCGAGATTGCTGTCCAGTCCACCATGATGCGAACCCTAAACGGTCACTTCGCCGGCTGGCCGGCCGCCATCCACGCTGCTACCAACTGCTGGTAGCTCGTCGTGTCGGTGGGGGTTGGGCCCTGGGCTGCTGATCCCCAGTCCATGCCGGGGGACGATTCGGGGTGCACGATGCTGTTCGCCACCCGTAGGCCGGCGCGGGCCAGTTGTGTCTGCTCGGCCGGGGTGTGCAGGAAGTCCCTGAATTTCTGGGCGGCCGCGACT
>DATBDL010000404.1:0-19541 GCA_036269975.1 Pseudonocardiaceae bacterium | reverse complement strand
GTTTGCCGAGTTCGATGACCGCGTCGCGCTGATACAACAGGATCGGACGCTGACGTATCGCGTCTCGAGACAGTGGGTGCTCGACGTCGCCGGCCGGCTGCGTGGGGAAGGAGTACGGCCGGGCAGTGTGGTCGGCGTCTTCATGGGGCATCAGGTCGAGGCCCCGCTGCTTCAACTCGCGCTGCACCTCGTCGGCGTGCGGTCGGTGTGGATCGACATCACGGCCATGCCTGGCGAGGTCGACCAGTACCTGAAGCTGACCCCGCCGGACGTTCTGCTCTACGACGCTCGGTTCGTCGCCGAAGCCGGCGCTGCGCTCGGTGCGCGGCTCGGGGTGCCGATGTTGTGCCTCGGTCCGGACGGCGAAGGTTCTGACATCCTCGGTGCGGGACCCACGGCGCCGGCTTCGGTGGCCGCCGTCGAACCGGACTCGATCTTCCAGACCAGTGGCACGACCGGTGTCCCGAAGTCCGTGCATCATCGGCACGTCTTCTACGCGCAGCTCGGCGAGTTGGCTGACGAACTCGTCGCGGCCGACCAGTGGCGGACTCGGCATCTCTCGTTCACCCGGCTCAGCCATCCATCCGGTCAGATCTCCACGCTGCTCTACCTGTTCAGTGGCGGGACACTCGTGTTCCTCGCGGCATACGAACCGGGGGAGGTCATCGCGACGATCGAGCGGCAGCAGGTCACCTCGATCTTCATGGCCCCACCGATGTTCTATCAGGTGCTCGACCACCCGGCCCTGGCCGGCACCGATCTGAGCAGCCTGACCGCTGTCAACATCGGTTGTGCCGCACTGAATCCGGTCCGGCTGCAACAGGGGATCGACCGGTTCGGTCCGAAGCTGCGGGTGACCTACGGACTGAGCGAGTGCCCGTTCATCTCCGCTTATCCCGGTGTCGGCGGCGATCCGGACCGGGTGCGCTCGTGTGGCCAGGCATACGGCGACGTCCTGGTCGAGATCCGGGACGAGGACGGGCAGCCGCTCGCTGTCGGCGAGACGGGCGAGTTGTGGGTGTCGAGCCGGCTCAACTTCGCCGGCTACTGGGGGCAACCCGAGTTGACCGCGGACGCCCTCGTGGACGGCTGGGTGCGCACGCGTGACCTCGGCTACCGGGACGCCGACGGCTATCTCTTCCTGGTCGGCCGGTCGCAGGACATGATCCTGGCCGGCCTCGGCTCGAAGTGTGTCTACCCGCGCCCGATCGAGGACCTGCTCGCCACCCACCCGCACGTGCGGGCGGCAGCCGTGATCGGGGTGCCGGACGACGTGTACGGCGGCGAGGCGGTGCACGCGTTCGTGGTTCGTGAACCGGATTCGACCGTGAGCGAGGACGAGCTCGCCGCGCTGGTGCGTGGTCAGCTCAACGCGGCGTGGGTGCCGCGCACGGTCGACTTCGTCGACAGCCTGCCCACCACGGCGATCGGCAAGGTGAACACGCGGGCGCTGCGCGAGGAGTACGCGCGGAGCCGGCCGGCGGCCATCGTCTGACCGCGCGAGCGATGGGCCGGCGGGCGTCGGGAACGCTCGCCGGCCCATCGCGGTGTGCCTGGCCGAAACGGTCAATACCGTCAGTACAGCAGGCCGAGCGGGATCGCGTTGGCCATCGCCTGCGAACCTGCGTCGTTCGGGTGGATGCCGTCACCCGAGTCGTACACCGAGTTCAGCGCTGCCGGGTTGGCCGGATCGCGCAGCACCGCGTCGAAGTCGACGACACCGTCGACATCGTGGGTGGTGCGCAGGTAGGTGTTCACCGCGGTGCGGGTCGCTTCCTTCGCCGGCGTCCAGATTCCGTCTGCGGTGTCGAAGTTCTGGAACGGGCCGAGCGTGCCGACGACGAAGCGCATCCCGTGCTCGTGGACGTCGGCGGCGATCCGGCGGATCGACGAGATGATCGCGGCGGACGAGTCGTGGGAGATCCAGATGTCGTTGATGCCAAGGTCGAACAGCACGGTGTGCGGGTGGTTCTGGGCGTACAGGTTGGCCGCCAGCCGCGCGTCGGTGTTGGTGCCGAGCTGCACGAGACCGGGGAAGTCGCCATCGCCCGGTTCGGTGCCCTCGTGATCGAGCCGGTTGCCGGCGAGGCTCTCGTTCAGCACGCTCTCGACGGGACGGTTGGACTGGACGATCCGCCTGGCCAGATCGTCCGGCCAGTTGGCGTTGGCGTTGAGCGTGTTGCCGCTGCCGTCGGCGAGCGAGTCGCCGAGCACCACTACTGATTCAATCTGGTTGTTGCGCTGGACGTCCACACCGGACAGGAAGTACCAGCAACACGCCTTGACGAGCGTGAAGGGGGTGGCGGTGGGCGCGGTGGTCAGGTCGCCAGGACCGATGTAGGTGTTCTCCACCGAGATGGCGTGCCACGTGACGGGGCCGGTCGCGGTCGGCAGGAAGATGGTGATCACCAGGTTGGTCAGGTTGCCGACGTGCATGTTGACCGGGTCGCTCAGCAGGTCGTCACCCTTGAGGACGGTCGCCGAACTCTGTCCCTGGAAGGTCAGATCGTGCAATGTGGACGGATCGATGTCGGAGACGTCCGTCGCGCCCGCGAGCTGCTTGGCGACGGTGGCGTGCCCGATGGACAACGTGCCCTGGCCGAGGGCGTTGGTCAGCCGGACGCGGAAACGGTCGCCACCGATGGAGAGGTGGACGATCTCGCGGATCGACTGGTTGTCGAAGCCGGCGTTCGACGATCCCGATGTCTCGGCCGCCGTCGTCGCGGCCGTCCAGCTACCCGACCAGGTGGCCGGCCCGTTCGCGGCCGCCGAGTTCCCCTGGGCCGACGAACTGCTCGACGCGATCAACGAAACCGTGGTCGCCAACAGGATTGTCGCGGCAGCGAACGGCAATTGTCTCAGGGATTTCATGAGGAATGAACCTCCCAAAATGGGCCGGCCGCGCCCGCGGTGCCCGTAGCCTGACGTGTGGCCGAACCATAGTGCCGGGCCAGAGGCGGGTCAATAACGGGGGGTAACGACGACACCAGGCCCGGCAACGTTGATCAACAGAGAGTCAGAGACCGAGTACGGAAGGCGTTCGACAGATCGCGAGATAATGTTCCTCGGGCTGTTCGACCAGTTTTCGAGAGGCCAAATCAATCAGGCCACCGACGCTGTCGACATCGGCGACGATGCCGCCGTCCGGGCGGCGCAGCCGCTGCTCGACCCGGAAGGTCTTGCCGGCGCCCCAGCGCATTCCGCAGGTCACGGCCACGGTGTCCGGGTAGCGCAGCTCGTCCCGGTAGCGCAGGACGGTTTCCAGGAACACGGGGCCGACGCCCCGGTCGGCCAGCGCGGCATGATCGATCCCGGCCGCGAGCAGGAACTCCCAACGGGCGTGCTCGGCGTACTGAAGGTATACCGCCGCATTGACGTGACCATTGCTGTCGATCTCGTAAGCCCGTACCGAAATCGTTACCGAGAACACATCCTGGTCGCCATTGTCGGTGTCCTGGTGACTCATCGTGCTCTCCCGGTCGCGATAAGCGAGAAAGGTCGTTCGGTCGAACATACATCGATATCGCTCGGTCCGCACCGCTGCCAAATCCAGTGCAACCGAGACCTGTCAGCCAAGCGGGTCTGCTATGGATGTGCTGGGGATTCGGCTGCGCGAGGGGACGGCGGACACACGCATGGCAGTGCGCATCAGCGGTCGTACCGGATTCGTGGCCTTCTTCGCCGCTGACATGCTGTCCACGCTGGGCACGTTCGTCTCCATGGTCGCGCTGCCGTGGCTGGTGCTGCTGACCACCGGCAGCCCGGCCAAGATGGGCACCATCGCGCTCGCCGAGATGGGGACCTTCCTACTCGCCAGCGTGTTCGCGCCGCCGTTGGCCGACCGGCTCGGGTTGAAGCTGACGTCGGTCGCGTCCGACGCGTTGAGCGCGCTGTCGATGGGGGCCATCGCGCTGACACCGCACATCGGCTTCCTGCCGCTGGTCGTGCTGGTCGCCGTCACCGGCGGGCTGCGCGGGGTGGGCGACCGGGCCAAGACCGTGTTGCTGGGCCCGATGGTCAAGCTGGCCGGGTTCGGGATGAAGCGGGTGATGGGCGCCTACTCCAGTCTCGTGCGGCTGTGTCAGCTCGTCGGCGCGTCCATCGGCGGCCTGCTGGTCTTCTGGTTCGGCGCGCAGGGCGCCGTCGCGGTCGACGCGGCGTCGTTCGTGGTGTGCGGCATCGTGATCGGCGCGCTCGTGTGGCCGCCGCCGCTGGAACCGCCGGCCGAGAAGCCTTCTTCCGACGAGGTCAAGGGCGGCTACCTGGCGGCGTTCCGCGAGGGCATGCGGGAAGCGTCACGTGACCAGGTCGTGCTCGGCCTGACCGTGGTCATCTTCGGGCTGAACATCCTGAACCAGGCGAACAACTCGGTGTTCGTGCCGCTGTGGATCTCCAGCGTGCTGCACTCGGCGGCGGCCGGCGGAACGGTGATGAGCGCCTACGCGATCGGCTCGGTGCTGGGCAGCGTCGTCTTCACCGCCCTCGCGAACCGGCTGCCGCGTCGGGCCACCGTGATCGTCGGCGCGCTGCTCGGGAGTGTGCCTCGGCCGCTCGTACTCGGATTCAGTCACAACCTGGTGTTGGTGCTCGTGGTGACGTTCGTGTCCGGTGTCGCGGGGGCGGCGACCAACCCGACCTATGGCGCGCTGCTCTACGAGCGGGTGCCCGCCCGCTTCCAGAACCGGGTTTTCGGCCTGCTGACGGCAGTCTGCGCGGCCGGCCTGCCGCTGGGCGGCGTGCTGGCCGGTGTGTTCGTGGCCGGTTTGGGCCTGCGCGGCGGGATCGTGACCACCGCGATCCTGGGCGGCGCGCTGATCTTCGCCGCGCTGGTCTGGTACCGGCGCGCGACGGTGCGATCCGAGGAGGCCGTGCCGACGCCGGAACCGGCGCCGGCATAAGGCGTCAGCTCTTGGGCAGTCGCTGCTCCAGCACCTTGGCCAGCGTGGCGACCGTCGGGTTGTCGAAGATCAGCCGCAGTGGGGCCGTGATTCGTAGGGTGGTGCGCAGCCGCGCCATCACCTGCCCCGCGTTGATGGAGTGGCCGCCGATCGCGAAGAAGTCGTCGTGCACACCGAGTCGCGGCATCGCCAGCACGTCGCGCCAGACTTCGAGCACGACGGCTTCGGTCGGCGTGGCGGCCTCGGCGGGCGCCGCCGACGCGACGACCGGATCGGGCAGCGCGTCGATGTCCAGCTTGCCGTTCGCCGTCACCGGCAGGGCGTCCAACGCGATCAGCGCGCTGGGCACGAGATGCGCCGGCAGCAGCCCGCGCAACCGGTCGGTGATCTCGTCGGTGGACGCCGTGCCCTGCGGGACCACGTAACCGACCAGCATCGGCTCCGCCGAACTGGTCTGCCGGACCTGGACGGTGGCCGCGCGGACCAATCCGGTCTCGTGCAGGCAGTTCTCGATCTCGCCCGGTTCGATGCGGAAGCCGCGAATCTTGACCTGCCGGTCGATCCGGCCGAGGCACACGATCGCGCCGTCCTCCCGGTAGCGGCCCAGATCGCCGGTCCGGTAGAGACGACCGTCGCTGAACGGGTCGGGCACGAACCGGTCCTCGGTCAGCTTCGGCTGGCCGACGTAACCGACACCGACGCCGTCGCCGCCGATGTAGATCTCGCCGACCCTCCCGACCCCGATCGGCTGGCGGTCGGCGTCCAGGACGTAGACGGTGGTGTTCGAGATCGGCCGGCCGATCGGGATCAGCTCGTCGACCGGTGGGGGCGTCGATCCTGGGCGCCACGAGTAGGTGGCGGCGAACGTGGTCGTCTCGGTCGGGCCGTATCCGTTGACCAGTTCCGGCCCACCGGCGGCCAGCAACGCTGCGACCGTTCTCGGGTCCGGCTGCTCGCCGCCGAACACCAGACAGCGCAACGACGAGAGCTCATGTGGTGCTTGCGCCGCGAGCTGCTTGGCAAGCGACGTCGTCAGGAACATGATGTCCACCGCGTTGGCCCGCAGTTGGGCGCCGAGTTCGGCCGCCGACAGCAGGTCGTCGCGCCGGATGCCGACCAGCGTCGCGCCGTTGCACAGCGCGCCCCAGATCTCGAACGTCGCCGCGTCGAACGACAGGCTGGCCGCCTGCGCGACGACGTCACCCGGCCTGAACGTGACGTAGTTCGTGTCGCACACCAGCCGCACGATGTTCCGGTGCGTCACCGCGACGCCCTTGGGGCGGCCGGTCGACCCGGACGTGTACATGACGTAGGCGACATCCGTGGCGCTCGGAGTCGCGACGGCCTCGGTGGTCGGGTCGCCGGGGGGTTCTTCCAGCAGGACGACCACCGGCACGGCGAGGCGATCGGCGAGGCCACGGCGGGTCAGCGCGACGCGGACTCCCGCGTCGGCGCACATCATGGTCAGGCGCGCCGCCGGGTAGTTGGGGTCGAGTGGCACGTATGCCGCGCCGACCTTCAGCACGGCCAGCGCGCCGATCACCCACTCGTGCGCGAACTCGTGCGCCACCGCGACTGCGTCGCCGGCCGTGACTCCGTTGTGCAGCAGCACGTTCGCCAGCCGGTCGGCCCGCGCGTCGAGGTCACCGTAGCTCAGGTCGCCGCCGGCGAACCGGACGGCGACGGCGTCCGGTGTCGTGCGCGCCCACCGCGTTACCAGTTCGACCAGGGAGGCGTCGCGCGGGTAGTCGGTCGCGGTGTCGTTCCACTCGACGACGACGCGACGCAGTTCGTCCGGCCGTAGTACGGCGATGTCGGCGGGGCTGGCGGCCGGTGCCGCGACGAGGTGCTCGGCCAGCACGACGTAGTGGTCCAGCAGCCGGCTCATGTCGGTGTCGGCGAAGGACTCGGCGCGGTACTTGAGGTAGCCGGCCATCGAGTTGCCGTCGTCGAAGACCTGGATCTCGACGTCGAGCAGCGATTCCGTGCCGGGGCCGCTGCCGAACGCGAAGGTGACGTCGTCGACGGCGACCGGCGGCGCGAGCACCGGCGGCGCCGCGAACACGATCTGGAACAGCGGATGGCTGCTGGGGGAGCGGGTGACACCGAGCTCCTCGATGAGGACGCCGAACGGCAGATCGGCGTTGTCGTACGCGTCCAGCGTGGTGTCGCGGACCATGCGCAGCGCGTCCAGCCAGCTCCCGCCCTCGGCCGGCCGCAGTCGCAGCGGCACCGTGTTCGCCAGGTAGCCGATGATGTCGTGCGTTTCCGGCCGGTCGCGGCCGGCGATCGGCGTGCCGACGATCAGGTCGGCCGCCCCGGCGTAGCGGCGTAACAGTTCGGCGAACGCGGTCAGCAGCACCATGAAGGGCGTCATCCGCTGTCGCACCGCCAGCGCCCTGATCCCGGCGGCCAGTTCGTCCGGCAGCGCGAAGTCGACGTGTGCCGTGGTGCGGTTCCGATTGGCCGGCGCGGCGAACGGCAGCCGCACCGGTGCCGGCGGGTTGGCCAACTGCTCGCGCCAGTATTCCAACTGCTCGGCGGGTACTTCGACGTCGTCGGCCAGCACCGGGGGAGCGGCGAGCGTGCCTGTTCGATACGCGGACACCAGGTCTCGCTGGAACACCGTCAGCGAGTGCCCGTCGACGGCGATGTGGTGGATCACCAGGACCAGGTGCGCCGTCTGGTCGTCGACGCGCACGAGGGTGGCCCGGATGGGCGGTTCGGTGTCCAATGTGAAGGGCGTTCGCTCCTCGGTTGCACGGATCTGTGCGAGCGCGGCGGTTCGTTCGGTCGCCGGCAGCGCCGTGATGTCCCGCTCGGTCGGTGTCAGCTCGCGGTCGGTCACCGTCGTGCCGCCGTCGGCATGGAAGAACGACCGCAGGGCAACGTGTCGGCGCGCCACGAGCGCCACCGCGCGTCGCAGCGACGGGAGGTCGACCGGGCCGGTGACCGTGACGAAGAGCGGCACGTTGTGCCACGTCGATTCGGGCGCTATGTGTTGCGCCAGCAGGATCTGCTGCTGCCCGACGGTCTGCCGCCGTCCGATGTGGTCGCCCGTCACTGTCCCACCCCTGAGATGAGCTCGGATGCCTGTCACACGGCTGAACTTCGCAACCAGCCGGATCGTCGCAGTATCGCACAGCGGTCTTCGCTCTGGATTGGTTCCCGCGATGTTCAATGTGTGCCGCTGGTCCGCTGGATTGATTCTCGTCTCGATTGACGGTTCGGCCGGAGTGGGCTTTTCATGTCCGGCATCGGACATTTCCGCACGGTGGGTAGTCGAACCGTGACTATTCTGCGTATGGCGGCTGCTGAAACGGCGACGTACGCTCGCCGCACGCGACGGGTGATCGTGCCGAAACCGGCGCGTGGTTAGGTGTGTGCAGTGATCGATCTTGGTGTTGGGGGATGGCCCATGGCAGATGACCTCGGTATGCAGGCGTTACAACGTCCGGCAACCTTGCATCGAATTGTGCAATCCTCCGTTGGGAAGCGAGGTTGGCCGATGAAGGACGAGATCCGTGCATTCATTGTCAAGTCACTTCTGGACATGGACTTGGGCTACGGTATCGAGGATATTGAGGACGACACCGTCCTGGGCACGGAGGGGCTGGATCTCGAATCACTGGTGATGGCCGACCTGGCTATCCGAGTCGAGGACCAGTACGGCGTGAAGTTCGACAACGACGAGGCCGAGCAGTTGGCTCTCATGACGGTAGGCGAATTCGTAACGACAGTTGCCGATCGGATCGGGCAGACCAGCACCGTGGAGCCTTCGCATCAGTGAGTGACACCTCCGCTGTCGGTAGGCCGGATCGCGCGTGCCGCGACAGCGACACCTGAGCCGAACGGGAGCCGACAAGTGACCGCGACGGTGACCGGCATCGGGTTGCTGACCCCGGTGGGCCGGGGGATCGACGACGTCTTCGACGCGCTCTGTGCCGGGCGCTCCGGGCTCAGCCGGCCCGCCGAGGACCATCCGGCGGCGAATTCGCTGGAGGTGGGCGGTTTCCTGCCGGACATCGACACGTCCGAGATCCTGATCGGACCGGAGGCCAACACCCTGGACCGGGTGGTCGTGC
This sequence comes from Pseudonocardiaceae bacterium, assembly GCA_036269975.1. Lineage (GTDB taxonomy): Bacteria > Actinomycetota > Actinomycetes > Mycobacteriales > Pseudonocardiaceae > DATEPR01. The sequence goes on along the minus strand of DATBDL010000404.1, from coordinate 10,558 downwards.
TCGCCCTGCTGACCGCGCAGGACGCCCTGGACGATGCCGGAATCGTGGTGGGGCGGGACGTCGAGCCGGAACGCGTCGCCGTGATCATCGGTGGCGTCGGCGGCATGGCCACCATGGAACGGCAGGTACTGCGGCGGGCCGAACGCGGCCGCGCCGGGGTGAGCCCGTACCTGCTGCCGGGAATCCTGCCGAACATGCCGGCGGCACGGGTGGCGATCAAGTTCGGCATTCGTGGCTACAGCTCGTCGATCGGCACCGCGTGCGCGTCCGGCGCCCAGGCGATCGCGGACGGCCTACGGCTGATCCGCGAGGACCTCGCCGACGTCGTGCTGTGCGGGGCCAGCGAGGCGCCACTGTTCCCGACCTTCGCCGACACCTTCACCAACGCGCGGGTGCTGGCCAGCCGGTGGGCCGATCCGACCGAGGCCAGCCGGCCGTTCGACCGGCGCCGCAACGGTTTCGTGCTCGCCGAGGGCGCCGGCCTGCTGGTGCTGGAACGGACCGACCACGCCGACGCACGCGGTGCCACCGGCTACGCGAACGTCGTCGGCTGGGGTGCGACCACCGACGCCCACCACCCGACGACGCCACGGCCGGACGGCGCCGGCGCCATCGGCTGCATGCGCAGGACGCTCGCCGACGCTCATGTCGAACCGGCCGACGTGAACTACGTGAACGCGCACGGCACCGGAACCAAGCTCGGTGACGTCGCCGAAGCGGCCGCGATTCGGGCGGTGTTCGGAGAGACCACCCCGCCGGTGAGTGCGACGAAAGCGTTGACGGGGCACATGTTGGGCACCTCCGGGGTCGTGGAGGCCGCTGCGACGGCCGTCGCAGTGCACCGGCGGATCGCGCCGCCGACCTACAACCTGGACGACCCCGACCCGGCGTGCGCCGTCGAGCACATCCGCAAGGCGCCGCTGGCCCTTGGCGCCGGCTGGGCGCTGAGCAACTCGTTCGGTTTCGGCGGGCAGAACGTCAGCCTGCTGTTCGGCCCGCCGACCACCACGCTCACCCGAACCGGCTCCAACCAGGGGGACTGAGCGGATGGGGGACGTGTTCGCGCGGCGCAAACTGCTCGGCATGGTGTCCGGCGGAGTGCTCGCGCAGTGTTGTTACGCCGTCGCCGAGTTGGGCGTCGCTGACCTGCTGGCGGACGGCCCGCGTCCGGTGGCCGAACTCGCCGCCAAGTGCGGCGCCGATCCACTGACGCTGGATCGACTGTTGGACGATCTCACGCACTTCGGGCTGTTCCGGCACGACGACGTCGACGGCTACGCCCTGACGTCGGTCGGCGAACTGCTGCGCGCCGACGTGCCCGGTTCGCTGCGGCAGGCCGCGATCATGCACGGTGCCGCCGTCGCCCGCTCGTTCGCCGCGATCACGCACACGCTGCGCACCGGTCGGCCGGCGTTCGACGAGGTGCACGGCCAACGGTTCTACGACTACGTCGCCGAGCACCCGGACATCGGGGACACGTTCGCGGACGCGATGGGCGCCGCAGTCGGTGTGCCACCGGTCATCGCGGGCTACGAAACGCTGGCCACGGCCGGCCTGGTGATCGACGTCGGGGGCGGTGACGGTGGCGTGCTGGCCGACATCCTCGCGGCCCACCCTCACTTGCGCGGGATTCTGCTCGAACTGCCCGGTGCGATCCGTGGCGCGCGGGCCAGGTTGGCCGATGCCGGGCTGGGCGATCGGGCGGAACTGGTGCCGGGCAGCTTCTTCGACGAGGTGCCCGGCGGCGGCGACGTGTACGTGCTGGCGCGGGTGCTGCACAACTGGACCGACGAGCACGCGATGGTGATCCTGCGCCGGGTCCGGCAGGCGATGCCGGCCGGCGCGCGACTGGTCGTGCTGGAGCGTTTCCGCTCGGCGGCCGGCGGTTCGGTGACGACGGCGATGGTGGACCTGCTGATGCTGGGCCTGCTCGACGGCCGCCAGCGCACCGAGGCCGAGTACGTCACGTTGCTCCAGGACGCCGGTTTCGCGGTCGTCGGGGTGCGGCCGCCGACCGGGGAACCGAGCGACTCACTGATCGAGGCGGTCCCGCGATGAGGGAGATCCGATGACCGAGTCGAAGGTCGTGCCGGCCGTGTCGCTGAAGCCGCTGCTGTCAGTGGATGGTCGCCGCGATCCGTATCCGCTCTACGCGCGGCTGCACGAGTTGGGCCAGGTGTGCCGAGTGGACGCCGGCGAGGCGTTCGACTACGTGGTGTACGGGTTCGACGCGGTGAACCAGGTGTTGCGCGATCCGGTGTACCGAGTGATGGACACCGGTTATCCGGACCGGCGGGACGCGCCGTGGCAGGACCATCCGTCGCTGCGGGCGCTGTTGTCGTCCATCTTCTTCACCGACGGCCCGAACCACATCCAGGTGCGTCGTGTGTTCAGTTCCGAGTTCACCGCACGCCGGATCGCCGCGCTGGAACCCGCGGTCGTGCGGTTGATCGACCAGCGACTGGACCGGCTGGCCGAGTTGGGTGCGGCCGGCGCGCCGGTCGACTTCATGTCCGAGTTCGCGTTGCCGGTGCCCAGTGACGTCATCGGCGAACTGCTCGGCGTGCCGGAGACCGACCGGCCGTGGTTCCCGGAGCGGGTGCGCGCGTTCGGCGCGATCCTCGATCTCGGCGCGAGCTGGACACTCCTGCGTGCCGCCGACAACGCGGGCGCGGAACTCACCGCGTACTTCGCCGAACTCGTCGCCACCCGCAGGGCACACCCCGAGGACGACCTGATCTCCGGGCTGGTGCAGCGGCAGCAGGCGGCCCAACTCGACGACCAGACGCTGATCGCGAACCTGCTCACCATGTTCAACGCCGGATTCGTGACCACCACCCACATGATCGGCAACGGGCTCACCCTGCTGCTGGACAATCCCGGCCTGCTGGCCACCCTGCTCGCCGAGCCGGACCGCACGCCGGCCTATGTCGAGGAAATCCTGCGCTACGAACCGCCGACCCACTTCAGCATCCGATGGGCCAGCGCGGACGCCGAGGTCGCCGGCACACCGATTCCGGTCAACAGCCGCGTACTCGTGCTGCTCGGCGCGGCCAACCGCGATCCGCGCCGGTTCCCGGAACCCGACGTCTTCGACCCGACCCGCACGGACAACCAGATGCTGTCCTTCAGCAGCGGGCTGCATTTCTGCCTCGGTGCCGCGCTGTCCCGCCTGGAGGGCCAACTCGCGCTGCCGATGGTGTTCCGCCGCTTCCCGGAACTCGCGCTGGCCGGCCCGCCGGGGAAACGGGACAAGCTGATGCTGCGCGGCTACGACCGGCTGCCGGTGACGGTCGGATGACGGCACTGGCCGATGTCGCCGCGTACCTGCCGGAGCGGCGGGTGCGGATCGCCGAGCTGGCCGAGGAACTGGCGCTCAGTCCGTCGCAGCTTGCTGTGCTGGAACGGAAACACGGCCTGCGAGAGGTCCGGCGGCGGGCACCCGACGAGACCGGTACGGATGTGCTGGTGTCGGCCGTGCGTGCGCTCGCTGAGCTGCCCGGCCGCGAGCACCTGGTCCGGTATGTGATCTACGCACGCGGCGTGCCGGTCGCGGTGCCGTTTCCGGTCAATCCGGTGTTCGAGTTGTGCGAGCGGGTCGGCCTCGGGCACGCCCTGTCGTTCACGGTGACGCATCACGCGTGCGCCACCAGCCTGCTCGCGATCGACATCGCGGGCCGGTTGCTGGCGGCCGACGGTGACCCGGCCGCGCTGGCGCTCGTCGTCGCCGGCGAGACCGTGTTCACGCACGACACCGAGCTGTCCCCGGAAGCGCGGATCTTCGGCGAGGGTGCCGGTGCGTGCCTGGTGGCCACGTACGGACCGGACCGCGTACTGTCGTACGTCTCCGAGCAGCGGGGTGACCTGGACCACTGGGCGCCCGGCGTCACGGATGCCGCCGCGCGGTTCGGCAAGGCGTACCGTCCGACCCTGTGCGGCGTCATCGAGGCCGCCGTCGACGCGGCGGGGTTGCGGCTGTCGGACATCACGTTGTTGTTGCCGCACAACGTGAACGTCGTGTCGTGGGAGCGGGTGTGCGCCCAACTGGGCTACCCGGTCGACCGGGTGCTGCTGGACAACGTGCCGCGAGTCGGCCACACGTTCGCCGCCGACCTGTTCGTCAACCACGAACTGGCGCGCGAGCGAAACCTGCTCGACGACGGCACGATCTACCTGGCCGCGGCCGCCGGCTACGGTGCCACCTTCGCCGCGATGATCTTCCAACACTGATGGCGACTCCTTCTCGACTCACCGTGGTGCGGACCGCGTGCCGGGCCTTCGACGAACAGTCGCCGCTGGCGAAGGAGCCGGGGCTGCGTGCGTATCTCGCCGACATGATCGCCCCGTTCGGCGTGGCGCTGGACGAGGAGCCGATCACCGGGCACAGCCACGGCGACATGGCCGATCCGCTGATCGACGCGCTGGACCTCCGTGATCCGGTAGACGTGTTGGTGCTGGCGCAGCGGATGCACGACGTACGGCCGGGCCGGGCCACCGCGACGTACCTGAGCAGTCGCTGTCCCGGGGAGCCACTGGCGTTCGCGGTGTGCGACCAGGGCACGGCGACCCCGTTCACCGCGTTGCGGTTGTTGGACGGTTACGCGCGTGGTGGCGCGTGCGCGCGGGCGGTGTTGCTGGTGGTCGAGCAGGCGGGATTGCCGTATCCGCTGGTCAGCCCCGCTCCCTTGCCGTCACGGCACACGGCGGTGGGGCTGCTGCTGGAAAGTCGTCCGTCCGCCGGGATCACGGTGCGCCAGCGGGTTGGCGTGTCGGCGGCCGCGGTGTCCGATGAGATCGCCAGCTTGTGTGCGGATCGTCCGGACGCGGTCGTGTTGCGTGGGCCTTCTGCTGAACTGCCGCTGACCGGCCTGTGGTGGGAGTTGGCCGCTGGGCTGAGCGACTGGGCCGGGCGGCGGGTCGTGCTCGCCGACTACGATCCGGTGGCGCGTCTGCTGTCGGTGGCCGCGATCGACGTCGGCCATTCTCAAGAAGAGGGATGAGCATGGACATCGTTGTCCAGGATGCCAGGGCACTGGCGTCGGCCGAGCGTTCTGTGGCACACGTGACCGAGGATCGGCTGGCCGCGCCGACACCGTGTGCCGAGTGGACACTGCGCGAGTTGTTGGTGCACATGACCGGAAACAACAAAGGTTTCGCGGACGCGGCGGAGGGCAAGCCGGCCGATGGTGTGGTGTGGGCCGGCGGCGCGGTCGGTGACGACCTGCTGGGCGAGTACGTGAAGTCGTCGGAGCGGGTACGGGCGGCGTTCGCTGCGCCCGGTGTGCTGGAGCGCAGGTTTGACGTGCACGGCTTCGGTTCGTATCCGGCGGTCGTGGCGATCGGCATGCATTTCGTCGACTACCTGACGCATGGGTGGGATGTGGCCAGAGCGGTGGGGGCGCCGGACGAGTTGGACGCGGATCTGTGCGACGCGGTCTTGGAGATGGGAAGGCGGTGGCCGGCCGGGTCCTGGGGACCGGGGGCGCCGTTTGCCGAGCGGGTGGCGGTGGCGGCGGACGCGTCGGCGCAGGACCGGATGCTCGGCTTTCTTGGCCGGTCGCCGCGATGGCCGGTTTGACGGTTCTCGGTTCGTTCGTCGTTCGTTCGGCGGTTGGTGGTGGGGCAGAAGTGATCAAGCAACCCCTGTTTGTCTGCTTGTTCGGCCATCCCCGCATGTTTGGGAAATCCCGGTCAGTTGTGGCTCTTGGCCCTTTGTTGCGGCGGTCCGCTTATCGGCCGTCCATTACCGCGCGGATTGCTGCTGCCAGGTGTTCGCGTTGTGGTTGTACCGCCTGGTCCAGTTGTCGGGCGAACGGCAGTACCGCTCCGTCTGGGCGGGTGACCCTTCGTGGTGGTGCCACCAGTGGCATTGCCTCCGCTGCGCTGGCCAGGATTTCGGCGCCGAATCCGCACATTCGGTTGGAATCGTCCACCACCACGAGCCGGCCCGTTTTTGTCACCGACTCCGTCAGCGCTGCCCAGTCGAACGGGTACACCGTGCGTGGGTCGAACACCTCCACCGACACCTCGCCGGCCAGCTCGTCGGCCACCAACAGGGCCTCGGCTACCAGGTGGCCCAGCGCCACCACCGTGACATCCGTGCCCGGCCGGTGCACCCTCGCCGAACCGACCGGGACCGGCGCCAGTTCTGCGATGTCGAGTGCCTCGCGGCTGCCCATCGCCTGTGCCGGCGCGAACACCACCGTCGGGTCGGGGTCCTGGATCGCGGATCTGAGCAGGCCGTAGGCGTCCGACGGCAGCGCCGGCACCAGGGTTTTCACGCCCACGTGCGCGAAGATGCTGTACGGATGGTCCGAATGTTGCCCCGCCCAGCCTTCCCGCGAACCGGACGCCGGCACGATGTACGTCACCGGAACCGACAACTGGCCGCCGGTCATCAGGGACAGTTTGTGGGCCTGGTTGGCTATTTGGTCGAACACCAGGAACAGCAGCGACGGTATCTGGAATTCGATCACCGGCCGCCGGCCCGCCAGCGCCGCGCCGATGGCCATGCCGGCGAAGCCCTGTTCGGACAGTGGCGTGTCCACCACCCGGTCCGATCCGAACCTTTTGTGCAGGCCCAGTGTCAATCCTGCCATTCCGGCGACTATGTCCTCGCCGAACACGCACACCGCGGGGTCTGCTGCCAGTTCGTCGGCGAGGGCCATGTTCAGTGCCTTGGCGTAGGACAGCTTTCTCACGCCGACCACCCGGCCCTGCCGCGCAGCCCGCTGGCATACAGGTAGTCCAGCGCGCCGGCCGGATCGGGATGGGGGCTGTCCAGGGCGTAGCGCACCGCTTCGGCGAGCTGCTCGTCCACCTCGGCGTCGATTCGCTCTCGTTCTACAGTGGACAGTCTCGCGCCCGCCAGTGCCAGTGGGTCGCGTTGGCGCCATTGTGCTATCTCGGCATCGGTGCGGTAGTCCAGCCGGTACTGCTTCTCCATCGTGTGGTGGCCCTCGAACCGATAGGTCAGGCATTCCAGGAAACTCGGGCCGTCGCCGGCGCGTGCTCGGGTGACCGCTTCGTGCGCCGCCGCCAGCACCGCCTCTGTGTCCATGCCGTCTACGGTCACCGCAGGGATGCCGAACGCCTGTGCTCGCCCGACCACGGTGCCGGCGACCGCGCCGCTGATCGGCATCGTGGTGGCGTAGCCGTTGTTCTCGCACACGAACAGCACCGGTAGCCGCCACAGTGCGGCCAGGTTCATCGCCTCCAGCAGCACACCCTGGTTGAGGGCACCGTCACCGAAGAACGTCGTCACCACCTGACCTGTGCCGGCGTGGTGCGCCGCCCATGCCGCGCCGACACTGATCGGGGCGCTCGCGCCGACGATGCCGTTGGCGCCCAGGATGCCCAGGCCGACGTCCGCCGCGTGCATCGAGCCGCCGCGACCTCGGTTCAGGCCGGTCTCGCGGCCCGCCAACTCGGCCATCATCCTGGCCGGATCGGAGCCCTTGGCCAGCACGTGGCCGTGGCCGCGGTGCGTGCTGGTGATCAGGTCGTCGGACCGCAGCGCCGCGCACACACCGACCGCTACGGCCTCCTGCCCGATGTAGGGGTGGATGCCGCCGACGATCTCGCCTGCGTCGACCAGGTCCAGTGCCCGCAGTTCGAAGCCGCGGATCAGCCGGATCATCCGGTAGCGCAGCGCGGGGGTGTCCAGTGCCATGCCGGCGCGCGCAGAGACAGAGCCGGTCATCAGGACTCCGATATTGGTGTATTCGTGCCAATCGGGTCCGGTCACCCGAAGATCGAGAGTTTCATACGGGTTCGGCAAAGGTCAAGCCGCGGCTCGGTTTCCTGCCTTTCGCGCGTCTTTCGACCAGAGCCGGTCACGTTGTGTCCATCACCGTGCTACGCAGAATGAGCGACCCCCATGTAACAGCGGTTATATAAGCCCTGTTACGATGGTCGCATGTCCGATGACGAGCTGATCGACCCGACCGAGCAGAGTCGATGGCGGCCGTTGCGTGAGCTCCTGAACGCGATGGACGCCGATATCGCCCGGCTCTACGCCGAGGCCCACATCGACGGGCTCAAGACGAGCTGGGTGATGGAGCTGATCCGGCTGCACCACCACGGTCCGATGACCATCACCGAGCTGGCCGAATCGGTGCACCGCACGCATTCGGCGATGAGCCAGAAGGTCGCCGCGATGCGGACCGCCGGTTTCGTCCGGACCACGACGGGTGCCGACGCGCGCAGCAAGAAGGTCACGCTGACGACGAAGGCGCGGCGCGTCGTCGACCGACTCGCGGCGGAATGGCGGGCCACCGAGGCCGCCGTCGACGAGATCGAGGCCGAGATCCCCTACCCGTTGACCCGTGTCGTCGGCGACATCACAGCAGCCTTGCGGCGCAGGAGTTTCCACGACCGGATCGCGGAGAAACTGGCTCAGGACCCGACATGGCACTGAGTCACGCGCTGATCGACGTGGCGCCGCTGCGTCGTTCGCCGGTGTTCCGCCGGCTGTGGATCGGTCGGACCTGCTCCGTGTTCGGCGGCCAGATGACGTTGATCGCGGTGATGTTCCAGGTCTGGCAGGCCACGCACAGCACGGTGTGGACCGGCGCGGTCGGCCTGGCGCAGGCGATCCCGGTGATCTGCTTCGGCCTGTTCGCCGGATCGCTCGTCGACCGCGTCGACCGGCGCGCGTTCTACCTGGTGGCGGTGGTCGGGCAGGCGGCGTGCTCGGTGTTGCTCGCCGTGCAGGGGTTCGTCGGGCACGTGCCGGTGATCGGGGTGTTGCTGCTGGTCGCGGCCCAGTCGTGCTTCGGCGCCGGTGGCGGTCCCGCCGCGCGCACGTTCATCCCTCGGCTGCTGCCGCGGGCGGACCTGGCGGCCGGACTGGCGCTCAACCGGATCAGCATGCAGGGGTCGATGTTGCTGGGCCCCGCGGTGGGCGGGCTGGTCCTGGGCTGGCTCGGTGTCGGTGGCTGCTACCTGGTCGACGCGGTGACCTTCGGGCTGGCCTTCTACGGTGCGTTCGGGTTGCCGCCGATGCCGCCGACGGGGGAGCCGTCCCGGCCCGGCCTGCGTGGCGTTGCCGACGGCCTTGCCTTCCTCCTGGGCAACGCCGCGGTTCGTGGAGCGTTGCTGACCGATCTGGCGGCGACGGTGCTGTCGATGCCGATCAGCCTGTTCCCGCTGATCAACGCCGAGCGATTCGGCGACAACCCGAGGACACTCGGCCTGTTCCTGTCGGCGATCGCGGTGGGCGGGGTGCTCGCGTCGTTTCTGTCCGGGACCTTCATCCGGTTGCCGCGTCCCGGCCTGGTGATGCTGTGTGGGTCGGCGACGTGGGGGATCGCGCTCGCCTTGTTCGGCGTGGCACCGAATCCGTGGCTGGGCCTGGTGTTCCTCGCGACAGCCGGGGCGGCGGACACGGTGGCGGTGGTGTCGCGCGGCACGATCGTGCAGACGCACACACCCGATGCGCTGCTGGGCCGGGTGGTCGCGGCGGAGCAGATCGTCGGGCAGGCCGGCCCGGACATCGGCAACCTGCGCGGCGGCCTGCTCGCCAGCGCGACATCGGGCGTGACAGCCCTCGTCTCCGGCGGCCTGCTCTGCGTCGTGGCGGTGGCCCTGGTCGGCATGACCGCGCCGGATCTACGCCACGGCACGGTCAGGTCGTGACCGGGCTCAGGGGCGGCGCCATCGTGCGTCGGCGAAGCTGTACACGCCGAAGGCCGCGAACCCGATGGCGACGGCGACCAGCAGCACGACCCCGAACGGCTGCGCGGCCAGCGTGCGCAGGGCCTTGTCCAGGCCACCCGCGCGGGACGGGTCGACGCGGATCGCGGCCGTGCACAGCAACAGGCCGATCACCGCGTAGGCGACGCCCTTGGCCAGGTAACCGAGTATGCCCAGCCGTTGCACCCACGAGCGGGTGCGCGCCGACACACCGGTCAGGTCCAGTTCCCGCAGGAACGTCCTGCGAACGCCGCGCAGTGCGGCCAACACAGCGGCCACGAGAACGCCGATGCCGACCGCGACGACCAGCACTCGACCGGCGGGCAGCGCGAGCAGTCGTGCGGTCATCTCCTGCTGGCCGGAGCCACCGGAACCACTGGAACCGCCGCTGCCACTGGTCAGCAACCGCAGCGTGAACGACGCGATCACCAGCACGACGACCGCACGCCCCGCCGACGACAACCGCCGCTTCGTCCGCTCGCGTTTGCCGGTCACCCAACGGAATCCGGTGGCGGCGGCCAACAACTGCCAGATGCCGAACGCGATCAGGCCGATGGCGACCACCCATAACAGCACGGCGCCGAAGGGTTGGGCTGCGATCGTGGTCACGGCACCGCGCTGGTCCGCCTCGGCCGCCTTGTCACCGAACGCGATCTGCAGGGCAAGCCAGGCGACCACGAGATACACGATGCCGTAGCAGGCGTCACCGAACCTGCCCAACCACTGCACCGGCCGGCTGTCTTCCAGTTGCCCCGCCGTGCGCCGCGCCTTCCACGTTGTGCTCATGTGTATGAGCTACCCAGTCGGCGACCAGAACAGGCATGCGGTGCGGTCCACGGTCAACCTGGCTTGCCACCCGGTC
>DATBDL010000403.1:0-9842 GCA_036269975.1 Pseudonocardiaceae bacterium | reverse complement strand
GTCGGTCCCCCGCCACCGCGGCGCCGGACCGGGTTGGTCGTCGGCATCGTGCTCGGAGTCGTCGTGCTGATCGGCGCCGGGATCGGCGCGTACTACGTGTTCTTCCACAAGGGTGGCCAGCAGGCGATCGCGAACGCCAGCCCGCAGCAGGTCGTCATCGGCTTCGCGCGGGCGTACACGTCGCTCGCGCACACCCTGTCCCCCGGCGACCTGGCCAAGGTCAACGGCTACCTGTGCGCCGCGGACCAGCAGGCCATGCAGGTCATCTACGACCACCAGCGGAGCGGGAACAGCGCGGACAGCTCGTTCTCGATACGGACGTCCGGCCTGACGGTCGACGGCGAACGCGGCACGTTCCGGTTCGTGACAGTCGAGGCGGGCACCGCGTCCTCGCCGAGGGTCGGCACCCTCGTGCGGCAGAACCAGAGCTGGCTGGTGTGCGACACCGTGGTGGCGCCGCACTGAGCCGTTATCCAGCGGTCGTCGGCCTGCGCTGCGGTCGTGGCGCGACGACGCCGTCGGCGAGCCGACGAGCGGTGAGCAGGAACGCGGTGTGGCCGACCATCCGGTGCTCCGGCCGGACCGCGAGCCCGACGACGTGCCACGGCCGCATCAGCGTCTCCCACGCCTGCGGCTCGGTCCAGCACGTCTGTTCCCGCAGCGCCTCGGTGACGCGGGAGAGCTGCGTCGTCGTGGCCACGTAGACCACCAGCACGCCACCGGGAATCAGGCTGGCCGCGACCGTCGGCAGCACCTCCCACGGTGCCAGCATGTCCAGCACCGCCCGGTCCACCTCGCCGGTGTGCGTGGCGAGATCGGCCACGTGCAGCGTCCAGTTCGGTGGCCGTTCGCCGAAGAACCGCTCGACGTTGCGCACGGCGTGCACGGCGTGGTCGTCGCGGACCTCGTAGCTCGTCACGGAACCGTGCTCGCCGACCGCGCGCAGCAGCGAACACGTCAGCGCACCGGAGCCGGCGCCGGCCTCGAGTACGCGTGCGCCGGGGAAGACGTCGCCCCACATCACGATCTGGGCGGCGTCCTTCGGGTAGATCACCTGGGCGCCGCGCGGCATCGACAGCACGTAGTCCGGCAGCAGCGGCCGCAGCGCCAGGTAGGAGGTACCGGCGGCACTCGCGATGACGGAGCCCTCCGGCAGGCCGATCAGCTTGTCGTGCTCCAACGCGCCACGGTGCGTGTGGTAGGTCTGCCCGGATTCGAGGATGACGGTGTAGTGCCGGCCCTTCGGATCGGTCAACTGAACGCGGTCACCAGCCTGGAACGGGCCACTAGCGCTGGACAAGCTGGAACCTCCTGGTCGGGATCGACAGAATGGTCCCAGAACCGCCGGTCAGGACATGCGGCGGGCCGCCAGCGCCGCGTTCAGGTCCTCGCGCCGCAACACGCCGGCAGGCTTGCCTTCGCCGTCGACCACCAGGAACTGCCACGCCGCCGTTTCGCGGACCCGGTCGATGATGTCCTCGCCGGTCTCCGAGTCGAACAGGACCGTGTCCGGCCGGATGAGCTGGGCCGCGTCCTCTGCCGGCGCCATCGGCGTGTGGCCGGCCAGTTGCCGTGCCGCGACCTCGTCCAGCAGCCCGGCGGCGACGCCGTCCGGCCGCACCAGGACCACGCCCCGGCCGGCCGCCGCGTACAGGGCGTCGGCGACCGGGCTCTCGGCGGCAAGTTGCAGCACCGGTCGGGTGATCTCGGCCAGGGTCAGGCCGTCCGGCCAACTGTGCCGCTGCTCGGCCGCCAGTTCGCCGCTCGCGCCCGTCACCACGAACCACGCCGTCAACAGGCACACGCCCAGCAACAGCCACTGGTCGGCGGCACCGGCCACCAACGCGGACAGCGCCCAGATCACCAGCCCGATGGCGACGGCGGCACCGCCGACAACGGCCGCCCTGGTACCGAACCGGCGCTTGCCGGTCAACGCCCAGACCCCGGCCCGCAGCATCCGGCCGCCGTCCAGCGGGAGGCCGGGCAGCAGGTTGAAGATCCCGACCGCGCCATTGGCCACCGCGCACTCGACCACCAGCAGCCGCACGGGCCCGCCACCGGGTGTCAGCGGAATCGCGGCCCCGAACACCAGCCCGAGCAGCAACGACACGGCAGGTCCAGCGGCGGCCACCCATCCCTCGTGGCTGGGCTTGCGCGGCGTGCGGCCGACCTCGGACAGGCCACCGAGCAGGAACAACCGCAGCCGGCGGACCGGAATGCCCAGTTTCATCGCGACGACGCAGTGGCCGAGCTCGTGCGCGAGCACCGACGCGCCGAGCAGAACGGCGAACGTCGCCGCGAGACCGAACGATGCCAGCCCACTGGTGCCCGGCAGGAAGCGGCCGACCAGCGGCGCGTAGAGCAGCGTGACGACGATCGACCCGATCCACCACGACGGCGCCAGCATCACCGGCACACCACGCACCCGGAACAGCACGAGACCGCCGATCTCGTCGGAGCCACGAATGCCGGTGGTTCTGCTCGTCACGTCCCCAGGCTAGAGCAGGGTGGGAGAAGACACTGCGTAACCGCGAACGGCCCGATGCCGTGAATCAGCCGAGCGAAGCGAGCCGGCGCCTTCTGGCCTGCCCCGCGATCGGAGCGAGCCAAATCAGCACTGTCGGTGGTGTCGAATAGGCTCCATTCATGGTCGACACGATCCAGGCACCGATAACGGACACCCCACCGGTCGACCAACCGAGGCGGCCGGCGTTGTCGCCGTCGCGCGCCAGTGATTTCAAGCAGTGCCCGTTGCTCTACCGGTTCCGTGCCGTCGACCGCCTGCCGGAGAAGCCGGATCAGGCTCAGGTGCGCGGCATCGTCGTGCACGCCGTGTTGGAGAAGCTGTTCGGCCTGCCTGCCGCCGAGCGCGTGCCGGCACGCGCCAACGAGTTGATCGAGCCGGTCTGGGCCGAGCTGGTCGAAGAACGCGCAGAACTGGCCGAGCTGTTCGACGGCGCCGACGATCCCGACCTGGCCGGATGGCTCGACAGCGCCCGCGAATTGCTGGCCAGTTATTTCGAGTTGGAGGACCCGCGTCGCCTGCAACCGGAGGCGTGCGAGCTGCGGGTGGAGACCGAACTCGCGTCCGGGTTGCTGCTGCGCGGTTTCATCGACCGGCTGGACGTGGCGCCGACCGGCGAGATCCGGATCGTGGACTACAAGACCGGCACGGCCCCGCGTGAGTTCGGCGAGGCCAAGGCGCTGTTCCAGATGAAGTTCTACGCGCTGGCGCTGTACCGGATGCGTGGCGTCGTGCCGCGCCAGCTACGCCTGATGTACCTGGCCGACCGGCAGTCCCTGGCCTACACGCCGGAGGAGGCCGAGCTGATCCGCTTCGAGCGCACGCTGGACGCGGTGTGGCAGGCGATTCTGCGTGCCGGCCGCACCGGTGACTTCCCGCCGAATCCCGGCCGGCTGTGCGACTGGTGCGACCACAAGGCGCACTGCCCAGCGTTCGGCGGCACTCCCCCGCCCTATCCCGGTTGGCCGGAACCGGACGCGAGCGCGGACAGCCCACTGGACAAGGTGGACTGATGACGGCGTTCTACGTGCCGCTGGACAAGAACCGGTTCCGCTCGACCGAGCACACGATCGGCCCGTGGTCGCGGGACAGCCAGCATTTGGGGCCGCCCGCCGCCCTGCTGACACGGGCGTTGGAGCTGACCGCGCCCGACGTGCCCAGCATGCTGGCCAGGATCACGGTCGAGGTGCTCGGCCCGGTGCCGGTCGCGGACCTGACCGTACGGTCACGGGTGGTGCGGCCGGGCCGGTCGGTTCAACTCTGTGCGGCGGAACTGATCGCGGGCGACCGACCGGTGGCCACGGCGGCCGCCTGGTGGATCGCCACCGGCGACACGGACGAGGTCGCGGCCGGGCTGCCGGAACCGTTGCCACCCATCGAATCCGCGCGCTCGGTGTCCAAACCGGACGACTGGCCAAGCGGGTACGCGGACGCGATGGAGTGGCGCAGCGTCAAGGGCGGTTTCGGCCTGCCCGGTCCCGGCACGCTCTGGGTCCGCCAGCGATTCCCCCTTGTCGACGGCGAGGAACCCAGCGGCACACAGCGGCTGATGTCCGTGGCCGACAACGGCAACGGCGCGTCCAACCGGCTCGACCCGCGCGAGTGGTACTTCATCAACACGGAACTGACCGTGCACGTGTGGCGGGCGCCGGTCGGCGAGTGGATCGGCCTGGACGCCAACACGACGATCGGCCCGACCGGCATCGCTACCGCCACGAGCGTCCTGCACGACGAACGCGGCGCGGTCGCACGGGGCAACCAGTCGCTGCTGGTCCGCCCACGCTAGATCAGAGCATCGTCCGCACGTCGGCCAGCCGGTGGATCACCGGGCCGGCCCAGGTGTCCTCGTCGTAGCGGTGGCCGCCGGCCCAGTCGTCGTCGGCCAGCAGCACCGGCCGCATGCCGAACGCGGCCGCACCGGTCAGTTCGCCGCTGCCCCCGTCACCGACGTAGACGCAGTCGGCCGGTTCGACATCGAGCCCGACGCAGGCCGTCCGGTACATCTCGGGGGCCGGCTTGCGTCGGCCGACGATCGCCGAGAACACGGGCGTGTCCACGACGTCGGCCACCGGCAGTTCCGGCCACAGCTCGACCAGTTCCAGCGAGCAGTCGCTGACCACGGCCACCCGCAGCCCGCCGGCTTTCAAGGAGCCCAGCACATCGACCGCCTCCGGCCGGGGCGTCGCGGCACGGCGGTAGACAGCCGAGCGGATGCGTACCGCCTCGGCCAGCCCGTCCTCGGTCGGGGCACCACCGGACGCGATCGCCATCGCGCGCAGGGTCGCCGTGAGATCGCCGGTCCGCCCGGTCGATCGGGCCACGAAACTCGCGCCCCACTGGGCTTTGAATTCGGCCGGATCGACGCCGAGGGCCCCGCCGAGCGCGATCCGCTCGGCGGCCGTCGTCATCTCGACGATGGTCGGCGTCAGCGTGCCGAAGTAGTCGAACACGACAGCGCGAGTGGTGGTCACGCCAGCCCCACGTAGTGCTCGACCTCGGGAAACGGGTCGTAGAAGTGGTGCAGCAGCGCTTTCCAGCGAGGATAGTCGGGCCCCTGCCGGAAGCCGACCGTGTGATCGGCCAGCGTCGCCCAGCGCACGAGTAGCAGGTAGCGGCCGGCGTGCTCGACGCAGCGCCGCAACTCCAGGTCGACGAAACCGGGCGAGGCGGAGATGATCGCCCGCGCCTCGGCGAACGCGGCCTCGAATTCGGCGGTTCGGTCGGGCAGCACGTCCAGCCGGGCGACCTCGAGCACGTCGCTCACAGCCGGCACGACCGGATGTCCAACGCCAGCACGGCTTTCGCGCCCAAGGCGGCCAACTCGTCCATGATCAGGTTAGCGTCCTTGCGCGGCGCCATCGCCCGCACGGCGACCCAGTTCGGATCGGCCAACGGCGACACGGTCGGCGACTCAAGGCCGGGCGTGATCTGGATTGCCTTGTCCAGCAAGGCTTTCGGGCAGTCGTAGTCCAGCATCAGGTAGTGCTGCGCGAACACGACGCCCTGCAGCCGAGCGGCGAGTTGCGTCTTGGCGGCCGAGTCACCGGCCCGAGTGCCCTCGATCAGCACGGCCTCCGACACGCAGATCGGCTCACCGAACACGACCAGGTTGTGCTGTTTCAGGGTGCGACCGGAGTCGACGACGTCCGCCACCGCGTCCGCCACCCCGAGCTGAACGGAGATCTCGACGGCCCCGTCCAACCGGATCACGTCGGCCCGGACACCGTGCTTGGCCAGGTCCTCGCGCACGAGCCGGGCATAGGCGGTGGCGAGGCGCTTGCCGGCCAGGTCCTGGACGGAGGTCAGGCCCGATCCGGCCGGCGCCGCGTAGCGGAACGTGGAGCCGGCGAACCCGAGCGCGAGCCGCTCGACGACCGGAGCGCCGGACTCCAGCGCCAGATCACGGCCGGTGATGCCGAGATCGAGCTCGCCGGACCCGACGTAGACGGCGATGTCCTTGGGGCGCAAGAAGAAGAACTCGACCTCGTTGGTCGGATCGAGCACGGTGAGATCACGGTGGTCGGTCCGACGCCGATAACCGGCCTCGACGAGCATCTCGGCAGCCGACTCGGACAGAGCGCCCTTGTTAGGTACGGCGACGCGCAACATGCTGGTCCTACTCCCCGTGGTCACAGGTGTCGGTAGACGTCGTCGAGGGTCAGGCCGCGCCCGAGCATCAGTACCTGGACGCGGTAGAGGAGTTGGGACACCTCCTCGGCCAGCCGCTCGTCGGACTCATGCTCGGCGGCGATCCACACCTCGCCGGCCTCCTCGAGCACCTTCTTGCCCTGAGCGTGCACACCATCGTCCAGCGCGGCCACCGTGGCGGACCCGGCAGGCCGATCAGCCAACCGCCCACGGAGTTCGGCGAACAGTTCGTCGAACGTCTTCACCAGCCAATCGTCCCATCCCGGCGGCCACCGTCCGGACGCACCCCACCAGACGAGACCGGCCGGCATGGTCCGCTCACGTGGAGCGATGACCCGGAGCGCGAGTGGTCGCGGTCAACCGATCCGGGGGACCAGCAGGCCGGCCAGTAGCTCCGCGTCCACGCCGACCAGTGACTCCCGCAAGATCAGCCGCTCCCCCGGCGGTACCGGTGCCTCCGCCGGCACCACGAGCACCGTGCACCCGGCTGTCTGGGCCGATGTGACGCCGGCGACCGAGTCCTCCACCGCCACACAGTTCGCCGGGTCGACGCCGAGCAGCTCGGCCGCCAACAGGTACGGCCGGGGTAACGGCTTGTTCTGGCCCCCTACCTCGTCCCCGCATACCGTGACGTCGAAGAACTCGCGGCCGATCGTGTCCAGGGCCACCTCGGTCAGCACCCGTTCCGTCGACGTCACCAACGCCGTCCGGACACCGGATTCGCGTACCGACCGCAGGGCCGCTCGGGCGCCTGGCCGCCACGGCAGATCCGCTCGGAAGAACTCCGCCATCCGTTCGTTCAGCCACAGCTCCATGTCCGCGATGGCGACATCGGTCGGCTCGATTTCCGCGTGCCCCAACAGGAGCAGCGAACTGCGACGCATGTTCGACCCGATCAACGCGACCCGGATCGCGTCGGTCAGCGGGGCGCCCAGCCGGATCATCAGCTCTTCGAGCGCGATCGTCCACAGCTTCTCGGAGTCGACCAGCGTGCCGTCCATGTCCCACAGCACCGCGCGTAGCTGGCCCATCAGGTGTTGAAGTACTTGGCGTCGGGGTGGTGGACGATGATCGCGTCCGTCGACTGCTCTGGGTGCAACTGGAACTCCTCCGACAGTTTGACGCCGATGCGCTCCGGCTCCAGCAGTGCGACGATCTTGGCGCGATCCTCCAGGTTCGGGCAGGCACCGTAGCCCAGCGAGAACCGGGCGCCACGGTAGCCGAGGGTGAAGTAGTCCGTCACGTCCGCCGGGTCCTCGTCGGACATGGCCGCGCCGTTCGGCAACTTCAGTTCCTCGCGGACCCTGCGGTGCCAGTACTCGGCCAGCGCCTCCGTGAGCTGCACGCCCAGGCCGTGCACCTCGAGGTAGTCCCGGTAGGCGTCGGCCTCGAAGAGGTTCTGGGCGTAGTCGGCGATCGGCTGGCCCATGGTGCACAGGTGGAACGCCACGACGTCCACGTCACCGGTGTCGCGCGGCCGGAAGAAGTCGGCCAGGCAGAGACGGCGGTCGCGGCGTTGGCGCGGGAACGTGAACCTGGTCACTTCGGACGACTGATCGGACGACAGGATCGCCAGGTCGTCGCCTTCGGCCACGCACGGGTAGTAGCCGTACGCCACGGCCGCGTTGGCGAGCACGCCGTCGGTGGCCAGGCGCTCCAGCCAGTACCGCAGCCGGGGCCGCCCTTCGGTCTCCACCAGCTCGTCGTAGCTCGGGCCGTTGCCGCCGCGTGCGCCGCGCAGGCCCCACTGGCCCATGAACGTGGCCCGCTCGTCCAGCATCGCCGCGTAGTCGGCCACCGCAACGCCCTTGACCACCCGGTTGCCCCAGAACGGCGGCGTCGGCACCGGTACGTCCGTGGGCACGTCGGATCGCGCGGGGACCGGTTCGTCATCGTGGGCGGGCGCGGCGGCCGCGCGCTGGGCCGCTATGCGCAGTGATCGTTCGCGCCGTGCCCTGCGTTCGGCGATCTTGGCCCGGTCCGCGTCGTCTACCAGGGGTGTCTCGCCGCGCTTCGCCGCCATCACGGCGTCCATCAGCCGCAGGCCCTCGAACGCGTCCCGCGCGTACCTGACATCGCCCAGATACAGCTCGGCCAGGTCGTTCTCGACATACGCCCTGGTCAGCGCCGCGCCACCGAGTAGCACCGGCCAGCGCGCCGCCACTCCCCTGGAGTTCATCTCCTCCAGGTTCTCCTTCATGATCACCGTCGACTTGACCAGCAGCCCGGACATACCGATCACGTCGGCGCGATGCTCGGTCGCCGCGTCCAGGATGGACGTGATCGGCTGCTTGATGCCGAGATTGACCACCTCGTAGCCGTTGTTGGACAGGATGATGTCCACCAGGTTCTTGCCGATGTCGTGCACGTCGCCCTTCACGGTGGCCAATACGATCCGGCCCTTGCCGCTGTCCTCGCTGCGGTCCATGTGCGGCTCGAGGTAGGCGACCGCCGTCTTCATGACCTCGGCCGACTGGAGCACGAAGGGCAACTGCATCTGGCCGGACCCGAACAGCTCGCCGACCGTCTTCATGCCGGACAGCAGCGTGTCGTTGATGATCTCCAGCGCCGGCCGCTCGCTCAGCGCCTCCTCCAGGTCCGGTTCGAGGCCCTTGCGCTCGCCGTCCACGATCCGGCGCTGCAACCGCTCGTACAGCGGCAGCGCGGCCAGTTCCGCCGCCCGCGTCTGCTTCGACGCCGCCGTCGTGACGCCTTCGAACAGCTCCATGAACCGCTGCAACGGGTCGTACTCGGGCCGCCGCCGGTCGTAGACCAGGTCCCGCGCGACCGTGAGCTGCTCCTCGGGAATCCGGCTGATCGGCACGATCTTGGAGGCGTGCACGATCGCGGTGTCCAAACCGGCCTGGACGCATTCGTGCAGGAACACCGAATTCAGCACCTGGCGCGCCGCCGGGTTCAACCCGAAGGACACATTGGACAGTCCAAGTGTGGTCTGCACGGCAGGATGCGCCTTCTTCAGCGCCCTGATGGCCGCGATCGTCTCCAGCGCGTCCTTGCGCGACTCCTCCTGGCCGGTGGCGATCGTGAACGTCAGCGTGTCCATGATGATGTCCGACTCGGCGAGGCCGTACTTGCCGGTGATGTCCGCGATCAACCGCTTCGCGATCGCGACCTTGTGGTCGGCCGTCCGCGCCTGGCCCTGCTCGTCGATGGTCAGCGCGACGACCGTCGCACCGAACTCGGCGACCAGCTCCATCACCTTGGTGAAGCGCGATTCCGGCCCGTCGCCGTCCTCGTAGTTCACCGAGTTGACCGCGCACCGCCCGCCCAGGCGCTCCAGTCCGGCCTCGATCACGGCGATCTCGGTGGAGTCGATCATCACCGGCAGGGTGGACGCGGTGGCCAGCCGGCCGGCCACCTCCGCCATGTCGGCCGCCCCGTCCCTGCCCACGTAGTCGACGCAGACGTCCAGCATGTGGGCGCCGTCGCGAGTCTGGCCACGGGCGATCTCGACGCAGTCGGCGAACCGGCCCTCCAGCATGGCCTCGCGGAACGCCTTGGAGCCGTTGGCGTTGGTGCGCTCGCCGATCATCAGCACGGACGCGTCCTGCTCGAACGGCACCGCCTGGTAGAGCGACGACACGCCCGGCTCCGTGCGCGGACGGCGCTGCTTGGGCGCCAGGTCGCGAACGGCGTCGGCGACGGCGGT
>DATBDL010000402.1:0-11599 GCA_036269975.1 Pseudonocardiaceae bacterium | reverse complement strand
AGCCAGGTCAGCGCCCGGTTCTGGCTGGACCAGGACCGACGGCTGTCCAAGGACGACGCCGTCAGCCTGATCTCGACGCTGGCGTGGCGCGGCATCGGCGGCGGATACCCGCTACAGCACGGCTGAATCGCCGGGGCTCCGCGGTCATTTCGCGATCAGGAACGACCGGTGCCACAGGTGCATTCCAGGCGCGCCGACCAGTCCCGCGTCCGACAGGAACGACATGATCCGCTCGCCGGCCCACCGGATGCTCTCCTGGTAGTGCGGGCTGGTCATCGCCACGTGGTACGCCTCGTGTGGGTCCAGCCCGACGGCGGCGTAGACGCGTGGATTGATCAGCGTGTGCGTGACCTGGCAACCGACCAGCGCGACCAGCCACCGTTGGTACAGCAGCTCCGCCTTCGACAGCTTCGGCATGCCGGTCGCGACCTCCTGCCGCGCGAACGTCACGTGCCGTGCCTCCTCCAGCACGTGAATCCGGTTGACCATCCGGACCAGCGGCTGCACCCGGTCGTCCGCCATGGCCTCGCGCTGCAGGCGGTCCAGGATCTCCTCGACGATCAGCACCGATCCGTACAGCGCGGGGCCGTAGCCGACGACCGGCAGCAGGCGGCCCAGGCGGTGCAGCAGTTTGCGCGGGCCGTACGCGGGCAGGCCGAGATGGGCGATGGCCTTGCCGAACATCGTGGAGTGCCGGCACTCGTCCGCGATCTCGGTCAGCGCGTACTGCACGTGCGCCGTCGTCGGGTCGCCCCGGTAGATCTGCTTGAGCAGCATCTGCATCAGGATCACCTCGAACCAGACCCCGTTACTGGCCACGCTGGCCACCTCGTGCCGGGACAGTTCGACGCGCTGCTCCGGTGTCATCCGGTCCCACAGCGGCGTGTCGTACAGCGAGATCCGGTGTTCGGGCTGGTAAAGCAGGCCCTCGACGGGCGGTGCCGACCAGTCGATGTCCACATCCGGGTCGTAGAACTTCTCCGCCGACGACTTCAACAACCGCTGCGCGGTGCGCTCCCGGTCGGCACTCTGCGCGAGATGTAGCGCGCGGCTCATCGTGCGCTCCCTTCCCCGACGTGGTCCACAGACGTGTTACTTCGGGTAACTGTTACTTGTGGTAGCGTGCAGCGCATGGTGCGATCTGTCAAGGGAACCCTCGGGCGAGCGACGAGAGGAGAACGCGTGGCAGACGCACGACGCGAACGCTGGCGGGCACACCGCGAGAACCGCAGGGAAGAGTTCGTCGAAGCGGCCATCCGGGCGATCACCGGACACGGACCGGACGTCGGCATGGACGAGATCGCAGCCGAGGCCGGCGTGACCAAACCGGTGCTGTACCGGCATTTCACCGACAAGGCCGACCTGTACCACGCGGTCGGCATGCGGGCCACCGACATGCTGATGGCCAAGATCGTGCCGGCACTGGCCGACGACGCCGCCATCTACGAGCGCATCCGGCAGGCCGTCGACTGCTACGTCGGCTTCCTCGACGAGTACCGCGAGCTCTACCGGTTCCTGGTGCTGCGCCCGCATCCGACCAAACAGGACCTGGTGCAGCAGGACAAGCTCAAGATCGCCGAGGTGCTGGCCGAACTGCTCGGCGCCTACCTGAAGCTGTTCCGCATGAACCCGATCCTCGCCGGGCCGTCCGGCTACGGGATCGTCGGCCTCGTCCAGAGCGCCGGTGAGTGGTGGCTGGAGCACACCGACGAGATGACCCGCGACCAGCTCACCGACCACCTGACCATGCTCATCTGGCACGGCATCGACGGCGTGCTGCGGGCTGGCGGGATCACGCTCGACCCGCACAAACCGGTATCGTTCGCCGCCCAGCTACGCCTGATCTCCGGCGAATAGGAGTCACCCATGGCCGAAACAGCCGAAGCACCGGAGGCAGACGGCTACGCCGGTCCGGCCACCCTGATCGTGGACGAGCGCGAACTGGCCGTCGACGTGGTGCTGCGCGGCCATTTCCAGCCGATCGACGGCCGCTTCCACTGGTACGGCCGGTTGGCCGCGAAGGCCGAACTGGCCGACGAGATCGGCGGTCGCAGGCGCACAGCCGTACTGCGCACCCCGGTCGGCGAGGCGGCGGGCGAAGTGTCCGATCCGGACCCGTGGGGCCGCTACCGGATCAGCGGCGTGAGCACGCCGCCGTTCGCGGTGCCGACCACACTGGCCGAGCCCGAGTAGCCAGAACGAACTCAGCGGCCGACGAAGCCGACCCGCCGGACGTCGGCCGGGGCGATGTCCACGTAGGCCACCCGCGCCACCGGGACCACGACCCGGCGACCCTTCTCGTCGACCAACGTGAGCAGGCCGTCCTCGTGGCGCAACGCCTCGGAGACCAACTTCTCGATCTCGTCCGGCGTCAGCGCGCTCGTAACGACGAGCTCCCGCGGACTGTCCGCGACGCCGATCTTGACCTCCACGCTGACCTCCGGGTCACACCGTTTGCGCATGCTGTTCCATCACCGGAACAGCCGTTCCATCACTAGAACATCAGCCTAGTCGATCCGGCATACCTGATCCGTGCTCAACCCAGCCCGAGCGTCGTCATCCGGCGGGTGTGGCTCTGCTGGAGACGCCGGAACAGCGCGGCGACACCGGCCAGGTCACCCGACCCGGAGACGATCAGCTCGGCGAGCCCATCCCGTTCCGCCACAACGTATTGCGCCTGTGTCAGCGCCTCGCCGAGCAGCCGCCGGCCCCACAGCGCGAGGCGGTCGCGGGCGGACCGGTCGTCGCCGCAGGCCAGCTTGACTTCGCGCTCAGCGAACGCGGAGTGGCCCGTGTCGGCGAGCACGGCGAGCACCAGCTTGCGGGTCGGCTCGTCCAGCCAGGTCGCCATCTCCCGGTACAGCTCGGCCGCCAGCCCGTCGCCGACGTACGCCTTGACCAGCGACTCCAGCCACGACCTCGGCGACGTGAGGGTGTGGAAGGCGTCGAAGGCACGGACGAACGGCCATATCGCGTCGTCGACCCGCAGGCCGTGCTCGGCCAGGTACTGGTCCAACAGCCCGTAGTGGGTGATCTCGGCGGCCGCCATCTCGGCCAGCGCCGCCCGGCCGGCCAGGGTGGGCGCGTGCCGGGCGTCCTCGGCCAGCCGGTCGAACGCGGACAGCTCGCCGTAGGCGAGCACGCCGAGCAGGTCGACGACGCCGTCGCTCAGCGACCCTGCTTTCCCATGGTCAGTGTCACGCGCGCCCTCGGTCACGTCCGCGAGCGTATCGATCCGTCGACGTCCTGGTCGAGGTCGGTGCCGGGTCGGCCCGGCGGTGGCGAATACCGAATCGGATAGTGCGTTGGCCGACATTTCACGG
Source organism: Pseudonocardiaceae bacterium (assembly GCA_036269975.1). Lineage (GTDB taxonomy): Bacteria > Actinomycetota > Actinomycetes > Mycobacteriales > Pseudonocardiaceae > DATEPR01. Next base: position 8,276 of record DATBDL010000402.1, on the reverse strand, counting down.
ATTCGTGGCCGCAACCGGGTACGATGCGGTTGAACTCGGCTTCGCCGGCAGGGTCCGAACCTGCTGCTGGCGCCGGCTGGATGACCACGGTGGCAGTCAGGATGGCGCCACCCAGTGGAGGGTGCGCGCACACCTCGCAGGCCCTCCCGCGTTGTCGCAGGTCAGATGCCTGCTGACGATGCGGTCGAGCGGCCCGTCCAGGGCAGTGCGTGCTGGACATAGAGAGGCGATACCCACACCGTGCACAGTCACACGGATACCATTGATTCCGACAGTAGCGACATAACAGATCTGGACCCGGTTTTGCTGGAACACAGCGAAGCCGGACTTCCCGCGTCGGACGAGTCGCACCCACTTCAGGCCGGTGCCCCCGTTCGCGAGGAGTCCCCCACCTTCGCCGACCTCGGCGTCCACGAGGAGATCGTCCGCGCGCTGGCCAAGGCCGGCATCGAGCGCACGTTCGCGATCCAGGAGCTGACCCTGCCGCTGGCGCTGGCCGGCGAGGACGTCATCGGCCAGGCCCGTACCGGCATGGGCAAGACGCTCGGCTTCGGCGTGCCGCTGTTGCAGCGCATCACCGTGCCCGGCGACGGCACGCCCCAGGCTCTCGTCGTCGTGCCGACCAGGGAACTGTGCCTCCAGGTCGCCCGCGACCTCAAGGACGCCGGCAAGCACCTCGGCGTGCGGATCGAGGCCATCTACGGCGGCCGCCCGTACGAACCGCAGATCGCGTCCCTGCGCAAGGGCGTCGACCTGGTCGTCGGCACCCCAGGCCGGCTGTTGGACCTGGCCGAGCAGCGCCACCTGGTGCTGGGCAAGGTCCGTGGGCTCGTCCTGGACGAGGCCGACGAGATGCTGGACCTCGGCTTCCTGCCGGACGTCGAGCGCATCCTGCGGATGGTGCCCGACGCGCGTCAGACGATGCTGTTCTCGGCCACCATGCCCGGTCCGATCATCACGCTGGCCAGGACGTTCCTCAACCGGCCGACACACATCAGGGCCGAGGAGACCGACGCCAGCGCGATCCACGAGCGGACCGCCCAGTTCGTCTACCGGGCCCACGCGCTGGACAAGATCGAGGTCGTCGCCCGCGTGCTACAGGCCGAGGGCCGTGGCCTCACGATGGTCTTCAGCCGGACCAAGCGCACCGCGCAGAAGGTCTCCGACGACCTGACCGAGCGCGGTTTCGCGGCCGCCGCCGTACACGGTGACCTCGGCCAGGGCGCGCGTGAGCAGGCACTGCGCGCGTTCCGGGCCGGCAAGGTCGACGTGCTGGTGGCGACGGACGTGGCAGCGCGCGGCATCGACATCGACGACGTCACGCACGTCATCAACTACCAGTGCCCCGAGGACGAGAAGACCTACATCCACCGCATCGGCAGGACCGGCCGGGCCGGCAAGACCGGTGTCGCGGTCACGCTGGTGGACTGGGACGAGGAACCACGCTGGAAGCTGATCAGCGACACCCTCGGCCTCGACATGCCGGTGCCGGTCGAGACGTACTCGACCAGCGAGCACCTCCAGACCGACCTGGGCATCGCGTCGGCCACCACCGGCCGCCTGCCGCTCGGCCAGCGCACGAGGGCCGGCCTTTCGGCCGAGCCGGAGGAGAAGCTGACCACCGGTCGCGGCGGCGGCGGCGGCCGGCGGCGCGCCGCCGGCCGGGGCGGTGAGCGGACCGCGGAACGGTCGGCCACCACCGAGACCGCGAGCGGCGAGCCGAGGGCGAAGCGGCGCCGGACCAGGAGGGGCGGTGCGGCTTCTGGCGCGGCCGGCCAGGCCAACCCGGAAGCCCGCCCGGAGACGCCGAGGCAGGAGCCGCCATCCGGTGAGCAGCGCGAGGCGGGGGAACGCCCGCCGGCTCGCCGTCGCCGTCGGCGTCGCTCCGGTGCCGAGGTCGGCGGCGACGCCCATGGGCAGCACGACGACCGCGCCGGCCAGGACGAAGGCAACTGAAGCCAGCCCCAACCGGTGGGTACGCGGGTTCACCGCGTGCCCACCGGTTGGCGTACTAGGGTCCTGACGTGCGATCTGACGACCGATCACCTGTGGAACCCGTGGCGCGGCGGCACGCCCGCCGTGGCGTCAACCCGTTCCGGCGGCCGGTCGACTATCTCGTCACGGTGTTCATCCTGGTGGCGTCGCTGACGGTCGGGATCGTGCTGTGGGCGCGCAGCGACATCCACAACACCGTGCTGGTGCTCGCGCCGCCCGGCGCGATCACGCCGGCGAACCCGACCCGGTTCCCACCGTCGCTGGCCGAGTTCTGGTCGGCGCCCAGCGCGGCGACCCCGGTGCCCGTGATCACCGGCCCGACCGTGGTCACCGCGAACAACGGCGCCGTCATCGGGCGCGACCCCCTGACCGGCGAGCAGCGCTGGAGCTACACCCGCGACCTGCCGCTGTGCACGGTTACCGCCGCGTTCGACAAGGTCGTAGCCGCCTACCATCGGGCCAACTGCAACGAGGTCACCGAACTGGACCCGGCGACCGGCGCGATCGGTGCCCAGCGCAACGGCGACGCCGAACTGGGCGCGCAACTCGTCTACGACGGCACCTACGTGACCGCGACCGGTCCGACGCTGCTGGACACCTGGCGGTCGGACCTAGTGCTCACCGTCGAGTACGGCAACATCCCGGACTTCTACAACCCGAACGTGCAGCCCAGGCTCGGCTGTTCCTACGGATCGGTCGCCGCGTACGCGGGGCAGATCGGTGTGATCGAGCGCTGCCCTGACGAGTCCGTCGACCGCCTGACGGTCTACAAGGCCACCGCGAGCGAGGCGGACAAGCCGACCGTGGTGTTCAGCGTGGCGATCGGGGTCAAGGGCGCCCGAATCGTCTCGATGAACCAGCAGTTCATCGCGGTCGCGATGGGCCAGCCCGGCCGGCTGGAGATCTTCAACGCCGGCAACGGCAGCGACCTCACCCACTACCCGGTCGCACTCGGCCAGGGCGACCTGTCCGGCGATCCGCCCGGCGAGGTGGAGCCGGTGACGGTCGGCGTGAACGCGATCTACTGGTACACCGGATCGTCGACGGTCGCATTGTCGACGACCAATCTGCAGCCGATCTGGTCGGTGCCGAACACGCTGGGCAGCGGTGTCGTGTTCGCAGGCCGGTTCCTGGTGCCGATTTCCGGCGGGATCGAGGTGCTCGACCAGGCCACCGGCGCGAAGATCGGCGTGATCGGCGTCGACCGCCACGGTTACACCGGAAAGGTCGCGATGGGGACGCTTGGGCCGGTCGTGTTCGAACAACGCGGTGCGACATTGGCCGCGTTGCATTAGGTATCTCGCATTGTGCGCAACCGATGCGCCGATGGCATGGCATAGCGAACAGGAGACGCCAGCGGCCGTTCCGTGGGGCAGACTCGAAGTCGTGAACGTCACAACGCAGCCATCCCAACTGTCTCCGCACGGGGCGGTGCGCGTCGACCTGCCGGGCCGGTATGGGCCGATCGCAACGCTCCAGGCCGACCCGACCGGTCCAAGCCTCGATGCGACCGCGGTCCTCCTGCCGGGCTTCACCGGGTCGAAGGAAGACTTCGCGCCCATGATCGATCCGATCGCGGAAGCCGGCTTCGGCGTGATCGCCGTAGACCTGCCCGGCCAGTACGAGTCGGTAGGCCCGGACGACGAGGCCGCCTACCGGCCGGACGCGCTGGGCGCCGTGATGGCCGAGGTGATCGCCAAGCTGGCCGCCGAAGGCCACCGCGTACTGCTGCTCGGCCACTCGTACGGTGGCCTGGTGGCTCGCGGTGCCGTGCTGGCGGAGGCCCCGATCATCGGCCTGACCCTCCAGGACTCCGGTCCAGGCGAACTGCCGCCCGGCTATCGTCGTAGTGCGCTGGACCTGGCCGAGCCGGCGGTGCGCCGACACGGCGTACGGGCAGCGCAGAACCTGCGCGAGAGCCTGGACGCGACATCACCGGACTGGGCCGCCAAACCGGCGGAGCTCAAGCAGTTCCTGCGGGACAGGCTGCTGCGCTCGTCGCCGGCAGGACTGCTGGGAATGGGCACGGTGCTGCGCACAGAGCCGGACCGGGTGGCCAAGCTGTCGAGGACCCTGCGCTGCATCGGCGCACCAAGCCTGGTCGTATGCGGCGAGGCCGACGACGCGTGGTCGGTGGCGTCCCAACGGGACATGGCCGACCGACTGGACGCCGACTTCGCGGTGGTCACCGGCGCGAAGCACTCGCCGAACACGGAGAACCCGGACGGCCTGCTGTGGACGCTGCTGCCGACCTGGCGTAGCTGGCTGGCCAGCTACTGACTATTATGATCGTTTACCGGCAGCCACTGATGGCCGCAGCCGGGCTGTTGACCGGGGATGATCACTCGATCAGGTGATCATCCCGAAATCCGGGATCTTTGCACCCGGTCCCGTTCGTTGAGCGAAGAAAACACAGCACCGGCTCGCGACCCGCCACCAGCTCCCCGATCGATGTCGGCTCGGTCCGGTCAAGCTCGGTCTGGTCTGGTCGGCTCGGTCCAGTCGGCTCGGCTCGGTCTGGTCACGACGGCGACAGCCAGAACACCCACGCCAACGCGACGATGACCAGCGGCAGCACCACGAGGGCCGCCACCCTGAGTCGCCCGGTACGCCGAGCCGCCACCTGGTAGCAGCACACGCCGATGGTGGCGCCCGCCAGGTGAGCGCCGACCGCGAGCGCACCAGGCCCCGGCTGCCCGTTCGCCCCGCTGACGATCTGGGCGACGAGCATGCCGATCCCCATGATCACCAGCACGCAGGTCAGCACGCCGACGATCACGTTCTGCCGCGCCGGCCGTCGGACACCGGTGTGCTCGCCGCCCAGATCGCCGGTGAGCGCGGGCAGTTCGCCAGCGGGCGCCGGGAGTTTGTCGGTCTCGCCGATGGGTGCGGGCACTTCGCCGGTTTCGTCAGCGGGCGCCGGGAGTTTGCCGGCGGGCGCCGGGAGTTCGCCTGTCGGTGTTGTCTCGGTGTCGGTCGGCATCTGCTCCTCGTCGCTCGTGTCGTCGTCGCTCTTGCTCATGACGCTCACGTGGCCAGCAGGGCCCACGGTTCCAGTTCCGGGGACGCGGCCTGGCCTTCCGGGCAGTGCCGGCGGAAGTCGCACCACGAGCACCGCCACCCCGTATTGGGCGGGAACAGCTTGTCCGGGTCGGCGCCGGCGGCCAGTTCCTCGGCCGCCGTGGTGAGGTCCTGCGCTGACTCGGCTGCCCGGCGCAGGTGCCGGTCCAGCGCCTCCTGGCTGTGCTCCCAGGCCAGCACCTCACCGGTCGGCAGGTGGTGCAGCTCGACCCGTTGGCACGGCCGGTGCAGCGTCCGGCGGGCGGCCACCGCGTACATCGCCAGCGCCAGCGAGCCGCGGGCGTCGTCGACGGTCAGCGCCTGCCGGCCGGTCTTGTAGTCGACGATGACCAGTTCGCCGTCCCGCATGTCGATCCGGTCCACCCGGCCCTCGGCGATGATCGGCCCGACCGGCGACGACACCCACCGCTCGACCCCGACCGGGTCGTCTTCGACGTCCAGCTTGGCCACGTAGTCGGCCACCCAGTCCTGCGCGCGGGACCGGTATTTCGCGGCCTGCATGCCGTCGGCGAAACCGTCGTCGTGCCAGTTGCTGACGACGAGAGCGGCGGCGGCCGACGGCGTGCGCTTGGCCACCGGTAGGTCGAAGAAGGCGCGCAACGCGTTGTGCACCACGGCACCCAGCGTCGCGTGCGCCCATGGCGCGCCACGGGGTGGCGTCGGGCGATCCAGGTAGGTCATGCGATAGCGGCGCGGACAGTCACCCCAGGTGGCCAATTTCGCCGGCGTCACGCGAACCAGTTTCCGTGGCATGCTCTCGAAGCCGAGCTGACCTTGCACCCCACTACCGTACGCAGGAACACCGACAGCGGGCCGTCACCCCCCGGTCACGAAGCCCCGCACCGAATTCGCGACGAGCTGCACGGCGATCGCGGCCAGCAGCAGGCCGGCGATCTTGGCCATCAGCAGGATGCCGCTCTCCTTGATCAGTCGGATCACGCCGCCGGAATACCGCAGGCAGAGGAAGAGCACCAGATGCACGACCACGATCGCGGCGGCGAGCGCGAGATACGAGCCGAACTGCCCGTGCGCCTGCCGGACGTAGACGATGGTGGCCGCGATCGCTCCCGGCCCCGCCAACAACGGTGTGCCCAACGGGACGAGCGCGACGTTGACGTCGTCGACCGCTTCCGGTTCGGTATTTCCCCTGCCGGTCAACAGATCGAGCGCGATGAGCAGCAGGAGCAGGCCGCCAGCGCCCTGCAACGCTGGGATTCCGATCCCCAGGTAAGCCAGGATCGCCTCACCGGCCACGGCAAACAGGGTGATCACGCCGAGCGAGACCAGCACGCCCTGCCGCGCCGCCCTGATCCGGGAGGCCCGCGACTTGCGGCCGACGAGGCCGAGGAAGACCGGGATGGTGCCCGGCGGATCCATGATCACCACGAGCGTGATGGTGGCCTCGACGAACAAGGTGGAGTCGAAGATCTTCACGACGCACCCCCGCCGAGACCGAGTTCGTGGCCGCGCCGGCAGTGGCCGCGCCGGCGGTGAGCGTGGCGGACCCCGAGTGGCACGAGCCGGAATCCGAGTGGCGCGGGGCAGATCCCGAGTGACGTGGGGCGGAATCCGAGTGGCGCAGGTTGGCGGCCCGCACCGGTGACAGGCGTCGTCGCGGGCCACCGAACCGCCATCTGCCGCTGCCAAACCGCAGTTGTCCACAGCCCCATGACAGTTGTCCACAGGCTGGCGTCAACAGCCAGCGGCCTGATCGAGCGGGGCCTCATCGAACTGGGCCTCATCGAGTTGGGCCTCATCGAGTTGGGCCTCATCGAGCTGTGCCGTTCAGCAGCGCCGCTCCGGTCGCCCGCTCGGCGAGCCGGTCGAACATCTCCGGCGCCGTCGTCTCGGCGCCGAGCGTGACGCTCTTGTTGCGGCCGTGGTAGTCGCTGGAGCCGGTGATCGGCAGGTCCAGCTCGGCGGCGATACCACGCAGCCTCGTGCGTGCCGCCGCGTCGTGGTCGGGGTGGTCGACCTCGATCCCGGCCAGGCCGGCTGCGGCCAGGTCCCCGATCACGTCCGGGGTGACCGTACGGCCTCGGGCCTGGGCGAACGCGTGTGCCAGCACGGTCACCCCACCGGCGTCGTTGATCATGCGGATCGCGTCCCGCACCGGTGTGTCGGCCTTGGGCAGGTAGTAGCGGCCGTTGTTGTCCAGGTAGCGGCTGAACGCCTCGGCGACGGTCTGCACCAGGCCGGCCCGCTGCAGCGCCATGGCCAGGTGCGGCCGCCCGGCGCTCGACCCGGCCGGCAGGCCGGCCATCACCTCGTCCGGGTCGATCGGCAGTCCGTCCTCCCGCATCCGGACGGCCATCTTGCGCAGCCGCTGCCGCCGCTCGCCCCGCAACCGGTGCTGTTCGGCCACGATCGTCGGCGATTCGGGGTCAAAGAGATAAGCGAGGACGTGGACGGTGCAGGTACGCCCACGGCCGTCCGGGGACGTACAGGAGAGCTCGGCGCCCCGCACCAGCGTCAGCCCGGCCGGCAGCGCCTCGGTGGCCGCCGCCCAGCCCTTGGTGGTGTCGTGGTCGGTCAGGGCCACCACGTCGAGGCCGGCGGCAGCGGCGGCGGCGACGAGATCGGCCGGGCTGTCCGTACCGTCCGAGACGCTGGAATGGGTATGCAGGTCGATGCGCACGCGGGCCATTCTCCAATGCCGGCTGACGTGCCAGGATCACCGCCCGGCTGAGCCGCCGGCCGAAGCGCCGGCGAGCCACCGCCGAGCCACGGCTGAACCACCGCCGAGGCACCGCCGGACGGGAGCTAGCGACCGTCCCAGCCGTAGGTGCGCTCGACGTGGAAGCGGGCCACCAACCGCTTGTCGGCGACCATCGCGGCGCGGTACCCGGTCCAGTCGGGGTGCTCGCCACCGATCTCCCGGTACAGCTCGACCAGTTCCTCGACCGTCGCGTCGTCGGGGGACGCTGCCACCGGCGTGAGATCGACGGTGCCCTCCACCACCAGGTAGGCGCGCAGGTTGGCGGTCGTCAGGTAGAGGCTGGCACGCGGGTCACGCCGCATGTTGCGCGTCTTGGCACGGTCGTCGGTCAGCGAGATCCGGATGAGCGCGGCAGCGGCGTCGTAGGCGTAGCCGACGTTGGAGAGCTGCGGCCGGCCGTCGCGCTTCAGGGTGACGAGGGCGGCCGTACCGGTGGGCGTGAGCAGCGACGGGGCACCGTCAGTCGAAGTCATGACACCAA
>DATBDL010000401.1:0-29973 GCA_036269975.1 Pseudonocardiaceae bacterium | reverse complement strand
CCGCGTTCGACCTCGATCCGCCTGTCCGCCACGTGATCCACACCGTCGGCCCGGTCTGGGACGGCGGCAGTAATGGCGAGTCGGACGTTCTGGCGTCGTGCTATCGGCGTTGTCTCGAGGTGGCGGACGGGTTGGCGGTGCGGAGTATCGCGTTTCCCGCGATTGCTACTGGTATCTATGGGTTTCCGCCGGGGCAGGCGGCCCGGATCGCGGTGGCCACGATCCGGGCGACGCCTACCGAGGTCGCACTGATCAAGCTGGTCGCGTTCGACGAGGAGACACGTGACCTGCTGGTGGCGGCTTTGGCGGCGTCGTGAGTTGTCCACAGCCCGGCTCCAACTCGCTCGCGCCCTGCTCCAAGATCGAATAGACTGGATATTGGGGGGATCCCCGCGGCGGTGGTCCGTTTCAAGCAGGCATCCGTGCTGTTGGGCGGTCTCGTAGTTGGGCCCTGCTTCACTCCGATCCTCGATTGTCGTGACGTTCGGTGGTGGTCTGTCAAGGGGGCGAAGCCATCGGCGGAGCCGACGCGACGGAGGAGCGCCCTTGACCAACCACCACCGAACGCACGTGCAGCGGGGATCGGGGTGAGGCCGGGGAAGTGATCAAGCCCTGGTTTGTCTGCTTGTCTTGGGTATCCCCACATGTTTGGGTCTTACCGCGTGGCTTCGGGTTGGCGGGTCATCCGGGTCAGTTGGCTCGCAGTGTCAGCAGGGTTAGTTCGCTTGGTGCGAACACGCGTAGCGGCGGGCCCCAGAAACCTGATCCTCTGCTCGTGTAGAGCTGCGTGGTGCCGTTGTCCGCGCGTCGCAATCCATGTAGGAATCCCTGTTCCAACCGTACGATCAGGTGAAACGGCCAGATCTGGCCACCGTGTGTGTGGCCGGAGATCTGCAGATCCACTCCGGCCGCAGCGGCGAACCGTACCTGCTTCGGCTGGTGCGCCAGTAGCACGACGGGAACATCCGGATCCACACCCGCCAGTGCCGCCGCCAGGTCCGGTCCGTGACCGTCCAATCCGGACGAAACTCCGGTCGGGTCGTCGATGCCGGCGAAGGTCACTCTGTCGCCGCCACGCTCCACCACTCGATGCCGATTGTGCATGGGTTCCCAGCCGAGGCTCGCCATGTGCTCCAGCCACCGTTGGGCTTCACTGAAGTACTCGTGGTTTCCCGTGATGTAGAGCTTGACGCCACTGACGTCGCGCAACGGCTCGACCTGTGCCCTGCGCTGCTCCACCGAGCCGTCGGCCAGGTCGCCCACGTGGCACACGACATCCGGCGCCAGCTCGTTGACCGCCGTCGCCAGCCGCCTTGACCAGCGTTCGCGGTTGATCGGGCCGAAATGCGTGTCGGCCAGTACGGCGACCCTCAGACCATCCGCACCCGGACCCAACCGAGGAATGACGACGTCCACCGCCCGAACCCTGGGCAACCGCATGGCCTCGAAATACCCGGTCAGAACAAGCAGAACCACAATGCCCAGAACGACGAACGCCACTACCCGAGCCGCCGCGAGTTCGTCCACACCGGACAGTGCGAGAATCGCCCTGACGATCTGGCCGATGACCGACCAGGTGAAGCAGACCCAGATCACGCCCAGGGTCGTGTCGCCGATCCTGGCCGCGCCATCCCGGTGCCGGCGTCCGTGCCCGGCCACCATCGACACAGGGAACCCGACCATGCCCAGGCCGAACACCACCGTGCCGACCACGAACACCGGCAGTGGCCAGTCCGGCGCCTGTACGAGCGTCCACCAACCGACCCCGAACAGCAGCAGCAGGACTGCGACGAGCACAAACGGAAACACCGCACGACGACGCATTCACCCAGCTTACCTGCCGACCGGCAAGTCCTGTCTACGCAGGTCAGTGTGCCGCGATACCGGCAAAGGCGTTGTCGACGATCGCCAGCAACACGTCTCGATCGGGGTTCGCCTTGCCTACGACCATCAGGCCCTGCCCGGTCGCCACCAGTAGCTTCGCCGTGCCGACCGGATCGAGCGTCGCACGTGCCTCACCGCGTCCGATGGCGTTGCTCAGCGCCTTGGCCACGCATCCTTCCAACCTCGCGAGATGCCCGCGTACCACGGCCGCCACCTCGTCGTCCTCTGCGGCGTTCTCGATCGCGCTGTTGACGAGCAGGCAACCCTGCCGGCCTTCCGGGCGCACCATGTCCTCGATCATGGCGTCGAAATAGCCTCGGATCTCGGTTATCGACGCGTCCGGCCCTTCCAGTGCCCCCAGTTGCCGCGGCACCACCAGGTTCGAGTAGCGCTCCAGCGACTTCAGGAACAGCGTGTGCTTCCCACCGGGGAACGCGCCGTAGAGACTCCCCGGATTGACCCCGGTCGCCTTCACCAGGTCCTCGACCGACGTCGCCCGGTACCCGCGTTCCCAGAACCTCAGCATCGCCTGGTTCAGGACCGTGTCCGGGTCGAACTCCCGTGGTCGGGGCATGCCATCAAGATAGATGAGCGAACATTCAAAAACAAGGCCGATTCGTTCAAGCGTCGACGCCTCCTGCCTGGCTACGCTGCCCACATGGCACCTACCTTCAACTTCGTCGGCATGGTCGTCAGCGACATGCCGGCATCACTCTCCTTCTACCGCCGGCTCGGCCTCGACATCCCCGCCGACGCCGACACCCAGCCGCACGTCCACATCGAGCTGGCCAGTGGGATGTTGCTTGCCTGGGACACCGTCGAGACGATCCTGTCGTTCGACCCGAACTGGCAGCAGCCGACCGGCCTCGGGCGGGTCAGCATGGCGTTCGGCTGCGACAACCCCGCCGAGGTCGACAAGCTGTTCGCCGAGCTCGTCGCGGCGGGTCACCGGGGACATCGCGAGCCGTTCGATGCCTTCTGGCAGCAGCGTTACGCCACGGTGCTCGACCCGGACGGCAACGCCGTCGACCTGTACGCGCCGCTGACCTGAGCCGCTGTCGGCGTGGCCTGCTAGCTTCGACTGGTGGGCCACGCGAGCTACGTCGAACGGCCGCCGGTCCCGGCGCTGGCCGATCGCGTCCAGAGTGTGTGGTGCCTGCGGGTTTCCGAGTCGGCGTCGCACACGCAGCGCATCGTGCCGGACGGGTGCACCGACGTCATCTCCTATGACGGGCACCTGCTCGTCGCCGGGCCGGACACGAGCTACCGGCTGGCCGACATGCGGCCCGGTCTGCTGACCGTCGGTATCCGGTTCCGGACCGGCACCGCCGGCGTGCTGTTCGGGGACATGCCGGTCAGCGCGGTCCGGGACGAGCAGCCGCTGCTCGGCGACCTGTGGGGCGACCGTACGGCCAGCGAGTTGGCCGAACGGCTGGCAACGACCGACTCTCCTTCCCATGTGCTACAAGACGCCGTCGTCGCCCGACTGTCGCGTGTGGACGCTGTCGATCCGGTCGTCGTCGCGGCGGTCGGCCTGTTCGACACGGATCGGCCGCCATCGGTGACCGATGTCGCTGGCCGGTTCGGGTTGTCGGAGCGGCACTTCCGGCGCCGCTTCGTGCACGCGGTCGGCTACGGGCCCTCGACGCTGGTCGGCGTGTTGCGGCTGGGTAGGACGATGCGGCTGCTCGAAACCCGAGCCAGGGCAACGGAAATCGCCGCCGTCGCCGGTTACGCCGACCAGCCGCACATGACGAGGGAACTGCGACGCCTGGCCGGTGTCACGCCCGGCCAACTACGTCGTTGATCAGTACCGCCAGGCCGTCGAGCAGTCGCTGCAGACCGAACTCGAACAGGTTGTCCAGGTCGAAGTCGTATTCGTTGGTGGCCAGGCGTTCGAACATCGGGAACTCGCCCGACGAGATGATGCGCCGCATCTCCGCCTCCTGCGCGTTCAGCCATTCCTCGTTGTCCATGCCGGTGACCGCCACGGCCTCGGTCTCCAGTTCCAGATTGATGGCCGTGCCACGCACGTAGTTGAACAGCGTGATGTGCGTGGTGAACGTCGTGGCCAGGTCGAGGCCGACCTGATCCAGCGCGCCGGCCACCCACTCCGTGTAGACGAGGCCGCCGGACACCGGTTGCGGCCGGGTCAACGACAGCGCCGCGGCGAGCCACGGGTGGGCGAGGAACGTCCGCCACAGCATCCGCGCCGCCAGTTCCAGCTTGGCCCGCCAGCCGGCCGGCGGCTCGGTCGGGAAGCTCCATTCGCGCAGTGCCGTGTCCATCATCCGCATCAGCAGTTCGTCCTTGTCGGCCACGTGCCGGTACAGCGACATCGTGCCGACGCCCAGATCGGCGGCGACCCGGCGCATCGACGCGGCCTGGATGCCTTCGGTGTCCGCGACCGTGAGTGCCACGGCCACGATCCGTTCCGTGGTCAGTGCCGTGTCCGACGGTGGCCGACGGTGCGGTTGGGCGGCCGGCGATGCGGCTGACCGCGGTTCCCGCGTGTCGACCACCGTTCCGACGCCGGGCACCGCCTTGACGAGGCCGGCCTGGCGCAGCGCGGTCAGTGCCTTGGTCGCCGTGGCCATCGCGACGCCCCACTGCCGGGTGATCTCGCGGGTGGACGGCACCCGGTCGCCCGGTGCCAGCGCACCCGATTCGATCTGTTCCCGCAGCGCGGCGACGATCCGGGCATAGGGCGGGCTCTCGACTGTGCTCATGCTGCTGCCTCCCGTGTACTAGTGCACTATACCTCAGCCAGCTAGTGCACTAGGACACTGATTAGAATATATCCGCAGTACAGATCTGTTTTAGGACTTGCGTATGGCTGACTGTACATCGTACGCTGCACTACATGACAAACCGCAACGTACTGATTTCCGGCGCCAGCATCGCCGGCCCTGCCCTCGCCTACTGGCTGTACCAGCGGGGTTTCGCCCCGACCGTCGTGGAACGCGCGCCGGCCCCCCGCCCCGGCGGCCAGACCGTCGACCTACGCGGTGCCGGCCGCACCGTCGTCGACCGGATGGGGTTGATGTCGCGGGTGCGCGAGGTCAGCGTCGAGCAGCGTGGCTTCGCCATCGTCGACGCGAACGGCAGGATCAAGGCCGAGGTGCCCGAGGACGCGTTCGGCGGCGAGGGGATCATCTCCGAGATCGAGATCCTGCGCGGCGACCTCGGCCAGATCTTCTACGAGGCGTCCCTGCCCACCACCGAGTACCTCTTCGACGACACGATCACCGGCATTCAGCAGGCCGACGACGGCGTCCTGGTGACCTTCGAGAAGGCGGCGCCGCGGAAGTTCGCGTTCGTCTTCGGCGCCGACGGGCTGCACTCGGCCGTCCGCAGGCTGGCGTTCGGCCCGGAATCGGACTACGTGCACCCGCTGAACTGCTACACGGCGTGGTTCACGTCGAAGGCCGACGTCGATCTCGGCGGCTGGTACCTGATGTACAACGCGCCCGGCGGTCTCGTCGTGTCGGAGCGGCCGGGCCGATTGCCCGGTGAGCACAAGGCGGGGCTGAGCTTCCGGTCACAGCCCATCGAGTACGACCGGCGGGATGTGGCCGCGCAGAAGCGAATGCTGGCCGAGCGGTTCGCCGGGGTCGGCTGGCGGGCGCCGCGGCTACTGGCCGCGATGTACGAGGCGTCGGACTTCGGCTTCGACTCGATGGGCCAGGTGAAGATGGACTCCTGGTCGCGCGGCCGGGTCGCGCTGCTCGGTGACGCGGCCTGCTGCCCGTCGCCGCTGACCGGGCTCGGCACGAGTCTCGCACTGGTCGGGGCGTACGTGCTGGCCGGCGAACTGGCGGCGGCACGAGGCGACTGTCGCCACGCCTTCGCCAGGTACGAGGAGATCATGCGGCCCTACGTGACGACGGGGCAGCAGTTGCCGCCGGGCGGCATCGGCGGCTACGCGCCCGACAGCGCGTTCGCGATCCGGTCCCGCACGCTGTCGATGCGCATGATGACCCGCTGGCCGATGCGCGCGCTGATCGCCAAGCAGTTCACCAGGGCCGAGTCGATCGACCTGCCGGACTACGACAGTGTGTCGGCGATGCGATAAAAGTTAAGCAAGAGCTTGACTGTCGTGGGCTCCCGTGGATACTTAAGTACATGCCTAACCAAGCGTTGGACCGGGTCTTCCAGGCACTGGCCGACGCGACCCGGCGGGACATGGTCGAGCGACTTGTTCGAGGGCCGGCTTCGGTCAGCGAACTGGCCAGGCCGCTCGCCATGTCACTGCCGGCCGTGATGCAACACCTTCAGGTGCTCGAAGCGTGCGGCCTGGTCCGATCCGAGAAGGCCGGCCGGGTGCGCACGTGTCACATCGAGCCGAACGTGTTGCGGCAGGCCGAGAACTGGCTCGCCCGGCAGCGCACCGCTTGGGAACGCGATCTCGACCGGCTCGGCGACTTCCTGGCCGCCCAGCCGAATCCACCGGAGCAAGGGAGCGAGTAATGACGACACTTTCCGTCAAGCACACGACGTTCACGCTGGAGCGCGTCTACCCCGTTTCGCCGTCGCGCGTGTTCGCGGCGTGGGCCGACCCGGCCGCGAAGGCCCGCTGGCTCGGCGGTCCGGTCGCCACCCACCACGAGCTCGACTTCCGGGTCGGTGGCCGGGAAATCGTCCGCGGCCGGCACGAAGGTGGTCCCGAGTTGACGTTCGAGTCGCACTACCAGGACATCGTGCCGGACGAGCGGATCGTCTTCGCGTCGACGATGCGCACCGAGACCGACCTGGCCACGGTGTCCGTCACGACCGTCGAGCTCGAACCGGCCGCCACGATCGGCACCCGGCTGCTGTTGACCCAGTACAGTGCGTTCCTGGACGGCCACGAGGAACCGGCGTGGCGCGAGCAGGGCACCGGCGACCAGCTCACCGCGCTGGGCAGGGAACTCGAGCAGTCAGACGATCTCGCGTAGCGCCGCCGTCCACGGCACCCATCGGTCGTCGGGGCCCTTCGTGTGGTCCCACAGCAGGTTCGTGCAGACGTACCCGACGGCGATGCCACTGTCCGGGTCCGCGAACCCCAGCCGTCCGCCGGCGCCGGCATGACCGAACGACGTGGGGCCGAGCATCGGATTGCCCTTGCGTGCCAGCTCGTAGCCCAGGCCGACCCGCATCGGCTCGGACGGTGGCAGCAGGTTCAGCGGCGGGGGCGGGCCGAGACCGTCGGTCATCGGCCGCGTGGCCGCCGCGATGGTGTCCGGTTCCAGCAACCGGACGCCGTCGATGGTGCCGATCGTGGCGGCGTACATCTTCGCCAGTGACCTGGCGTTGCCGATCCCGTTGGCGGCCGGTATTTCCGCGCTACGGGCCAGCCGCGCGTTGAGCCCGTCGACGGTCGCGCCACCGGCCAGCATCGACCCGATCACGGCGCGCACCAGCCGGTCGGTGACGTCCAAGCCCTGCTTGGCGAACTGGCTCTCGATCTGCTCCCCCGTCAGCGCGCTCCAGCGGGCGAACTCCGGCACGAACCGGCGGTCCTCCGTCGATGGCATCCCGATCCACATGTCCAGCCCCAGTGGCCCGGCGACCTCCTTGGCGAAGAACTGGCCGACCGACATGCCGGCGACCCGCCGGACCACCTCGCCGACCAGGTAACCCCAGGTCAGCGAGTGGTACTTGAAGTAGGCGCCCGGTGTCCATTGTGGAGTCATCGCGGCCAGTGCGCCGACGCAGCGGTCCCAGTCGAGCAGTTCGGCCATGCCGATGCCCTCGTCGGCGTCGAAGTCGCTACGACCGGACCGGTGCGTCAGCAGGTGCGCGACGGTGAGCTGCCCGTCGTCGGCGAACTCCGGCCAGTACCGGGTGACGGGCGCGTCGACATCGAGCTGGCCACGGGCGCGCAACAGGTGCACGCAGGTCGAGACCATGCCCTTGGTCACCGACATCAGCACCGTGACGGAGTCCGGCGTGAACGGCTTGCGGCTGATCGGATCGCTGCCGGTCCACAGGTCGACGACCAGCGAACCGTGCTGGTAGACGGCCAGTTGCGCGCCGCCTTCGTCGTTCGCCTGGGCCGCCTCGAACGCTGCTCGGACCGGCTCGAAGCCGGGCTGGACCTGACCACTCATACCGACATCATTCCCGAAACCACCGACGGACGGGATCGGCAGCCGACACGAGTTTCATATGATACGGTTTCCATATGACTGAGGGAATGAAGCTCGTAGTCGTCGCGGCGACCGGCGGGGTCGGGCGGCAGGTGCTCGCACAGGCGGTCGCGGCAGGACACGACGTCACGGCCGTCGTGCGCAATCCGGCCAGGATGTCGGCCACAGCGTCGGCCACGGTCTTGGACGCGGTGCGGAAGGTCGCCGTCGACCTGGCCGACGCCGACGCGGCCGCGCTGGAGTCCGCGATCGGCGGTGCGGACGCCGTGCTGTCGTGCCTCGGCCCGACCGGCGTCATCGCGCGTGGCACACGGTCCGTCGTGGACGCGATGGCGGCGACCGGCGTGCGGCGGATCGTGGTGGTCAGCGCGGCACCCGTCGGCACGGTGGCGTC
Organism: Pseudonocardiaceae bacterium; assembly: GCA_036269975.1. Lineage (GTDB taxonomy): Bacteria > Actinomycetota > Actinomycetes > Mycobacteriales > Pseudonocardiaceae > DATEPR01. Next base: position 21,564 of record DATBDL010000401.1, on the reverse strand, counting down.
ACCCGGCCGGCCGCGGCCACCCAGGCACGATCCCGGCGACGGCGTCGTCATGCGGTACGTGCTGAACCCGATGATCAAGAAGGTGCTCCGCGCGCACTACGCGGACACGGCGCTGATGGAGGACGTCCTGCGCGACAGCGGCCTCGACTGGACGTCGGTCCGGCCGCCGAGGCTGACCGACAAGGACCTGACCGGCCACTATCGGACCGCGATCGACCAGAACCTGCGGCGTGGCGTGCTGATCTCGCGGGCCGACGTCGCGCACTTCATGCTGCGCGCACTCGATCGGCCGGAGACGATCCGGCGGGCGGTCGGCGTGGCCTACTGAGCTACCGGTCGTCGCGGATTCGGACGATCCCACCGTCGAGGTCGACACCCATGTGTGGCGGGGCGCCCTCCGCGTCGTCCTCGCGCATCAGGGACTGCGAGTCGCGGTGGTCGAGTTCCATTCGCTTCGACCCGTAGAACATGGCGGTGACCTCGTTGACGTAGGTCGCCGACACCGGCGCCCCGGCCCGCTTCTTCCGCCTCCGGGGCGCCAACTCGAACGCCGCCACCGCCATGAGCAGCAGCACCCCGCCCGGAATCGTGAACGACAACCATGCCATGCCACCACCAACGAACTGGCCTCCGATCGGGTTCCCCGCATATTTCAACACAGGTACAGTTGTTCATATATCGAGTCGATTGACACCGAATCGCGTGCTGCCGTACGTTCCTGGATATGGCGCTGACCAGAGGCGAACAGGGGCGCCTCGGCGTGATGGCCCTTGTCGTCGTCACATTGAACGTGCTCGGTTGGGCCATTTTCGTATTCGCGATCGCGCCGCACAATTTTCAGTTCAAAGGACTCGGCCTCGGTATCGGCGTCGCATTCACGGCGTGGACGCTCGGCGTGCGGCACGCCTTCGACGCCGACCACATCTCGGCGATCGACAACACCACCCGCAAGCTGATGGCCGACGGCGGCAGACCCTTGGCGACCGGGTTCTTCTTCGCACTGGGGCATTCCACGATCATGATGGTGGCCGGCGTCGGGCTGTCCGTCGCGGCGCGGGCCGTGTTCGGTGCCGTGGTCAACCCGGACTCCGGCTACGAGACGTTCGGCGGTGTCGTCGGCACCGGTCTCGCCGCGATATTCCTGTATCTGATCGCGCTGCTGAACCTCATCGTGCTGGCCGGTATTCTCAAGGTGTTCCGGCAAATGCGGCAGGGCCTTTTCGACGAAGCGGAACTCGAACGGCAGTTGCAGGCGCGCGGGCTGATGTGGCGATTCTTCGGCCGTTTCATGAGGTCGATCACGAAGACCTGGCACATGTTCTTCGTCGGCCTCGTCTTCGGCATCGGGTTCGACACGGCGACCGAGGTGCTGCTGCTGGCGGCCACGGCGGCGGCGGCGACCCAGGGCCTGCCGTGGTACGCGGTGCTGTCGCTGCCGCTGCTGTTCGCGGGCGGCATGACGCTGTTCGACACGATCGACGGCTGCTTCATGAACTTCGCCTACGGCTGGGCCTTCGCCCGCCCGGTCCGCAAGGTCTACTACAACCTGGTGATCACCGGCCTCTCGATCGCGGTGGCGTTCCTGATCGGCACGATCGAGGTGTGCGGGCTGCTGTCCGACGAGTTGAACCTGCACGGCGGCTTCTGGGACTTCATGTCCGACTTCGACATCAACACGGCCGGATTCGCCATCGCGGCGCTGTTCGTCGTCGTCTGGGTGGTGGCCGTCTCCTACTGGAAGCTCGGCCGGGTGGAGTCCCGGTGGACGACGCCTCCGCCGGAGCCGGTGGACTGATGGTATAACCGTATGACAGACTACCGGTATGACCACACGATGGGCGACCTTCGACTGCTTCGGCACGCTCGTGGACTGGCGGCACGGCATCGCCACCGGCGCCGAGCTGCTGTTTCCCGGCCGTGGCGCGGACCTGCTCGCCAGCTACCACCGGCACGAGGCGCAGGTCCAACGCGAGTTCCCCGGCCTGCGGTACCGAAAGGTGCTCGCCGAGACGCTCCGCCGCGCAACCGCTGATGCCGGCCTGGCCCTGCTCGACGACGACGCGGCCGTGCTCGCCACCGGCATGCCGTACTGGCCGGTGTTCCCGGACACCCGTGCCGCGCTGGCCGGGCTGCGGGCGGCCGGCTGGCGGCTCGCGCTGCTGACCAACTGCGACCGCGACATCATCGGCGAGACGCAGCGTCGGATCGGCGTGCCGATCGACGCGATCGTCACGGCGGAGGACGTCGGCTCCTACAAGCCGGCGCACGGCCACTTCACCCGGTTCGCCGAATCCTTCGACGTGCCACGGGATCGGTGGGTGCACGTCGCGCAGAGCTGGTTCCACGACATGGTGCCGGCGCACGAACTGGGCGTTCCGCGCGTCTGGGTCAACCGGCTGTCCGCCGCCGACGACCCGTCGATCGCTGACGCCGTGCTGCCCGATCTCACCGACCTGGTCGCCACCGTCGAATCGGTGCGTGCGATGGTCGCCGGGTGACAGTCACGCTCCGCACCACCAGCACGCGGGACGCGCTGGTGGCCGAGGTCCGCAGGCGCATCCTGTCCGGTGAACTGCGGCCCGGCGAACCGCTCACCGAGGCGTCGCTGGCCAGCACGTTCGGCGTCGCGCGGCCGACGGTGCGCTCCGCGTTGCAGGTGCTGGTGAGCAGGCACCTGGTCACGCAGTCCGACGGCCGGTCGCTGACCGTGCCCACACTGACCGAAGCGGACGTGCGTGACCTGTTCCTGGTCCGCACGCCGCTGGAACTCGCGGCCGTCCGACTGATCGTCCACAACGGACTGTCGTTGGACGGCGCGGAACGGTGGCTGGCCGAGATGGCCGCGCTGCCCGATGCCGCCGACTGGGCCGACCTGGTCGAGAAGCACACCGGCTTCCACATCGCGCTGATCGACGCGGCCGGCAGCCCCCGGCTGAGCCGGATCTATCCGGCGCTCCAAGAGGAGATGCAGCTCTGCCTGGCGCAACTCGAGGCGTCCTATCCCGAGCCGCACGCGCTGGTGGCGGAACATCGCGACCTGGTGGCCGCCATGCGGTCCGGTGACGTCGACCGGGCGTGTGACGAAATGGGCGAACACCTCGAACGCGCCGTACGGAACTTCACGGCACGGACATAACATCTGCCCGGATCGAATCGGCACGGTCGCCATATTCCATCGGCCGGCGGAATGCAATCGGTCAATCAGCGTGGCGAACGTTGGTGCGTGTGGTGGACATGGTGTCCATTCTGGCCCGTTTACCGTCGTGCCAGCGTGTTCTTCGCACGAGCCGACTGGGCCGGTCGGGGGAATCAGGCGCGCTCGTTCGTGTAAAACCCTTCTGCGGCGCTTGGTTTCCGTCGATCTCTTTGGTCGGGTACACGCATGCGGCCCTTCGAGTTGCCCGAGTTCTACATGCCCTATCCGGCCCGGCTGAACCCGAACCTCGCCGGTGCTCGTGTGCACAGCAAGGCATGGGCGTACGAGATGGACTTCATCGACGTGCCGCAACAGGGCACGCCGATCTGGGACGAACACGACTACGACTCGCACGACTATCCGCTGCTGTGCGCCTACACCCACCCGGACGCACCCGGCCCGGAACTGGACCTGGTGACCGACTGGTACGTGTGGGTGTTCTATTTCGACGACCATTTCCTCGAGCTCTACAAGAAGACCGGCGACATGGCCGGCGCGCGTGCCTACCTCGACCGGCTGCCGCTGTTCATGCCGGTCGACGGCCTGATCACCGAGGAACCCACCAATCCGGTGGAACGCGGGCTGGCCGATCTGTGGCGGCGGACCGTGCCGTCGAGGTCGCCGGACTGGCGGCGCCGCTTCGCCGAGAGCACCCAGAACCTGCTCGCCGAGTCGCTGTGGGAACTGGCCAATATCAACGAGAACCGGCTGTCCAACCCGATCGAGTACGTCGAGATGCGACGGAAGGTCGGCGGCGCGCCGTGGTCGGCGAACCTGGTGGAGCACGCCAACGGCGTCGAGGTGCCGGCCGTGATCGCGGCCAGCCGGCCGATGAAGGTGCTGCGGGACTGTTTCGCCGACGGCGTGCACCTGCGCAACGACCTGTTCTCCTACCAGCGCGAGGTCGAGCAGGAGGGCGAACTCGCCAACAGCGTGCTGGTGTTCGAGCGGTTCCTCCACGTTCCGACACAACAGGCGGCGACCGCCGTGAACGACCTGCTCACGTCGCGGCTGCACCAGTTCGAGCACACCGCGCTGGCCGAGGTGCCGCCGCTGTTCGTCGAGTACGGCATCGACCCGACCGGCCAGGCGCAGGTCATGGCGTACGTCAAGGGCTTGCAGGACTGGCAGGCCGGCGGCCACGAGTGGCACCTGCGGTCCAGCCGCTACATGAACCAGGGCGCCGACACGTCGGGCGGCGTGCTGCGCGGCCCGACCGGCATCGGCACCACGGCGACCCGCATCCTGTCGTCGCTGGTATCGACCGCGCCGCAACGGATGCGCGCCTTCGAGAGCCAGCCGTTCCGGGTCGTCGGCCCGACCCCTCGGCCCGATTTCTACATGCCGTTCACCACCGGCCAGAGCCCGCACGTCGACGACGCCCGCCGCAACACGATGACGTGGGCGGCCAGAATGGGGATGCTCGATCCGGCCGCCGCCGTCTGGGACGGCCACAAGCTCTGGTCGTTCGACTTCGCGCTCTGCGCCGCCGGCATCTATCCCGACTCCGACGCCGAGCAGTTGGACCTCGCGACGCAGTGGCTCATCTGGGGCACCTACGGCGACGACTACTACCCGAAGGTGTTCGGCCGCACCCGTGACCTGGTCGCCGCGAAGGTGTGCAACGAGCGGCTGTCGCGCTGCATGCCGGTCGAGTCGACCGAAGTGCCGATGCCGGTGAACGCCCTGGAACGCGGGCTCGCCGACCTGTGGGTCCGCACGGCCGGCCCGATGACCCTCGCCGGGCGGGCGATGTTCCGAGGAGCCATCGAGAAGATGCTCGAGGCGTGGCTGTGGGAACTGGGCAACGAGGCCATCCACCGGGTGCCCGACCCGATCGACTACATCGAGATGCGCCGCGACACGTTCGGCTCCGACCTGACGATGAGCCTGTCCCGGCTGTCGCACGGCCGGTTCGTGCCGCCGGAGATCTACCGCACTCGGCCGATCCGCAACCTGGAGAACTCGGCGGCGGACGCGGCATGCCTGCTCAATGACATCTTCTCCTACCAGAAGGAGATCCAGTTCGACGGTGAGGTGCACAACTGCGTGCTCGTCGTCGAGAACTTCCTGGACTGCGACCGGGAACGCGCGCTCGGAATCGTCAACGACCTGATCACGGCGCGGATGAAACAGTTCGAGCACATCGTCGCGACCGAACTGCCCGTGCTGTACGACGAATTCGGCCTGAACGCGGACGCCCGCGCGTCGATGGACGGCTACGTCGAGGAACTGAAGCACTGGCTGGCCGGCATCCTGCGCTGGCACGACGGCACGCACCGCTACGAGGAGTCCGAACTGCGCTACCGCCCGGTCAAGGAGATCCGCTCCTTCGTCGGCGGCCCGACGGGTCTCGGCACGGCGGCCGCGCGGCTGGTGTCCATGCACGGCACCGAGGCGACGATCTGATCGTGTGATCAGGAGAAATGCGTGACCGGTCGCTCGACGAGCTCGTCGTCGACGAACGTGTCGACCTTCTCGTTGTAGAAGGCGACCAGACCGGTGATCGGCAGTAGCTGGCGGGTGGGGAAGTCGTAGGCCCACGCCAGGTCCTTGTGCGTGTCGTCGCCGATGCGGACCGACCAGTAGCCGCTGGTGCGTCCCTTGTAGGGGCACGCGGTGACGGTGTCGGTCGGCACGAGATGGGCGAAGTTCACGTCGGTGCGGTTGAGGTAGTAGCGCGTCGGCAGCCCGGTCTCGAACACCAGCACCGGGGAAGCGGTGTCCGCGAGCACCACACCGTCCAGCTCGACCCGGACCCGGCGGGTGGAGCGCAGCGCGTCGACCCTGGTGTACGGGTCGCGCGGGTGCACGAAGATCTCCTCGTCCTCCTCGAACCACGCGTCCAGCGCCGCCCAGTCGAACCGCACCATGCCGGCGAGCCCCGCGATGGAATCCTCGGTGTAGACAGACACCGAGGACGGCCGCGTCAGCCCGTCGACCTTCATGCCGTGCCGGCGCGCCTTGCCCCGCTTGAGCCGTTGCTCGTGGTCCTCGTCCACCAGCAGGTCGGTGCGCACGTCGGCGAGCGGGATGTAGTACTGCGGATAGTGCGGCCATTCCCACAGGTAGATCGCGTTCGTGGTGTCGAAGACCACCGTGTTGCCCAGCACGCCGCGCACCCGGCGGGACGACGGTTCGATGTGGTCGGTCGTGACCAGTTCACGCGGGTAGTCGCCCACGGCGTGCCTCCTCGGTTCGGGTTGCTCCTCCATCATCGTCGGTAGGGTGGCCGCATGGTGGGACCGTCCGAAGAGGAAACGCGGTGGGCCGAGTCGGCCGTCGGGCAGCGAGTGGTCGACTCGGGTGGCCTGCGGGAGGGCGGTAGTGCACGCCGTGCCGTTGGCACCGATTGCCGACCTGCCGCGCTGCTGCGCGAAGCGAAGGACGCGGTGGCGCGATTGCCGCAACCGCCGTGTGATCCGGTGTTCCTGCACGGGGATCTGTGGGAGGGCAACACGACCTGGCGCGACGGCGAACTGGCCGCCATCATCGACTGGGACTGCGACCAGGGCCGGCCCGACCTGGATGGCCCGACCCTGACCGCCAGGCGGGACGAGTTCCTGCGCCGGCACTGAGCCAACTCGGTTAGGGGCCGCCCTTCCGGTGCTCAACCACCATGCCGTGCACGGAAACCACACCGACGCTGACCGCGATCACGGCCTCGGCCCACAGGAACGCGGCGTAGTCGAACAGCGAGCCGATCGGCGGTGACCCAGGCACGGCGTTGCGGACCACGACGAGTGCGAAGAGCGTCGCCGCCATCCAGCCCAGCGCCGGATAGACCAGCCCGTGATGATGCCGCACGAGCACGACGGATGCCCCGAGCACGGACAGCGCGAGCACCCACATCGCCGCCATGAGGAACAGCGCGAGGATGAACGTGCCGAGAGTCCGGTTGAACCGCAGGTCAGCGGCGACCCCACCGGCCTGCCCGACGGCACCGGTCGGCTCGATGCGAAACAGCGGATCGTAGTTGCGAAAGACCATGTCCACCGGCACCGGCTGGTCGGCGACCGCCGCCAGGAAGCCGATCGTGGTCGTGTAGCGGTCGAACGGGTAGTCGGTGAGCACGCCGGTGTCCAGTCCGATAGTCACGTTCTGCGCGACGATCCGGTCACCGGCCGGAAACCGGAGCGTGCCCTGACTGAGCGACGAGGTGTCGACGACGAGGTTCTGCGCCGGCACCAGCCGATCGCCGTCCTGCGCGTAACGCCCCCGAGGATGCGCCAACACGACGACGGCGAGCTGCCGCGCGGTCGGATCGACCCGCTGCACCGTCACGTCCAGTTCGACACCGTCGTGGGCGGCGCTGTCGCCGGTCGTGTACTCGGCCTGCCGGATGTCGCGCTCGTTGCTGTAGCCGAAGATCCCCAGCCCAGCGAGAGCGGCGACGGCCAGCAGCACCAACAGTGCCTGACCGCCCCGCCACAACATCGACTTCACCGGCCAGATTGGAGCACGGAAGCGGTCCGCCCGCAGCCCGGACAGCGAAGGCCGACCGGAACCGCGAGGGACCGCGAAGGCCGACCCAAACCCAACCGCCGCCCAGCAACGCAACGGGCGTCAGAGCACCGCGACCACATACCCCAGCAGCGCGGTAAGCCCCAACTCGAGGCCAGCCATCCACCCGGAGGCTCACAGGTTGGCCTGATATCAGGCGGTGTCCTCTGGATTGACCGGTCTGCGTCCCTCCGATCCCGCCCGTGCGGTGCGGCGTTGGCAGGTTCCGGCCCAGCTCGGTGTCCGGTAGCGGACCGCCTTCTCGCTGTTGAAACGGGGCGGATCGATCGAGACTGGAGATCACCGAACCCGCATCGACGACCACAAGGGGGGATCGCATTGGCACCGGACTCCGCGTTCACCTTCGCGCACACCGACTACTACGAGCCCCTCGAGCTGGCCGATCCCGGCCGCCGCTACCGCCCGACCATCCCGCCGCTGGGCTGGACCAGCCGGGACACCGGAGTGTGGACCCAGTGGTCGCCGCCGGCGGGTGGGTTGCCGGAGCAGGGGTGGAAGGTGCACGTGTCCGCCGCGCTCGCCGGCGCCCAGCACGTGCTGGACGTCGTGTCGGCGGCGGCTGAGGACTTCGGGGTGCCGTTCAAGCACCTCGCCGGGACCACGTTCTTCCTGATGCTGCACGGCCCGGACGCGGACCGGACCCGCAGTGGCAAGTTCTGCGCGCTCTACCCGCCGACCGAGGACGTGGCGGGTGAACTGCTGCGCCGGCTGGCCCGCGACCTGGCCGACGTGACGGGTCCTCGGGTGCTCACCGACCGGCGGTTCGGTTCGTCGCGCTGTGTCTCCTATCGGTACGGCGCCTTCCTGAGCCGCTCCCGCCTCGAAGCCGACGGTACGCGGACCTCGATGGTGCTCGGGCCGGACGGAGTGGAAGTTCCCGAGGAGCGCCGGCCCGAGTTCCGGCTGCCGCCGGGGATCGTGGACCCGTTCGTGCCGGCGCAGGCCGGCGGGGCCGACGACCTGCCGACCGGGCTGCCCGGTTGGTCCGCCGATTCGGTGTTGCGCCACACCAATTCCGGCGGCGCCTACGTCGGGCACGGGCCGGACGGCCGCCAGGTGTTCATCCGGCAGGCCCGAGCCCACAACGGCTACACTGACGAGGCGACCGACGCCCGCCTGCGCCTGCAACGCGAGTACCACACCCTCTGCACGGTGCACGCCAGCGCACCCGGCCTGTGCCCGGAACCGCTCGCCTTCTTCACCCACCACGACCACGCGTACCTGATCACCGAGCTCGTGCCCGGCCGCGACCTGGCTCGATGGGCCGCCGCCACGTCGCCCGTGCTGCGCATCCAGCCGACCGAGGCCGAACTGGCCGCCTACTACCACCGCTGTCACGCCGTGCTCGGTGCGATCGACGAGCAACTCGCGCGACTGCACGCCCTCGGTTACGCGTTCGGCGAACTGGCCGCCGGCAACGTCCTGATCGACGACGCGAGCCAGGTTCGGCTGATCGACTTCGAGTCGGCGCGCCGGCTGGCCGACCGGCCGTCGGACACCGGTGCCGTCGCGCGCATGCTGCTGTTCCCCAAGGCGCGCACCAGCGGCCGCAGCCCGGAATCGCTCGACCACCTGCACGCCGACCTCGCCGAACTCGCTCCCGTGCCGGGCGCGTTGTGGCGGGCGACCAAACTGATCGCTCGCACCAGCACCATGCCCAGCCCGGAGGACGTGCGCGCCGACCCGATGGCCAGCCTGCGCTGGCTGCGCGACCGCACCGCCGACGCGCTGGAAGCCATGGCGGAGCCGGACAATCCGCGCTGGATCTACCCGACCACCCCGGACGGCCACCGCACCAACACCCGCTGCCTCGCGCACGGCACCGCGGGCGTGCTGCACGCGCTGCGGTTCGCCGGCCGGCCGGTGGCACCCGTCGTGCTGAACCGGCTGCGCGACATGTCCCTGCGCGAACTGGACGACACACCGCCCGGCCTGCTGTTCGGCACCGCAGGCATCGCGTGGACGCTGGGCGATCTCGGCGCGCACGACGCGGCGAACGACCTGTTGGCCGCCGCGTTCCGGCATCCGTTGGCCACGACGTCGGCCACCCTCGGCGGCGGCACCGCCGGTATCGCGCTGGCGCTGATGGCGTCCTACTGCCGCACCGGCCAGCGCCACCATCTGGACTGGGCCGTCCGGCTGCTGACCGACCTCCCCAAGGGGGACGCGCTGGCCGCGATGATCAGCCGCCACCACACCGCCGGCCTCGTGCACGGCCGGTCCGGGATCGCGCTCGCGCTCTACTACCTCGCCCGGCTGACCGGTGATCGCACGCTGCTCAAGCGCGGCCTGCGGCTGCTGCGCGAGGAGCTGGCGCTGGCCAGCCCGATCGCCACCGACGCGCTCGGGTTCCGTGCGTCCACATCGGACGACGACGCGCGGCCGTATCTGTGCTCGGGCAGCGCGGGTTACGTGCACGTGCTGGCGCGCTATCTCACGATGTCCGACGTGCCGGAGCTGTCCGGCGTACTGCGCCGCTGCCTGCGCGCGCTGACCGGCCGGTTCACCGTGTCCGCCGGCCTGTTCCAGGGCCTGTCCGGGCTGGGCATGGTGCTCGGCGAGGCCGCCGGGCTGCTGGACCGGGACGACCTGGCGGCGCAGGAGATCGCCGTCGGCACCGGGTTGTTCAAGCACGCCGTTCCGCACGAGACCGGGATCCGATGGTTAGGGGACAACGGATCCCGGTTCAGTGCGGAACTGTGGACCGGCTCCGCGGGCGTGCTGCTCGCGGTCAGCCGGCTGCTCACCAACGCGCCGGACCCGCTGTTCACGATCGACGGCTACCTGCCGGCCGACGACGGCATCACGGTCCGGACAGTCGGGTCGTCGCGTATTCCACCAGTCGGTAGCGGTCTTGCTGTCCTGTCTTGACGAGCAGGCTGGCCACGTGTTTCTCCACCGTGCGCGGCGAGATGTGCAGCCGGTCGGCCACCCCACGGTTGCCGAGGCGGTGTGCGAGCAGTTCGAACACCTCGTACTCGCGCACCGTCACGCCGAGTTCACGCAGGTCGCCGGGCACCCGGTCGGTGCCGGTGCGGCGCTGCTGCACGGGAGCGCCGAACTGCCGCAGCAGCGCGCGGCACGCGATCGCGACCGGGGCGACATCGGCCTGATGGAAGTACTCCTCGGCGCGGCGCAGCCAGCCGACCGGATCGCCCCAGCCGTCCGTGTAGGCCGCCTCCGCGACCAGCCGCAGGCCGAGATGCCGGGTCGTCGGGTACGGCTCGGCGAGCTGTTGTGCCTGGCTCATCGCGTGTTCCGCAGCCGTGACGTCGCCGTCCCGCCCGTGCAGCACCGCCTCGGCCAGCATGCTGAACTGCCGGTTCCAGCGCATCCGGCCGGGCGCGGTCTCGGTCACCGCCGTGTACTCCGGCCAGCCGGCCGTGCCGGCGAGCACACCGAGCAGCAGGTGCGTGCCGTGCGGGCCGGCCAGGTAGAACGTGGTCGGATGGTCGGCCTGGTTGGCGCGCACCAGCGCCAGTTCCTCGTTCGCCCTCGGGACGTCCTCCTCCAGCAGCGCGCAGAACGTCCTGGCGAGGCCGAGCGCCAGCGCGTACTCCGACGACTCGTCGCCGCCGACCAGCCGGAACTAGGCGAGGTGCTGTTCCATCTCCGTCCGCCGGCCCTGGTGCGCGGCCAGGGTCGCCATGGTCATCAGCGAGTACCGCACGACCGGGGTCAACTGCATGCGGCGCGCCGAGACCAGCGATTCGGCGATCCGGTCGGCCGCGGTCCTGAAATCGCCGCGCAGCACGGAATCCATGCCCAGGATGGCGGCGAGGTTCTGCGCGATCATGATCGCGCCGGTCCGCCACGCCTCCCGCTCGGCCTCCTGGATCGCCGCCCCGTCCGTCCGGTCCAGCCAGGCGATGCCGGCCAGCCCCATCACCGCGTAGACCCGCCAGATCGGCAGCTCGTGCCGGTCGGCCAGGGTCCGGATGCGCTCGAAATAGCCGCTGGCCTCGGCCAGGTCACGTTCCCTCGCCACGTTGCCGACCACGAACCACGCCTGGCAGGCGATTCCCGGCATCGATGCCCGTTCCGCCGCCGTGGCGGCGCGCCGAGCCAGGGTTTCCGCCTCCTGCAGTCGTTCTCGGCCGGCCCCGGAGTCCATCGCCAGGTACGCCTCGACCGCGTCGGGCTGCGCGGTCGCCTCGTCACCCGCGTCCGGCCCGATCAGCTCGCGGGCCGCCGCCACCTGCGCCATGCCGTCCGCTGGTCGACCGGAGACCTGCGCGACCCAGGCCAGCCGCGTGTGCAGGGTCGCCAGCCGGGCCGGTTCGATGCCGGCCGCGTGCGACGGCAGTGTCTTCGCCAGTTCGAACGCGCGCTCGAACCTGCCGGCCTCGGCCAGCGCGTAGAGCAGCGCCTCCAGCACGTCCGCCCGGTTGCGGACGTCACCGGTCGCCGCGACGAGTTGTTCCGCCCGCTCCAGCAGCACGACGGCGGACCCGGCGGCACCCTCGGTCATCGCCCGCCGGCCCGCCTCGGTGTAGAGGCGGGCCGCGGCGAGGTCGTCGCCCGCGTCCAGCCGCAGCCGCGCCACCAGCGGGCACCACTCGCCGGGCACGCCGGGATGCGCGGCCGCGACGGCGTCCGCCGCCCTGCGGGACAGGTCTGCCCTGTCGACGGGGGTCAGTTCGGCCAGCAGCGCTTCGGCGGTCAGGGGATGCTGGAACCGGTACCAGTCGGGGCCGCCGTCGTCGGTGGCCAGAAGTTGCGCCGTGACACCGGCCCGCATGTTGGTCAGCAGCGTGTGGTCGTCCACTCCGGAGACCCGCTGCACGATGGACAGCGGGAACCGTCGCCCCAGCACCGCCGCCACGGACAGCAGCGACCGTCCCCGCGGCCCGAGGCGGTCGGCCCGCGCGACGATGCTGCGTGCCAGCGTCGTCGGCACCTCGGCCCGCACGTCGCCGTCCGTGCGCCAGCCGTCCCCCTCCCTGCGCAGCAGCCGGCTGCTGACCATGCTGTGCAGCAGTTCCTCGACCGCGAACGGATTCCCGGTGCTGTTCTCCCATAGCTGCCGCGCGGTGTCGGCGGGCACGTCGGTCGTACCGACACCGAGACACGACGCGACCAGCCGCCGCACGTCCGGCAGGTCGAGCCGCTCCAGTTCGAGGCCGACACCCCCCGGCCGCCGGCTCACCGAACGGGCCAGTTCCAGCGCGCCACCCGGCTCGTTGCGCACGGTCGCCAGCAGCACCGTGCCCTGCCGCGCCACGTTCTCCGACAGGTACTCGACGACGGCGAGGGTTTCCACGTCGGCGTCCTGCAGGTCGTCCAGCACCAGCAGGCAGCCGTGCTCCCGCCCGAGCACCGAAGTCAGCCGCAGCACCGCCTCGGCCAGCACGATCAGCGATCCGTCCGCCACACCGGCGCCCGGAGTACTCCAGTCCGGCACCAGCCGGCCGAGCACCGACCGGTACGGCCCGAGCTCGCTGTCGTCGGGCATCGGGCCGCCGCGGCCGACGGCGAGTAAAGCTTCGGTCAAGGGTCGGAACGGAACTGCCGGCCCCATCGCGCTGCCCCGCCCCCGCAGGACCACCATTTCCGCGTTGTATGCATGGCTGATCGCCTCGGCGGCGAGCCGGGTCTTGCCGATACCCGGCTCGCCGAGCACGAAGACGGCGCTGCCCTGGCCCTTCCGTGCGTCGAACAGGATGCGGTCCAGTTCGTCGACCTCGTCGTCTCGGCCAACCAGCTCAGGAGCACGCATTCGCACAATGGCTGACTTTAGCGAAGTCTCCGCCCAGATCGTCCACCATCGGCGTGACAGTGTGTTTTACCGTCTGCCGTGCCGTCCATTACCGAACCTTGACGATCGGCCGATCGCTCATACCTTGCTGACGGTGAACGATCCGTATCCGGGCAGGAAGGCGGCCGCAGCCGCCATCGCGCCCATGGTCAACCCCATCAGGATGGTGGCGCGTGATCCGATGTCGAGTCGACCCCGCCGGCCGACTTCACCGGCCGCGTTGTCGTCCGCGTCCGCTGGCACTGGTGACTTGTTGACGTTGTTGTCCTGCATCATGTTCTCCCAGGGTCCCGTGCGGCCGATCACTCAGACGATGCTGATGGTGAACGATTCGTGTCCTGGCATGAAGGCGGCTGCCGCCATGACGCCCATCGTCAAGCCCATGAGAATGGTGGCCCGTGATCCGACGTTGAATCGGCGTCGCCTGCCGACTTCGCCGGCCGCACCGGCCTCGGTGTCGTCGTCCAGTGCCCTGTCGACGTCGTAGTCGTCGTTGTCCTGCATCGTGCGCTCCCGGATTCGGTGTGACCTGTGCTCGGTGGTAGGTGAGTGCCGTCAGAAATAGGTGATCGTGAACGGCGTTCCCTGGGCGGCGAGCGCGCCGAGGGCCGTCGCGGTCAGGGCCAGTCCCAACATGATCGTGGTGCGCGAGCCGACTGCGAACCGCCGCCGCTGGAAGACCTCGCCGGCCGCGTCGGGCTCGGTCTCCTCGGGCGGTGGTGTCGCGTCGGCGTCGTAGTTGTCCCGCATCCTGGTCCTCCTGGAAACGTTGCTTCCTGAACCTGCACCACGGCACGCTGCTCAACCCGAACTCGCCGGGTCGAGCAGCAGAACCGAGGGAACCTGGTCGGCGAATCCGAGCCGCAGCAGCCCGTAGCCGATTCCGGCCAGCCCGGTGAGCAGGCCGGGTGACGGAACTCCGCGCGGTGTGCCGCAGTGCGAGCCGAACTGTTCGAGCGTGCCGAGTAGTTGTGCCGCGACGCGATCCCGCAACGTCGCCGCCCGATCGTCGCCGCGCTGGGCCAGCGCGACCAGTGCCTCGGCGACGCCGAGTTCGCCGTGGCACAGGCTGGTGTCGCGCAGCGGCCGGCGCTCGCCGAGCGCTCGCACCGCGTCGTCGATGCGTGCCGGCCTGCTGTCCGGTTCCGCCAGCACCCTGCCGGCGAGTCCGCCGCACCAGGCCAGGTCGACCGGCTCGGCCAGCAGTTCGGCCAGCCCCCTGTCGTGCCGCAGCGCGGTCCGGCCGGCTTCGGCGTAGCGCTGTGATCCGGTCGCGTCCGCCGCGCGCAGCAGCGCCCAGCCCTCGCCGGCCGGACCGGCCAGCATGCCGCTCGCGGTTCGCTCGCCCGGTTCGTCCCACGCCGCCGCCAACCGGTCGGCGAGCACGATCGCCGAACTGCCGGCCGACGTGAGCCCGGTTTCGGCGTGCACGGCCAGCAGTGCCGCCAGCCCGCCGGCCCGGCCGGTGCCCAGCCCGGTGTTCGCGTCGTCGGCGTGCTCGTCGGCCGTGACCACCAACGGCACCGCCGCCGCCAGCCACCGCACCATGTCGCCGTCCGCGAGCAGCGTGGACAGCCGCGCCAGCGCGTAGCTGATGCCGCCGAGCCCGGCGAACCCACCGCAGCCGACGTGGCCGGCCAGGTCGGGGTCGGCCGCGATCATGGCCAGCAGTTTCGGCAGCGGTGCCACGGCCTTGCCGGCCAGTTCGGTGTAGCGGCTCAGGCCGCTGAGCGCACCGAGCTGTGCCAGGAACAGCGCGACACCGCTGTAGCCGTCGGCGAGACCGGCGCCCAGCGGCAACACCGTCCAGTGCTTGCCGTCCACCAGTTCCAGGCCGAGCCAGTTGGCCCTGTTCTCGTCGTGCACCGCACGGGCGACGAGCTCGTCCGCCAGCTCGCAGGCCAGGGTCAGCAGTCGCTGCGGGTCCGGCGGCGTCGCCATCGGCGGCCGTGGCAGCGGCGCCGCACCGTGGTGGTCGACCGACCGATCCCGGCTGGCCATGGTCGCCGCGATCAGCCAGTCCTGGTCGCCGCGGTCCACGTCGCCCATCCGGCGCACCTTCGCCATGACAGCGGACAGTCCCGTTTCCGCGAGTACGCCTGGTAATCGGGTGCCGTCGGCCGCCCACACGTCGGTGCTGCCCGGCCGTGTGGTGAACATCGGCACGTCACCGGCCCACAGGTCGGCCAGCTCGTACGGGACGAGACGCGCCCGCAGCTCGTCCGGGACGTCCGCCCACAGCACGTCGAACACCCGTTCCCGGTCAAGGCCGTCGCGCAGCAGGTCCGGATGTGTCGACTCGTCCAGCAGTTCGGCGTAGGCCGCCGTCTGCCGCGCGATGATCCGGATGCCGTCGTCCGCGCAGCGCGCGAGCGGTCCAGCCTCGGCGAGCAGGCTGGTCCTGTTGGTCACGATCGCGTCGTAGCCGGTGCGGAAACCGGCCAGCAGCGCGGATTCGTAGTCGGCGAGGTCGATGTCCGCGTCGGGCAGCCTCGGCCGGTTCGTGGCGGCGCCGGTGACCTCGACCGGCCGCCGGACCAGGCGCATCCGATCGGTGCCTGGGTCCTGCCAGCGCACCCTGTCCTCGGGAAACAGCCCGCGCTGCCCGCCGCCGACCCCGGACACGTCCAGCGCACCGTGCTCGCCGAGCAGCATCATCGGCAGCAGCGCCGTCCGGCCGACCGACGACGCGATCGCGGTCAGCGCCGGGTCGGAGCCGGTCGCCGGCAACGGGGCCAGGGTCGGGTGGAACAGCGTCTCCACGTCCACCAGCACCGGCTGGTCCGCGCTGGCGATCAGGTTCTCGTGGTGGAAGTCGGTGCCGTCCAGGGCGTAGAGCAGGGCGAGCAGCGCGCCCTGCCGGTGGTAGAAACGGTCCACATCGGACGGTCCGGCACACGGCAGGTGCTCGATCAGCTCCGACCAGCCGTAACCGGCCTTGGGCAGGACCCGCACCGCGGCCAGCCCCAGCCCGGCGACGACGCCGTTCAGCCACGCCACCAGCTCGCCGAAGTGTGCCTGTAGCGCGAGCGATCGCGGCTTGTAGACCACGGCGGCGCCGTGCTCGAAGCGCAGCACGGCGACCGTTCGGCCACGCTGGTGGCTGTCGCCTGCGCCGAACTCCACGGCGACCAGCCGGCCGGGGTCACGGCCGCGAAGCAGCGCGGTCACGATCTCGGCCCGGTCCTCGGCGAACCGGTCCAGCAACTCGACCACCGCGTCGGCCGCGTGCTGGCCGGCCTGTGCCAGCAGTCGCGCCAGCACCGGATACCTACCCAACACGCCGGGTAGTTCCGACTCGGCCATTCGGCCCACGAAATCGGTGAATCGGGCCGCGCTGTCGAAACCGGACAGTTTGCCGGATTTGCGCGCGGCCGCCAATTCGACCACCAGTGTGCGGGCCGCGATCCGCGCGAGATTTCTGCCGATCTGGTCGAGCAGGGATTCGCGTACCGGGACCAGATCGACGTTTTCCGTCCTACTCCGGTCAATTCGGTCACCGATCGCCCGCAGGAATGGCGACAGTGCGGGCACGAGGGTCGACGCGTCCCCGTCCGCGGCGGGCGCCGGTGTCGGCAACGCTGGACCCGCAGCCGCGAGCGCATCGGTCAGCATTCCGACCCACGACGGCTCGACGGCCCGGTCGGCCAGGGCGTTCGTCGGTTCGATGAGCAGATCGGCGAGCTGCGCGACGCTCAGGCCGAGCGAGTTGAGCCGTGCGCCGAGCCCGATGTCCGAACCGGGCGTGTCCAGCCAGACGGCCAGTCGACGATGGGCGTCACCGGCCTGATCCGCCGCATTGTCCGATCGGACAACCGCGCTGTCCGACTCATTCTCGGCCGGCATCGGAAGTCGCTCCGCCAATGCCAAACCGCCCGCCCACCAGGACGGACGGATACCGGTGCCCGATACGGCATCCTGTGGCGCGACCTGCACGCTATGAGGTTGTCACGAGATTGTGCCGGCGGGCTATGGGTAGTTCGCACACAGTTATCAGACCTCGGCGGGGCCAGTGCGGAACGTGATCGCGCGAACACGATGCGAATCTGGGGTCGGACTACCGATGTGGGTACCCAACCGGCCGGGCAACGCTGACGTCGTAGGTGAGAACCAGTCAGTGGAGCGGACGATGGCGTTGCCGGACCTGGGCTTCAGCATGCTCCAGGAGCAGGTCTACCGGACGTTGCTGGCCAACCCGACGTGCGGCGTGCGGGCGTTGGCCGAGCGGTTCGCGGTGTCCGAGACCGACGTGCGCGACTGCCTCGACGGCCTCGTCGACCTCGACGTCGTGCGGCCGGAGCAGACCGCGCCCAGTGGTGTCGCCGTCCGTGACCCGTCCGTAGCGCTGGCGCAGCTCGTCGAGCGGGTGCAGGACGACCTGTTCGAGCGGCGCAGGCGCACAGCGGACACCCGCGCCGAGTTCGACGCGCTCATCGCGGCCCATCGCAGGGGTCAGGGCGCGCCGGCACCGGGCGCCACCGACACCGGCATCGAGTTGCTCACCGACGTCGAGCAGGTCCGCGAACGACTGGACGAGCTGTCCTTCTTCACCAGCACCAGCGTCTACTCCGTTCAGCCGATCAGCCGCCCGAGCCCGGACGCGGCCGCCGCCGCCCGGCCGCTGGAGATCCGCAGCCTGCGCCGTGGCGTCGAGATGCGGGTGATCTACGACAACCGGATCGTCGCCGACGAGCGCCGCCGCGCCCAACTGCACGAGGCGGCGGCGGGTGGCGTGCGGATCCGGCTGGCCGACGGCCCGCTGCAACGGTTGATCATCATGGACGAGCGGGTCGCCGTGGTGCCGGTCGATCCGGCCGGTGGCGACTCGGGAGCGCTGATCGTGCGGCAGCCGGGGCTGCTGGACGGTTTCGTGCGCCTGTTCCATCTGCTCTGGTCCGGCACGACGGAACTGGTCGTCGGCTCGGGTGACGAGGAGGACGACCTGACCGAGGACGACCGCGCCCTGCTGGCCCTGCTGGCGGCGGGCGCGACCGACGAGGCGGCGGCACGCGACTTCGGCATCTCGGAGCGCCAGGTGCGCCGCAGGGTCGCCGTGCTGATGCGCCGCCTCGATGCCAGAAGCCGTTTCGAAGCCGGCGTGCTCGCGGTACGCCGAGGCTGGATCTGAGCCCGAGTTTGTCCACATGCGACGGAAGGAATGTCCATCATGGCCAGCAGTACCGCCGCCCGCACCCACGCCGCCGTCAAGCGCCCCGTCCAGCGCGGACCACGCCCGATCGTGGCCCGCGTTCCGCAGCCGGCACCCGCGCCCCGTGATCTGGCCGATCTCGCCCTCGGCGTCTACTGCTGGGACTGACGTCGCCTCGTAGCGTTCAGGTCATGCCGTTCGGGTACGGACCCGGCACGCCCGCGTAGAGGCGCTCGTGTGAACGCCGGTAGATCCCCTGCCCGAACATGCGCCACATCAACCGGACCGGCGCCGGGATCATGCCGAGGAACGCGGCGCGTTCCTGCGGGCTCGCGTCCTGGAGCAGCTCGCCGAGCGCGATGAATCCGGCGCCACCCTTGGGCAGGCTCGCCTTGCCCCGGTCGCCGAGCGCCGCCCACTCGGCGTGCGTGACGTGTTCGGAGACCAGCGGCAGGATCTGCGCCTCCTCCTCGGCCAGGTGTTCGTCCAGCAGCGCGGACGCCTCGGTGAAGACGTCGGCGAGTTCGCGGCCGGTGACCACGTCGGCGGTGGCGCGCCAGCCCGGCAGCAGGTTGTTCACCTGATCGATGTGCACGTGGAGCTGCTTGTGCTGCGACTCCATCCGGTGCACGAGCTCGGTGTGCAGGGTGACCCTCGGCAGCAGGACCGGCCACAGCAGGTCGTCCTCGCCGGAGTGGTGATGGTGCAGCCCGTCCACCGTCATGCTCAGGTGCGTGGCCACCAGCTCGGCGCGCTCCCGGTCGCCGGCCCGCACCGACCTGATCCACAGCGGCGCCGTCCGGAACGCGCGGCGGAAGGCCCGATGGACCACCACCATCTCCCACGTGTCGACCCGCTCACCCGCACTGGACGGCATGACGTTCCCCCAACCGTGTCAAGTGGTGACCCCCCACCACGCTGGCGCCACCCGATCGGGCGGCACGATGTCCGGTTTCGCAGTGTGTCGCCCGTCCGGCCGTTTGGCCATCGCCATTCGGCGATTCGTACCAGTGCTGACCAGGGCCAACCGGCTGACCAGCGGTTTCGTTGGGTCGAGCTGTTAGGTTGTCCGATATCGGTGTTCCGAACAACGGAACGGGGGGTCAGTGGCCACATCGACCTGGCGGGACTTCGATCGCCGCGCCGAGCCGTGTCGGCGGGAGTTGGTCACGCACTGCTACCAGATGCTGGGGTCGGCCGAACTGGCCAACGAGGTGGCCGGCCGGGCGCTGGCGCGTGCCCGGCTCGGGTACGGCCAGTTCGACGATCGGGTCGTGTCGTTGCGTGCCTGGCTGTTCGGGATCGTCACCGCGGCGTGTGTCGCGGCGGGGGACGAGCGTAGGTGGCTGCCGTCCGGCCTGGGTTCGCCGGCGGACGATCCGGACGTGCCGTTGGTGCGAGGGCACGACGTGGCCTGGTTGCAGCCGTTCCCGGAGCCGGTCGCGTCCGTTGTGGACCTGGGGTTCGTGGCGGCACTCCAGTCGTTGCCGGTCCGACAGCGGGCCGTGTTGTTGTTGCGGGACGTGTCGGGGTTCGGCGCTGCCGACACGGCCGCCGCCGCCGGCATGACTCTCGGCGCGGTCCGGGTGGCGCTCGGCAGGGCAAGGTCGGCGATTGTATCCACTGTGGACGATCCGGTAGCGCCGGACAGGTACGTCGCCGCCTTCGAACACCAGGACGCGGTTGCGCTGGCCCGACTGTTGGCCGACGACGTCGTGGTGGAGCTGCCACCGTACCGGAACTGGTTCGCCGGCAGCGCCGATGCCGGCCGGGTCTTAGCCCAGTTCTTCGCCGACCAGGCCACGGAATGGCGACTGCTGCCGACGTTGGCCAACGGGCGACCCGCCTTCGCCGCCTACGCACGTGGGCGGGACCGGGCGTACCACGCGCACAGCATTCACGTCCCGGACCGGCGTCGTGTGGTGTTGTTCGGTTTCCCGGAGCTGTTCCCGTTGTTCGGGTTGTCGCCGACCCTGGTGTCCGTAACACCGGCGGCCCGATGACCGCGTTGGCAGGTGCCGGCCCGTTCGCCGGGATGTCCATCGCCGAGCTGGGCATCCGGTTGCGATCCGGTGCCACCACCGCGCACGAGATGGCCGAGAACGCGTTGGCGGCCGCGGATTCGTTCAATCCAGAGCTGAACTGCTACGTGACGATCGATCACGATGGCGCGTTGTCAGCGGCGGCCCAGGCAGATCGTGAGCTGGCATCGGGCCTGGACCGGGGACCGCTGCACGGGATTCCGGTAGGAGTGAAGGACCTGATCGACACGGCCGGACTGCGAACCACAAGAGGGTCAAGGCACTTCGATCGGCATGTCCCGACAGCGGACGCGGCGGTCGTCGTCGCGTTGCGGCAGGCCGGAGCGGTGATCGTAGGCAAGACGCACACGCACCAGTTCGCCTACGGCCCGACCGGGGATGTCGCGCACACGGGACCCGCGCGCAACCCGCACGATCCGAGCCGGATGACCGGCGGGTCCAGCTCCGGTTCGGGAGCCGCCGTGGCTGCCGGGTTGGTGCCGGCAGCGGTGGGAACGGACACAGGTGGGTCGGTGCGGATCCCAGCCGCACTGTGCGGGGTCGTCGGCCTGCGGCCAAGTCAGGGTGCCGTGCCGACAGACGGCGTATTCCCGCTTTCGGCGACCCTGGACACGGTGGGACCGCTGGCGGCGACGGTGGCGGATACGGCTGTGTTGTGGTCGATCCTGGCTGGTCAACCGGTCGATCCGGTGCCGGTGGCGGGGTTGCGGGTAGGGGTGGTGCGGGCTGACGTAGTGGATCGGGTGGTGCAGTCGCAGGCGTCGGCCCTGGCACGGGCACGTGCGGCACTGCTGGCTGACGGATTCGTGCTAAAAGATGTCGAGGTGCCGGAGATGGCGGACTGGGCGAGGTGTTACCTGGACATCATCGGACCGGAGGCAAGAGCACTGCACGC
>DATBDL010000400.1:0-9623 GCA_036269975.1 Pseudonocardiaceae bacterium | reverse complement strand
GACCGCCCGGTGGCCGGCGTGCACGGCGTCGTCGGCCTTGAGTCCTCAATGGACGACGCGCTGGCCGGCCAGCCGGGCCGTGAGGCCATGAACACCGAGCAGGGCGACAACTCGGTCGTCATCCCGAACTCGCAGCGGGTGCTACAGCAGGCGGTGCCGGGCGAGGACGTACAGCTCACCATCGACGCCGACCTGCAGTTCGTTGTGCAGCAGAAGCTCGCGCAGTACGTGCAGAAGACCGGCGCCAAGATGGGCAGCGCCGTCGTACTCGACGCGCACACCGGCGAGGTCTACGCGCTGGCCAACGACAACACGTTCAACCCGAACGATCCCAGCACGGTGACCGCGACGAACACCGGCGATCCCGCGATCACGACGCCGTTCGAGCCCGGCTCGGTGAACAAGGTCGTCACGGCGGCCGCCGCCATCGACGAGAACCTCGTCACGCCGACGTCCGTCGTCGACGTGCCACCGCAGTTCCAGAACGGCGACAAGATCGTGAAGGACGACTGGTCGCACCCGGACTGGAAGATGACCGTCACCGGCATCTTCGCCAAGTCGTCCAACATCGGCGCCGACGAGCTGGCCAAGCAGGTCGGCCCGCAGAACTTCTACGCGATGCTGGGCAAGATGGGGCTCGGCCAGAAGACCGGCATCGGGCTGCCAGGTGAGAGTGCCGGTTACGTGCCGCCGATCGACAAGTGGTCCGGCTCGACGTTCGGAAACCTGCCGATCGGCCAGGGCCTCTCGATGACCGTGCTGCAGATGGCCGGCATGTACCAGGTCATCGCCAACAACGGCGTGCGCGTGCCACCGCGGATCATCAAGTCCGTGACCAAACCGGACGGCACCGTCGTGCCGACCCCGCAGCCGGCGGGTGTCCGCGTGATCAGCCCGCAGGCCGCGCAGACGGTCCGGATGATGATGCGGGCGATCACGCAGAAGGCGCCGTACCCGCAGGACGCGACGGCACCGTCGGCGGCGCTGCCCGGCTACATGATCTCCGGTAAGACCGGCACCGCCCAGCAGGTCGATCCGGCCTGCGGCTGCTACAGCCACGGCAGGAACACGGTCACCTTCGCCGGCATCCTGTCGGCGGACAACCCTCGGTTCGTGGTCGGCGTCATGCTGGACGCCCCCGACGGCGACCTGGAGGGCGGCCAGACTGCGGCACCGCTGTTCCATGATCTCGCCTCGTACCTGGTGCAGCGCTACGACATCCCAGTGTCCACTGGCACCACTCCGTTCATGACACTGGTGGCACAGGCATAAGTGCAAATGTCACCGCCTGCGGACCCGCGAGCGGAGCGAGCGAGTGTTACAACTAGCCTTCGGCGGCGTGGAGGACGATTTGCCGCCGCGTCCCGGTCGGCCGGTGCCGGTGGCCTTGGCCGACCTGGCTTCTTCGGTGGACGCCCGCCTGGTGACCGCCGGCGCGACGACGGTGACCGGTGTGACGCTGCGGGCCCAGTACGTACGGCCGGGTGACCTGTTCGCCGCCCTGCCCGGCGCGCACGCGCACGGGGCCGACTTCGCTGCCGACGCCCTGGCCGCCGGTGCCGTCGCTGTGCTCACGGACCCGCTCGGGGCCGATCGACCAGCACTGCGGGACGTGCCGTTGCTGGTGCACGACGACCCACGGTCCGTGCTCGGCGCCCTTGCCGCGCGGGTCTACGGCGACCCGTCCCGCCGGCTCGCGGTGCTCGGCGTGACCGGCACGTCCGGCAAGACCACCGCCACGTCGATGGTGGCGGCCGGCCTGGCCGCGGCCGGTCGGCTCGGCGGCCTGATCGGCACGATCGGCACCCGGATCGGCGACGAGTGGCTGGCCACCGGCCTGACCACCCCGGAGGCGCCGGACCTGCAGGCACTGCTGGCCGTGATGGTCGAGCGTGGGGTGACGCACGTGCCGATGGAGGTGTCCAGCCACGCGCTGATGCTGGGTCGCGTCGCCGGCATCCGGTTCGCGGTCGGCGCGTTCACGAACCTGTCGCAGGACCACCTGGACTTCCATCCGGACATGGAGGACTACTTCGCCGCCAAGGCCCGGTTGTTCGACGGCCGCGCGAAGAGCGAGATCGTCTGCACGGACACCGAGTGGGGCCGCCGGCTGGTCAAGCCGGGCACGATCGCGGTGTCCACCCTGCACACGTCGCCCGGCCTGCGCGGCTGGGCGGCCGCCGACGTGCGGACCAGTGCGGACGGCGGCCAGTCGTTCACCGCGCTGGGCCCGGACCGCCTGCGGATCGACGTCACGCTGCGCCTGCCCGGCACGTTCAACGTGGCCAACGCGCTGCTCGCGGTCGCGATCCTGCACGAAGCCGGCATCGAGCCGGCCGCGATCGCCGATGGCCTCGCCGGGGTGGACGTGCCCGGCCGGATGGAGCGGGTGGACCTCGGCCAGGACTTCACCGCCGTCGTCGACTACTCGCACAAGCCGGCCGCCGTCGCGCTGGCCCTGGACGCGGTGCGCGCCCAGTTGGCGCGGGCGGGCCATGGCGGCCGGGTGCTCACCGTGCTCGGCTGCGGTGGCGACCGCGACGCCGCCAAACGCCCGGTGATGGGCGCGGAGGCGGCCCGCAGGTCGGCACTGCTGGTGGTCACCGACGACAACCCGCGCAGCGAGGACCCCGCCGCGATCCGGGCCGCGATGCTGGCCGGCGCGCTGGACGTGCCGGCGGGCCAGCGCGGCGATGTCGTCGAGATCGGCGACCGGCGGGCCGCGATCGAGCAAGCGGTGGCCGCCGCCCGGCCGGGGGACGTGGTCGTGGTGGCCGGCAAGGGCCACGAGACCGGCCAGGAGATCGCCGGCGTCAAGTACCCGTTCTCCGACCGCGACGAGCTCGCAGCGTCGATCCGTGCGCACCTGACCACCGGGGTAGCCCAGTGATTCCGTTGTCCCTGGCCGAGATCGCGGCTGTCGTCGGCGGCCGCCCGTACCACGCGACCGGCACCGAGACGGTCACCGGCTCGGTCGAGTTCGACTCCCGCGAGCTCGGTCCCGGCGACCTGTTCGTCGCGGTGCCCGGCGAACGTGTCGACGGCCACGACTTCGCGGCGGCCGCCGTCGCGGCCGGTGCGGTCGGCGTACTGGCGGCGCGAGACGTTCCCGCGCCCTCGGTCGTCGTGCCGCCGGTCGAGTTCGACGGAAGCCGCGCGCTGGCACTGGCCGGGGACACCGACGGCGCGGGCGCCGCCGTGCTGGCCGGGTTGGCCGCGCTGGCCAGGTGCGTCGTCGACCGGCTCACGCCGGGCGGGCTGGTCGTGGTCGGCGTGACCGGGTCGTCCGGCAAGACGTCGACGAAGGACCTGATCGCGGGTCTGCTGGCCAGGATGGGACCGACCGTCGCGCCGCCGGGGTCGTTCAACAACGAGCTCGGTCACCCGTGGACCGTGTTGCGCGCCGACGAGCACACCCGCCATCTCGTGCTGGAACTGTCCGCCCGCGGGCCGGGCCACATCGCGGCGCTGTGCCGGGTGGCGCCGCCCCGGATCGGGGCCGTGCTCAACGTCGGCAGCGCGCACCTCGGCGAGTTCGGCTCGCGGGCGGAGATCGCGCGCACCAAGGGCGAGCTGGTCGAGGCGCTGCCGGCCGACGGCGTCGCGGTGCTCAACGCGGACGATCCGCTCGTCGCCGCGATGGCCGACCGCACGCGGGCCCGTGTCGTGTTCGTCGGTCGGTCCGACACCGTGCACGTCCGAGCCGTCGACGTCCGGACCGACGAGCAGATCCGGCCCCGGTTCACGATCGTCACGCCGGCCGGCGAAGCCGACGTCCAGCTCGCGCTGCACGGCGAGCACATGGTCGGCAACGCGCTGACCGCCGCCGCCGTCGCGCTGGAACTGGGGATGGCGTTGCCGGACGTGGTGGCGGGGCTGGCCGAAGCCCGCCCGGTGTCCAGGCGCAGGATGGAGGTCACGACCCGGCCGGACGGGGTGACCGTGATCAACGACGCCTACAACGCCAACCCGGAGTCGATGGGTGCCGCGCTGCGGGCACTGGCGACGCTCGGCAATGCCGGCGACGGCGAGCCCCGCCGCACGTGGGCCGTGCTCGGCCTGATGGGCGAGCTGGGCCAGGACCAGGACGCCCGGCACGACGAGATCGGCAGGCTCGCGGTGCGGTTGGACATCAACCGCCTCGTCGTGGTCGGTGAGGCGGCCCGGCCGATGCAGCAGGGCGCGCGCGCCGAGGGCTCGTGGGGAGAGGAGTCGGTGCTGGTGTCGGACATCGATGCCGCCGTCGCCCTGCTACGAGCGGAACTGCGGCCGGGGGACGCGGTGCTGGTCAAGGCATCCAACTTCATCGGGCTGTGGCGGGTGGCGGACGCACTGCTGGAAACGGCTGGTGATCACGCGTGAAGGGCATCCTGATCGCGGCGGCCGTCGCGCTGTTCGTGTCGATCATGTTCACGCCGTACCTGATCCGGCTGTTCACACGGCAGGGCTTCGGCCAGGAGATCCGCGAGGACGGCCCGAAGGGCCACGTGGTCAAGCGCGGCACGCCGACCATGGGCGGGATCGCGATCCTGGTGGCGATGTGGGCCGGCTACGTCGTGGCGCACCTGGTCAACATGTTCGGCTCGACACCGAACCCGCCGACCGCGTCCGGCATCCTGGTGTTGCTGCTGACCACGTCGCTGGGCCTGGTCGGCTTTCTCGATGACTTCATCAAGATCCGCAAGCAGCGCAACCTCGGCCTGAACAAGACGGCCAAGCTGGTCGGCCAACTCGGTGCCACGATCGCCTTCGCGATCCTGGCGCTGCAGTTCCCGAACAAGTACGGCCTGCGCCCGGTGTCGGTGAACCTGTCCTACGTCCGGGACATCGCCACGATCTCGTTCGGCGTGGTCGGGTTCGTCATCTTCTGCTACATCGCGGTCGCGGCGTGGTCGAACGCGGTGAACTTCACCGACGGCCTAGACGGCCTCGCGGGCGGCACGTCGGCCATGGCGCTCGCGGTCTACATGGTCATCACGTACTTCCAGACCACGCACGACTGCACCACGGCCACCGGCACCCGCCTGAGCGGCTGCTTCTACGTGCGCGACCCGCTGGACCTCGCGCTGGTCGCCGCGGCCGCGATGGGCGCCTGCGTCGGCTTCCTGTGGTGGAACGCGGCACCGGCCAAGATCTTCATGGGGGACACCGGTTCGCTCGCGCTGGGCGGCCTGTTCGCCGGCCTCGCCATGACAACGCGCACCGAGATGCTGATGATCGTGATCGGCGGGCTGTTCGTGGTGGAGGCCCTGTCGGTGGTGTTGCAGGTCGCGATGTTCCGTACCACCGGCCGCCGCATCTTCCGAATGGCACCGTTCCACCATCATTTCGAATTAGCCGGGTGGGCGGAAACCTCGATCATCATCAGATTCTGGCTGCTCGGCGCGACGGCCGCGATGTTCGGGCTCGGCCTGTTCTACAGCGAGTGGCTTGGTTACGGCGGTGGGTAGGCGGTTCTCCGACCGGCTGGCCGGTGCGCACGTGCTGGTCACCGGCGCCGGGGTGACCGGGCCGCCGGTGGCGAAGGCGCTGCTGGCCGCCGGTGCCGTCGTCACCGTGACCGACGCGAACGCCGATCGCCTGGGCGCGCTGGCCGACGCGCTGCCCGACGTCCGGATCGTGCGGGACGTGGCGCAGCCGCCGCCCGACACCGCGCTCGTCGTGACAGCGCCCGGCTGGCGCCCGGCCACCCCCGTGCTCGCGCGGGCGGCGGCGGACGGCATCGAGGTGATCGGCGACGTCGAGCTGGCCTGGCGGATCGGCGCCGAGCAGGCGGAGCCACCGGTCTGGCTGGCGGTCACCGGCACCAACGGCAAGACGACGACCGTCGGCATGCTGGCGGAGATCCTGCGCGCGGCGGAGTTGGACGCGGTGGCCTGCGGCAACATCGGCCTGCCCGTGATCGAGGCCGTCGCGGCCGGGCACCGGGTGCTCGCGGTGGAACTGTCCAGTTTCCAGCTCCACTGGGCGCCGTCGGTCCGGCCTGCGGCCGGCGCGCTGCTCAACATCGCGGAGGACCACCTCGACTGGCACGGCGACCTGGCCGCCTACACGGCCGCCAAGGCCCGCATTCTCACCGGCGACGTTGCCATCGCCGGTGTCGACGACCCGGCCGTGGCCAGGATGCTGGCCGACGCCCCGGCTCGGCGGCGGATCGGCGTACGGCTGGGCGAACCCGGTCCCGGCGAGTTCGGCGTTGCCGGCGGAAACCTGATCGACCGCGCGTTCGCCGCCGGTTTCGCCGAGGGTGAGGCGCTGGCAGAGGTGGCGGACGTCCGGCCGGCCGGGCCGCCCGGCGTGTTCGACGCGCTCACGGCGGCCGCGCTGGCCCGCTGCCACGGCGTCGCCGCGGCCGCGATCGCGGCCGGGCTGCGCGCGTACGAGCCGGCGGCGCACCGGGCAGCGATCGTCGGCGATGTCGACGGCGTCCGCTACGTCGACGACTCGAAGGCCACCAATCCGCACGCGGCGGCGGCATCGCTGGCCGCGCACGACCGGGTGGTGTGGATCGCGGGCGGCCTGCTCAAGGGTGCCAGGGTGGACGACCTGGTGGCCGGTGCGGCGCACCGGCTGGTCGGCGTGGTGCTGATCGGTGCCGACGCGGACGTGATCGCCACCGCGCTCGCGCGACACGCGCCGGATGTCCCCGTGCGCAGGCCGTCCGCGGGCGACGATGGGGCCATGTCCATGTCATCCGCTGTGCTGGCGGCCCGCGCCATGGCGCGGCCGGGGGACGTGGTGCTGCTGGCGCCGGCCGCCGCGTCCATGGACATGTTCACCGACTACCGGGAACGCGGTCGCGCGTTCACCGACGCCGTGACTGCGCTGCCCACTCCGTCACTGCCCACTGCGGCACTGCCCACTGTGCTGCCCACTCCGTCGCTCCCGGAGCGGGGATGACCAGCCCGGCCCGCGGGGCACGGGACGCCCGTGACTTCCGCCGGCCGGGGGACACCGGCCGGACGGCGACTCGGCCGGCACCACGGCGCACCAGCACCCGTGAGTCGGGCCGTACCGCCAGGGTTCGGGCCGCGCTCGGGCCGCTGACCGCGTGGCTCGGCCGGCCGCTGGCCTCGTTCCACCTGGTGCTCGCCGTGTTCGGCCTGCTCGGCGCGATCGGGCTGGTGATGGTCGCGTCCGCCTCCCCGGTCGAGTCGCTGCAGAACGGCTCGACGTCGGTGTACGCGCTGTTCAAGAAGCAGCTCGCGTTCGCGTTGATCGGCTCCGTCGTGTTCTGGCTGGGCCTGCGGGTGCCGCTGCGCCGGATCAGGGCACTGGCCGGCCCGGCGGTGGCGGTGTGTGTCGCGCTGCTCCTGCTGGTGCTCACCCCGTTGGGGCACCGCGTTTCCACCACCCGTGGCTGGTTCGTGTTCGGCCCGGTGTCGTTCCAGCCGGTCGAGGTGGCCAAGCTGGCGCTGACGCTGTGGGGCGCGCACGTGCTGGTCAGCAAGCGGGCCATGCTGCACCAGTACCGGCACCTGCTGGTGCCGGTGGTGCCGGTGTCGCTGCTGATGCTGACCCTCGTGGTGCTCCAGCCGGACCTCGGCAGCACCGTCACGCTCGCGGTGGTGATGTTCGCGCTGCTGTGGTTCGTCGGCGCACCACTGCGGCTGTTCGCCACGGTCGCCGCGGGCGGCATCGCCGGGGTGGTCGCGCTCGCCGTCGGCGCGCAGTACCGGCTGTCCCGTGTGCTGTCGTTCCTGCACCCGGACGCCAACCAGGCGGCGTCCTACCAGGCCAACCAGTCGCTCTACGCGCTGGCCGACGGCGGGCTGTTCGGCAAGGGCCTCGGCATGGGCCAGTCCAAGTGGAACTTCCTGCCCAACGTGCACACCGACTTCATCTTCGCGCTGATCGGCGAGGAACTCGGCTTCGTCGGCTGCGCGCTGGTGCTCGGCCTGTTCGCGATGGTCGCCGTGGTCGGCATGCGGATCGCGACCCGCAACATCGACCCGTGGATCCGGGTGGTCGCCGCGACGCTCACCGCGTGGCTGATCGCCCAGGCCGCGATCAACATCGGTTACGTCGTCGGCCTGCTGCCGGTGACCGGCATCCCGCTGCCGATGATCTCCTACGGCGGCAGTTCGCTCGTCGTCACGATGCTGGTGTTCGGCATCCTCGCCAACTGCGCCCGGCACGAGCCGGAAGCCGTGGCGGCACTGCGTACCCAGGGCCCAGGGCGGTTCGGCAAGCTGCTGCACCTGCCGCCGCCCGAGGTCTACCAGCCGCCGGTACGCCGCAGGCCGGCCGCCCGCCCGACCCGCCCGTCCACACCGCCACGGGCCGCCGGCCGGCCGGCCAGGGCGCCGGCACCCTCCGTCCGGTCGTCCGGGCGCCGATAGGGAACGATGGGGTCCTGCTGGGGAGCTTGAATCAGCGGGAAGGAGCACTCGCGTGACATACCCGGAGCGATTCTCCGGCCGATCGCTCACCGACGGGCCGTGTGTCGTGGTGGCCGGTGGCGGCACGGCCGGTCACATCGAGCCGGCGATGGCGCTGGCGGACGCGGTGATGCGGCTGCGGCCGGACGCGCGGGTGATCGCGCTGGGCACCAGCAGGGGACTGGAGAACACCCTGGTGCCGGCGCGCGGCTATCCCCTTGAGCTGATCCCGCCGGTGCCGATGCCCCGCAAGCCCACCCTCGATCTGCTGAAGCTGCCGATGCGCGTGCGCGAGTCGGTCCGCGTCACGCGTGGCGTGTTCCAGCGCGTCGGCGCCGACGTCGTCGTCGGCTTCGGCGGTTACGTCGCGCTGCCGGCGTATCTGGCCGCGCGCAACCGGTTGCCGATCGTGGTGCACGAGCAGAACGCGAAGGCGGGGCTGGCCAACAAGATCGGCGCCCGGTACGCGGTCGCGGTCGCCGCCGGCCTGCCCAACAGCGGCCTGCCCGGAGCGCAGGTGATCGGCATTCCGCTGCGTAGGTCGATCACGTCGTTGGACCGGGCCGCGCTGCGCGCGCAGGCCCGCCAGTTCTTCGGTCTCGACCCCGACGCCCCCACCCTGTTGGTGTTCGGCGGTTCGCAGGGCGCCCGCACGCTCAACGTCGCCGTGTCCGGCTGCGCCCGCGAACTCGGCGACACCGGCATCGGTGTGCTGCACGCGTACGGCAAGAAGAACACGTTCGCGGTGCAGGACGACCGCGGGCAGCGCGGCCAGCCACCGTACGTCGCCGTGCCGTATCTGGAGCGGATGGACCTCGCGTACGCCGCCGCCGACGCGGTGCTGTGCCGTTGCGGCGCGAACACCGTGGCCGAGGTGTCCGCGGTGGGGCTGCCGGCCGTGTTCGTGCCGCTGCCGATCGGCAACGGCGAGCAGGCGTTCAACGCACAGCCGGTGGTGGACGTAGGTGGTGCACTGATGGTCACCGACGCGGAACTGACCCCGGCCAAGGTGATGGAGCTGGTGGTGCCGATCCTGACCGATCGGCGCCGGATCGCCGCGATGGGCGCGGCGGCGCAGGGCAGCGGCCACCGGGTCGCGGACGAGACGTTGGCCAGAATGGTGTTGGAGGCGGTACGCAAGTGACCGAAGACTCGCTTGCGGGGTCGAGCATCGGCTCCGAAGACTCGCTTGCGGGGTCGAGCATCGGCTCCGAAGACTCGCTTGCGGGGTCGAGCATGGGC
>DATBDL010000399.1:0-12822 GCA_036269975.1 Pseudonocardiaceae bacterium | reverse complement strand
TCCAGTCCCCCGTGGTGGACCGACCGAGGCCGGGTGTGTAGAACCCCGCCACCGGCGCGGCCAGGTCGGCGAGCACGGCCAGCAGCCACAGCAAGTCCCTGCCGTCACCGGCGGCGAACCCGCCGAGCAGCCAGAACGTCCCCGACAGCACCAGCCACGCGGTGATCCGCTGGAAGTTGCGCAGCAGCCCGGCATCCCGGCGCACCGCGAACTGCACGAAGACGGTCCGGCCGAGCTGCATCACCACGTAGGTGACCGCGAACAGCAACCCACGGTCGCCGAACGCCGATGGCAGCGCGGCCGACACGACGAGGCTGGCCAGCATGACCGCGAGCAGCATCACGCGGACGGCGCGGGCGTCCGGGTGCAGCCAGTTGGTGATCCACGCGGTGTAGATCCACGCCCACCACACCGCGAGCAGCAGCAACACGGCACGTAGCGCGCCGTGCCAGTTCAGGTCCTCGTTGAGGAAACGCGCGAGCTGGGTGATCGCGAAGACGTAGACCAGGTCGAAGAACGTCTCGGTGTTGGTGACGCGCTGTGCCCCGTCCACCCGTACCCGCAACAACCGGTTGATGGCGCTGCCCGCTCCGCTCGTCACCACGACGGACAGTATCGGCCACGGCCGGTGTGCCCGCGAAGCCGGTCAGTCACGATCGGCTACCAGCAGCCCGGTACCAGCGCCGATCGCGGCGACCCCGGCCACGGTGCGTGGCTCGTCGGGCGAGCCGGGGCGCGCCGCGAGATGTGCGCGGAGCGTGCCGGCGCTCACCGCCAGCACCAGGTCGGCCACCAGCCCCACGGCCACGACGACCAGCCCCGGTAGGAGGAACATCAGCGGCCCACCGCGCCCCGCCGGCACGCAGTACGGCAGTACGAACGACACCGCCGTCACGGGCACCATCGCGCCCAGCGCCTTACCGACAGCGAAGCGGCATCCCGCCGATCGCCCGTCGCGCAGGGCACGCGCGAGCACACGGCGGGTCCCTGGACCGGGCAGCACCGCGTAGAGGGCTGCGACGCCAAGGAGGGCGAGCCATTCGGCACCGGTGGGCATGTCCGCACACTAGGACGCGGAAAATGTCCTGAGCACTCGGTTTCCCACCTGCTGGACGGCCCTACGGCTGGCCCTGGCTGGTCTTGGCCTGCTCGATGTACTGCGCGATCTCGTCCGGCACGCTCAGCGGCAGCGGCGTGCGCACCGGCATCGGCTGGTCGCCCCGCACGACGACGGTGCCGCGCACGATGTCGCGCAGTTCCTCGGCGGCCTTGGCCGACGTCTCCTTCGGGCCGGCCGACACGCCACGCAGCATCCAGCGCGGGCCGTCCACCCCGACGAACCGCAGCAGCACGTCATTGACGAACGCCACCAGCTCGGCGCCCCATTCGCCGTACTCGCGGCGCACCCTGGCGCCGTCGCCGTGCAACTGGTCGGACAACTCGCGGCTGATCTCCGGCCAGAGCTCGCCGGACTTCGGCGCCGCGTAGGCGGCGATCGTGAACCGGCCGTTCGGCGTCAGGACGTGCACGGCACGCAGCGGGCCCGCCGGTTCCATCTCGACCTGCACCTGGGCGTCCGGCGGCAGCGGCAGCCGGACCGAGCCGAGGTCGAGCCGGGCGATGCCGTCGTCGGGCGCCTCGTCCTCGTCGTACGGGCCGGCGACCGGGCCGTCGCCGTCGTACTCGGCGCCGGATTCGTCGTAGTAGCCGTCGTCGGTGCCGTAGGCGGGGTCGGGGTCGTCGGTGTAGTCGGCGTCGTCGGGGTACTCGGCCGCCGGCTCCGCACTGTGCCGGCCGCGCTTGGCCCGCCCGAAGATCGCCACTAGTCCTCCGTCCCGACACCGCTGGTGGCGTCCACCCGCTCGTCCAGCGTGGCATGCCCGCCGGTCGAGCCGTAACCGCCCGCGCCGCGCACCGACGCCGACTCCGCCGTCACGTCCGCGACCTCACGGAACACCGCGTGTTCCACCCGTTGCACCACCAGTTGGGCGATCCGGTCACCGCGCCGCAGCGCGATCGGCTCGCGCAGGTCGTGGTTGACGAGGCAGACCTTGATCTCGCCGCGGTACCCGGAGTCGATGGTGCCCGGCGTGTTCACCACGGACAGCCCGACACGGGCCGCCAGACCGGAGCGTGGGTGCACGAACCCGGCGTAGCCGATCGGCAGGGCCACCGCGATCCCGGTGCCGACGACGGCCCGCTCACCGGGCGGGATGACGACGTCGGTCGTGGTCACCAGATCCGCCCCCGCGTCACCCGGCTGGGCGTAGGACGGCAACGGGACGCCTGGGTCGATCCGGGACAGCAACACCTCGACGCTGGACACGGGCCGCGAGACTACCGGCCGCCGGAACGCGCTCCGACAGGAGCCGGCATCACCCACACCAGCGACCCGCTGGACGCCGACCGCGAACTGATCGGCCCGGTCACCGCGACGATCACGCTGCGCGCGGGGCACCGGCACCGGCTCGCGACCGCCACCACACTGCGCGCCGTCGACGTCGAGATCCACCACGAGTCGCTGGTCACGCTGCCACACGCCGCCGAAATGGCGGCCGAACGGGCGCGCGTACGCTGAGCCCGTGTCCGACAGTGCCAGTGCGGCGGCCAACGATGCGGCGAACCAGGCCGAGACGGCCAGGACCGCGGTGAAGGGGCAGCAGGGCGTGCCGGTGTTTCGCGAGCGCCTGTACCTGCCGTGGTACCACTGGCTGCTGCCGCTGCTGGCGGCCGGCCTGCTGGCGGCCGAGGTGAACATGGGCTACCCCGGTGTGCGGGCGTGGCTGCCGTACCTGATCGTCGTCCCGCTGACCCTGCTGCTGCTCTGGCGGTTCAGCAGCGCCAAGGTCGTCGTCCGGGACGGCCAACTGTGGGTCGGCGAGGCGCACCTGCCGCTGGAGTACGCGGGCGAGACGCAGATCATCCCGGCGAACCTCAAGCGCAAGGTGCTCGGCCCCGCGTTCGACCCGGCCGCCTTCGCGCTGCACCGGAGCTGGGTCGGCCCGATGGTCTGGATCGAGCTGACCGACGCCGACGACCCGACGCCCTACTGGCTGCTCAGCACGCGCCACCCCGAGCAGCTCGTCGCGGCGCTGCGCGAGGGCCGCCCCCAGGCATGACGAAGCTGGGCACCCACCGGTCGGTGGGTGCCCAGCGGTTGTGGTGTGTCGGTATCGAAACGTGGCCGGATCGGACCAGATCCGGTCAGGCGCAGTCCCGGCAGACGAACTGACCGTTGCGTTCCTCGGCCAGCCGGCTGCGGTGATGCACCAGGAAACACTTCGAGCAGGTGAACTCGTCGGCCTGCTTCGGCAGCACCTTGACGGTCAACTCCTCGCCGGACAGGCCGGACAGGTCCGCGCCTGGCAGTTCGAAGTTCTCGTCAGGAGCGTCCGTGTCCACGTCGACGACACCGGACTGGTTCTCGTTGCGTCGCGCCTTCAGCTCTTCGAGGGAATCCTCGGCCAGCTCATCGGCCTCGCTGCGGCGCGGAGCGTCGTAGTCGGTCGCCATCTTCCTCACCCCTGCGGTCACACGGAGACTGGTGTTGTGCGCTGCTCAACGTCTCAACGCAGCATTTTGTGCCCGTCTTCGAAAGTGACGACGGTCTCGCTGCATATCACCCGCCGACCCCCCTCCCCCGAATCGATCCGGGTGAAGCCGCCAACGTGTGGAGCGGCCAGAGGGTAGCCCACTCCCGGCAGAACTACACCTCGGATCACCCGGATGGGTCCATGTCGGTGAGATTGCACTCGTCAGGCAACGTGTGGCGGCTTGCCGACGTCAACTGGCAGTGGTGCGATGGCGACTGGACTCACCGAGCGCAGCCGACCAGTCGCGACCAGCGACAACCCATGAGACGAACGTGACAACACCACAACGGGTGAGCCAGGTGCACCGGCTCGGGGCGAAACGCCTAGGCTGATCAGCACCGACTCGTCCAACACGTCGTTCACACGTCAGGCGCGATGCCAGGGAGGAAAGGTCCGTGGTTTCCGGAGGTGTCACCGGGGAGCGCGAGAAGGCGCGGTACCGCAGGCGGAAGCCCATCCCGGCCATCATCATCGTGGCGTTGCTCGCGGTGGCCGTCGTCGTCGTGTGGACGAAGGTCATCGCCAAGACCTCGGACGTCAACGCGTTGATCGCCTGCGCGCCCGGCTCGACCGTGGGCACGCCGACCAGCGGAGCGCCCAGGCCGCCGCAGCCCGGCGCTCCCCTGGCCTACGACGCACTGGACAAGATCGCGCCGGAACCGGCCACCGACATCAAGGTCCAGGTCTACAACGCGACCGCCCAGCGCGGTGCCGCACTCCAGGTGTCGAGCGAGCTGACCCAGGCCGGCTTCCAGGTCGCGACGCCGGCCAACGATCCGCTGTACCCGAACCAGGACATGACCTGTCGGGGCCAGATCCGGTTCGGCGCGAACGGCGAGTCGGCGGCGCGCACGATCAGCATGCTGGTGCCGTGCACCCAACTGGTCCGCGACAACCGGCAGGACAACAGCGTGGACCTGGCGATCGGCAAGACGTTCACCGGTGTCGCGCCGAACAGCCAGGCGCAGCAGGCGCTCAAGCAGCTCTCCGCGTGGGCGGCCAGCCATCCGGCCCCGCAGGGTGGCCAGCAGGCGCTCAACAGCGTGCTGCCGCAGCTATCGCCCGATCTGCTGTCGCAGGCGCACTCCAACCAGTGCTGAGCCGCTAGCGCACCCGTTCAGATCTTCCCGGCGCCCCTGGTCAGAACTTGCCGGAGCCCATCTCGGTCAGACCTTGCCGGCGCCACTGTCGAGCAGGGCCGCCCGCAGCGCGTCCGCGATTCCCGGTGTCGCCACGAAGACGGCGTCCGCGCCGAGTCCGTCCTCGTTCGCCGTGCTCGGCAGGCGTACCACGGCACCCGCCTCCTCGGCGATCAGCGCGCCGGCCGCCCAGTCCCAGCGGTGCAGACCGTGTTCGACGTAGGCGTCCACCCAGCCGGCGGCGACGGCGCACAGGTCGAGCGAGCTGGCGCCCGGCCGGCGCAGGTCCCGCACGCGGGGCAACAGGGCCGCCCACAGCGCGGCCTGCCGGACCCGGCGTTCCGCCGCGTACGCGAAACCGGTGGCCACCAGCGTGAGCTCCAGCCGGGTGGCACTGGACACGCTCAGTGGCCGGCCGTTGAGCCGGGCGCCGTCGCCCCGCGACGCCGTCCACATCCGGTCCCCGACCGGGTCGGCCACCGCGCCCGCGACCGAGACACCGTCCACCTGCGCCGCGACGGACACCGCGTAGCAGGGGTATCCGTACAGGTAGTTGACCGTGCCGTCGATCGGGTCGACCACCCAGCTCAGCCCGTGTTCCGGCGCCTGGCCGCCCTCCTCCTCGCCGATCACCGGCACGCCCGGCCACATCTCGTCCAGCCGCTCCCTGATCAGCCGCTCGACCGCCCGATCACCGGACGTGACCACGTCTGTCGCACTGGACTTGGTCGAGATGTCCGAGAGTGCGGCTTCCCGCGCGTCCGCGACGAGCTGCGCCGCCTCGCTGGCGACCCGGACCGCGTGCGTCCGCAGCATCCGGTGGTCGAACCCGGCCGTTGGTCCACTGGTGGTAGGCACACCACCATCCGACCACAACCCGCTATCGTCGGCAGCTAACGTCCTGAATCGAGTAGGAAGGCCGGCGCATGGGCAACACCCGTGGTTTCGGGATCGACATCGGTGGATCCGGTATCAAGGGATGTGTCGTCGATCTCGACGCCGGCGCCCTGGACGGCGAACGTCTGCGTATCACGACCCCACAGCCGTCCACACCGGACGCCGTGGCCGACGTGGTGGCGGACGTCGTCAAGCGGTTCGCCTGGGATGGCCCGGTCGGGGTCACCCTGCCGTGTGTCATCAAGAAGGGCACCGCGTACACGGCGGCGAACGTGGACAAGGGCTGGATCGGCACCGACGCGGCCGCGCTCTTCGCGGCACGGCTGGGCAAGGACGCCAGCCAGGTGACGGTGCTCAACGACGCGGACGCGGCCGGCATGGCCGAGATGCGCTACGGAATCGGCAAGGACCACGCCGGCGTCGTGGTACTGCTGACGTTCGGCACAGGTATCGGCAGCGCGCTGTTCCAGGACGGCAAGCTCGTGCCGAACACCGAGTTCGGCCACCTGGAGGTGGACGGGCACGACGCGGAGAAGCGGGCGGCCGCATCGGTCAAGGACGAGAAGGGCCTGTCCTGGCACGAGTGGGCCCACCGCGTCACGGCCTACCTGCGCACGCTGGAGGACCTGATCTGGCCCGACCTGGTGATCGCGGGCGGCGGCGTGAGCAAGAAGGCCGAGCACTGGCTCCCGCTGCTGGAGGTGCGCACCAAGGTGGTGGCGGCGGCCCTGAAGAACGACGCGGGCATAGTCGGCGCGGCGGCGGCTGCCACCGAAGGCATCGGCCACTGAGTATCGAGGCGCGCTCGTGACCGATGCGAGCGAAGCGAGCCGGCGCCCTCATGCGTGCCGCCCGGCGTTTCCGGCCTGGAGCGACGCGCGGCGAGCGGAGGGTCGGAAGACGCCGGGTAAAGGCGGCTCGCCCGCGAGCGGAGCGAGCCAGGCCAACACAGTTACAATGGAACACGTGCTTGCGGCTCGATGCCGACAGGCGCGATTCCTCCGAACTGAAGGCTCCGGGGTTCGCTCGCTCCGTGGCCCGATGGACCGTTCCGAAAGGGCGTACGTGGCAGCCGCAGACACCGCAACCCGACGCTCCAGCGCAGCAGCAGCGAGCGCCGCGAAGACCAAGGGTCCGGTCACCAAGGCACCGAACGCGGACGGCAGCGACGTCGACGTGGACAACGCCGACCTCGGCGCGCCGGACAAGAAACCAGCTCGCAAACCAGCCCCGGCCAAGAAGCCGGTGGCGAAGAAGCCGGCCGCCGCCAAGAAGGATGGTGAGCCGGCCGAGGCGAAGCCCAAGAAGGAGGGCGACGAGGCCGAGGCCGATCTCGGTGACGTCGCGCCGGAGGACACCGACCTTGAGGAAGTGGACGTCGACCTCGGCGAGGATGTCGTCGAGGACGTCGCCGTCGAGGAGGAGGTCCCCAAGGACGCCAAGGAGGGCGACTTCGTCTGGGACGAGGAGGAGTCCGAGGCGCTCCGGCAGGCGCGCAAGGACGCCGAGCTCACCGCGTCGGCCGACTCCGTCCGTGCCTACCTCAAGCAGATCGGCAAGGTGGCGCTGCTCAACGCCGAGGAGGAGGTCGAGCTCGCCAAGCGGATCGAGGCCGGCCTCTACTCCGCGGAGCGCACTCGCAAGGCCGAGGACGAGAACGAGAAGCTGACCACCCAGATGCGCCGCGACCTGCGGTGGATCATCCGGGACGGTGAGCGCGCGAAGAACCATCTGCTGGAGGCCAACCTCCGGTTGGTCGTCTCCCTCGCGAAGCGCTACACGGGTCGTGGCATGGCGTTCCTGGACCTGATCCAGGAGGGCAACCTCGGCCTGATCCGCGCGGTCGAGAAGTTCGACTACACCAAGGGCTACAAGTTCTCCACGTACGCCACCTGGTGGATCCGGCAGGCGATCACCCGTGCCATGGCCGACCAGGCCCGCACCATCCGTATCCCGGTGCACATGGTCGAAGTGATCAACAAGCTCGGCCGCATCCAGCGCGAGCTGCTCCAGGACCTCGGCCGCGAGCCGACTCCTGAGGAGCTGGCCAAGGAGATGGACATCACCCCGGAGAAGGTGCTGGAGATCCAGCAGTACGCCAGGGAGCCCATCTCGCTCGACCAGACCATCGGCGACGAGGGCGACTCGCAGCTCGGTGACTTCATCGAGGACTCCGAGGCCGTCGTAGCCGTGGACGCGGTGTCGTTCACGCTGCTGCAGGACCAGCTCCAGTCCGTGCTGGCGACGCTGTCCGAGCGCGAGGCCGGCGTGGTGCGGCTGCGGTTCGGCCTCACCGACGGCCAGCCGAGGACGCTGGACGAGATCGGCCAGGTGTACGGGGTGACCCGTGAGCGCATCCGGCAGATCGAGTCGAAGACGATGTCCAAGCTGCGCCACCCGTCCCGTTCGCAGGTGTTGCGCGACTACCTCGACTGAGCGATCCCCCTACTGACGGCCGTCGACCTCATGGTCGGCGGCCGTCAGTCGCGCCACGGCATGTGCTGCAGGGTCCACGTGTTGCCGTCCGGGTCGGCGAAGTAGGCGTAGTAGACGCCACCCATGTCCTGCACCGCCCCCACGTCCACGCCACGCTCCACGAGCGTCGCCCTCGCCTGTTCGATGTCGCTGACGACCAGGTGCAGCCCACGCAGGCTGCCGGCCGGCATCTCGGCGAACGGGAGACCTTCGAGCAACGAGATCGAGCAGGACGAGCCGGGCGGCGTGAGCTGGACGACCCGGACGCCGGACGCCGGCCGCACGTCGACGTCGAGATGGAAGCCGAGCCGGTCTTCGTAGAAGCTCCTGGCGCGGTCGATGTCGGTCACCGGCACCGGCACGAGTTCGAGCAGGAGCATGCCCGGCCGTACCGGTGCCGGCGGGGCCTGGATGGAGTCGGGTTCGGTCATCGGAGCACCCTTCTTGGTCGTCGGTGGAGTATGGCGTGCCCTGGATCACGCCCGAACGGGCCCTGTTCACTAAGGGCGAACCGACCCGCCGAGGGGGTCAAAGGTGATCCCCATCACGTTGGTACACAGGCAATTCCGGGTAAACCCGCAGGTAGCGACTACCGAGCGAAACGATGTGGGTGCTCATCGCTGCGACATCCGGGTAGATCCTCACCTGAGCACCACGACAACGGCACGGGAACACTTGCGGACCCCCAGGCGTCTGCAAGAGTGGAACCAGCGAACACGACCGGGAACGGGAGTGATCGTGGCCGGAAGTGGCACCGGGCAACCGGTGCCGGGACGGAGGGAGAACTCCGATGACGACAACGCTCGCCCGCCCCGAGTTGACTGCCGCCGACCGCTGCGACCGTTGCGGCGCCGCTGCCCGAGTGAGGGCCGTGCTCGCGTCCGGTGGCGAACTGCTGTTCTGCGGGCACCACGCTCGTGAGCACGAAACCCGGCTTCGCGAGATCGCGGCGGAGCTGCAGCAGGACTGACCGGCCACACCTAGGGAACACAACGCCACTGCGGGCGAGATCCGGACGGATCTCGCCCGTGGTGTCTTCCGGGGCCGGTTACGGCGCTACAGGCCCAGTGTGGCCAGTACGGGCTCGAAGGCGAGTTCGGCCGCACCGAGCAGCTTGGCGTCCGAGCCGAGCGACGACGTGATGATCCTGGTGCCGCCCAGCGCCCTGCTGACCAGGCTCCGCTGGCGCACCACCATGCCGACGTGCTCGACGAGGCTGCTCGGCAGCGCCGTGAACAGGTCGCCGAGGACCACGAGCTGTGGGCACAACAGGTTCACGACGTTGCACAGCCCGACCGCGAGCCACTCGGCGAACTCGCCGAGCAGCGCCATCACGTCGTCCGGCCGGGTGGCCATCGTGCGCAGTTCGGCCACGATCGCGCCGCGCGGCGAATCCTCGGGGATGCCCAGGGCCCGGCTCAGCGCCCGCTCCCCCACCTCGGTCTCCCAGCAGCCCCGGCAGCCGCAGTAGCAGGGCCGGCCGTCGTGCCGGACCACCATGTGGCCGATCTCGCCGACGTAGCCGCCGGTGCCGCGCAACGATGCCCCGCTGGAGATCACGCCGCCGCCGATGCCGACGTCCGCCGCCACGTACACCACGTCGGCCGAGTTGCGAGCGGCGCCGCGCAGGTGCTCGGCCAGCGCGCCCAGTTCCGCGTCGTTGCCGACGTGGACCGGCTGGTGCAGCGCCCGCGTCAGCCAGTCCCCCAGCGGCACGTCGGTCCAGTGCAGGTTGGGCGCCTCGTGCACCAGTCCGTCCGAGCGGCGCACGACGCCCGGCACGGACACCCCGACCGCGACCACGTCGACGGCCAGTTCCTCGATCATCAGCACACTGGAGTCCACGATCTTCGTGAAGACCTCGCGCGGCTCCCTCGTCTCGGGCCGCAGGCTCCAGCTACAGCGGCCCAGGATCTCGCCGCCGATGCCGACCAGCGCCATCGCGACGTGCTCGACGCGGATGTCCACGGCGAGCACGACGGCGGCATGTGGCTGCGGCAGGACCAGCAGGGACGGCCGGCCGGCGCCACTGCGCAGGGACGGCAGCCGTTCGAGCACCACCCCGTCCTCGGCCAGCCCGTCCACGAGCGTCTTGATCGTCGACCGGTTGAGCCCCAACTCGATGGCCAGGTCGGTCCGGGTACACGGGCCGTCGACATGCAGCCGGCGCAGCAGGGCGGCCCGGTTGTGCCGGCGCACCTCGTCCGGTCGGGTGCCCGCGGTTGGCGAAGTTGTCAACCTGGGCCCCCCTGCTGCTGATGCCGCGCTCAGTACTCCGCCCTCAGTGTGCGGTCGACCTGCGGCGCGACAGGGCGTCGACAGTGGCCGCGACCAGCAGGACGAGACCGGTGATGATGTTCACCTGTGCCGCCTGGAAACCGAGCAGGCCAAGGCCGTTCTGGACGGTGGCCAGCACGGCACCGCCGAGCACGGCGTCGCGAATGCGACCCTTGCCGCCGAACAGGGACGTGCCACCGATGACGGCGGCGCCGACCGCGAACAGCAGCGTGTTGCCGTTACCCGCGGTGCCGTCCACCTCGCCGATCTTGGAGCTGTAGACGATGGCACCGATCGCGGCGATCGACGAGCAGATCACGAACACGCTCATCCGGATCTTGTCCACCGGGATACCGGCCCTGCGCGCCGCCTCCCTGTTGCCGCCGACGGCGTAGATGTGCCGGCCGTAGCGGGTGCGGTCCAGCACGAACGTCCCGATCACCAGCAGCACCACGATGATCGGCACCACGTACGGCACGCCGGCGATCGTGGTCAGGTCCGGGTTCGGCGAGCGGTTCAGGGTGAGCAGGTAGGTGGCGATGGCGCCCAGTACCAGCACCAGCAGCACCTTCACCGCGATCAGCGTCGTCGGTTGCGCGACAAGGCCCTTGCGCAACCGGCTGAAGTGCCGGAACACCACGACCGCCCCGTAGCCGCCCGCCGCGATGACGAACAGAATCCAGCTCCCCACCGTGTCCAGGTTGCTGTTGGCGACGTTGAACAGCACGTTGCTCTGCCGGATCGACAGCTCACCGAGGTTGCCGATCAGGAGCAGGATCACGCCGTACCACGCGATGAACAACGCCAGCGTCACCACGAACGACGGCATACCGATCTTGGACACCAGGAAGCCGGTCAGGCAGCCGATACCGACGCCGACGCAGACGGCCATCAGCATTTCCAGCCACGGGTTCACCGGAATGCCGAGCAACATGAGTATCGCCCCGAGCAGCGCACCGCCGCTGCCGATCCAGATCCGCAGCACGCCGGCCAGCACGGCCGCGACCACCAGCAGGATCACGAAACCGTAGAAGACCGTGTTTCCCATGCTGAGCTGGAGATTGCCGTTCTTGTTCAGGTGCAGGGCGAACACGGCTGCGGTGAGGCCGGACGCGGTGCCGGCGGACAGGTCGATCTCGCCGAGCAGCAGCACCGGGACGATGCCCATCGCGATGATCGTCTCGCCTGCGCCCTGCGACATCAGGTTGGCGATGTTGTTCAGGGTGAAGAAGTTGCCGGACAGCGACGTGAAGATGATCAGTAGGATGGCCAGCCCGAGCAGGGCGGGCAGCGGGCCGAGTTCACCGCCGCGCAACCGGCCGACGTAGTCACGTAGTGCCTCGCTGGTGGACCGGGACGTCGTGTCGATGCCGAAATCGGAGATGGCCGAGCCGGGATCGGGCGCGCCCGTGCCGGCCGGTGAGGCGGGCGGGGCGGTCGAGCTGTCAGTCATGTCGAATCCTCCGTCAGACGGCCGCGACGTCGGGCCGGGCCAGGCCGAGATCGCCGGACCTGCCGGCCGTGATGAGCTCGACGACCTGGCTGTGGGTCAGGTCCTTCGTGGGCAACTGGGCGGCCATCCGGCCGAGGAACAACGTGGCGATCCGGTCCGACACCTCGAACACGTCGTTCATGTTGTGGCTGATCAGCACCACGCCAAGGCCCTGTTCGGCGAGCCTGCGGACCAGGTCGAGCACCTGCCGCGTCTGCGCGACACCGAGTGCCGCCGTCGGTTCGTCCAGCAGCACCACCTTGCTGTCCCACAGCACCGACTTGGCGATGGCCACGGTCTGCCGCTGCCCACCGGACAGCGACGACACGAGGGTCCGCACGGACTTCACGGTGCGGACCGACAGCGACGCGAGCGTCCGGCGCGCGGCCAGTTCCATCGCGGCCTCGTCCAGCAGGCCGAGTTCGGTGCGTTCCCGGCCGAGGAACATGTTCTGGACGATGTCCAGGTTCTCGCAC
This sequence comes from Pseudonocardiaceae bacterium, assembly GCA_036269975.1. Taxonomy (GTDB): domain Bacteria; phylum Actinomycetota; class Actinomycetes; order Mycobacteriales; family Pseudonocardiaceae; genus DATEPR01. The sequence continues at coordinate 473 of DATBDL010000399.1, read as the reverse complement.
AGCGCCAGGTCCTGGTACACGACCTCGATGCCGAAGTCGGCGGCCTGCCGGGGATTGTGGATGTGCACCGGCTTGCCCTCGAAGAGCACCTCGCCGCTGTCCATGCCGTGGATTCCGGCGATGCACTTGACCAGAGTGGACTTGCCGGCGCCGTTGTCGCCGACCAGCGCGGTGACCTCGCCGGCACGGACGGTGAAGTCCACGTCGTGCAGGACGTGGACCGGGCCGAAGCTCTTGTTGATGCCACGCAGTTCGAGAATCGGCTCGTTCACGGGCAGACCTCCATCACGTTCAAGTTCGTTCGCTGCCGCGTGGACCCGGTGCCGCAGCGTGTGAAACCAGTGTGAAACCAGTGTGAACCCAGGACTTCCCCCATGGGAGTCGCGAATCGCTCGTGTTCCCAATGGGATGCCGTGACGGGGCCCGGTACGGTCCGAGGCCCCGCCACGGCGGGCTGGTGCTGACTCCCCGCT
>DATBDL010000398.1:0-1799 GCA_036269975.1 Pseudonocardiaceae bacterium | reverse complement strand
GATACGAACCATGCCGCTGAGCCGGCATCGCACCCACGCTGGCGAGAACTGGGTGGGACGAGCAAGGTCCCGCGTGATGCTCGGGTCGGACAATGGTGGGCGTGGTCCGACCGGATGTCGAACCTCGATGGAGTGACCGCGACACCGACGGGTGAGATCGCCCCTGGTGGTCGACTGACAACCTGCCGGTCAGACCCTATGGTCTGAAAATGGAGTCGCGGCCGCTGCGGATCGTGCTCGTCGACGACCACGAGATGGTGTTGCAGGGCCTGAAGGCCATGCTGATGCCGTTCCGTGGCCGGGTGCGGGTGGTCGGCGAGGCCCACGGCGACCAGGCGGCTCTCGACGCGGTCGCCGCCCTTGCCCCGGACATCGTGTTGTGTGACGTCCGGTTGCAGGGCAGCAGCGGTCTCGACCTGTGCCGGCGACTCATCGAGCGCAGCCCCGACCAGCACGTCGTGCTGCTGAGCGTCTACGAGGACGAGCAGTATCTGTTCGAGGCGTTGCGGGCCGGCGCCCGCGGCTATCTCGTGAAGCGGATCGACGGCGAGGAACTGGTCCGCAGCCTGGAACGCGCCGCGGGCGGTGAGACCGTGATCGACCCGACCCTGGCCGGCCGGGCCGTCGACACGGCGGCGCGGCTGGCCAGCGGCGAGTACTGGCCCGGCGCCCGGCACGGCCTGACCCACCGGGAGAGCGAAGTACTGGCGCTGGTCGTGTCCGGACTGTCCAACCGTGCCATCGCGCGACGCCTGATGGTCGGCGACGAGACCGTCAAGACGCACCTGCGCTCGATCTACCGCAAGCTCAACGTCAACGACCGGGCCGGCGCGGTGGCCACGGCGTTGCGCGAGGGGATCTACCGATGACCGACCCGCTGCTCGGGCTCACCGACCCGGAGCGGGAGAGCACGCTGCTGCTGGCGATCATCGAGGCCACGGCGGAAGGTCCGGGTGTCGAACCGCTGGCGGCCGCCGTGGCGAAGCTGATCGTCGCGGCCACCACCACGGACGTCTGCTTCGTGCACGTCCTGGACGACACCGGCCGCTCGCTCACACTGGCCGGTGCGACCCCGCCGTTCGACCACCAGGTCGGCCAGGTGCGCCTCGCGCTGGGCCGGGGGGTCACCGGCTGGGTGGCGGCTCGCCGGCAGGCGGCGGTCATCGTCGAGGACAAGGAGTCCGATCCGCGTTACCTGCGGATTCCGGGACTGCGCGGCGAGGATTTCACGTCGATGGCGTCGGTGCCGATGGCCAGCGACCTGGCCGGGCTGGTCGGCGTGCTCAACGTGCACACCCGTGACCGGCGCGAGTTCACCGAGCGGGACATCCGCCTGCTCACCACGATCGGCAGCCTGTTGGCCGGCTCGGTGCACCTGGCCCGGCTGCACCGGCGGGTCGCGCTGCGCGAGCGGGCCAACGAGCGGTTCGCCGAGCAGGTGGTCGCGGCGCAGGAGGCGGAGCGGCGCCGGCTGGCCAGCGACATCCACGACGGGATCTCGCAGCGCCTGGTCAGCCTGGCCTACCGGCTGGACGCGGCCGGCAACACCGTGCACAGCGACCCGGTCTACGCGGCCGAACAGGTCCGGCTGGCCAGGGAACTGGTCAACCTGACGCTGGACGAGGCGCGGGTCGCGATCGGCGGCCTGCGACCACCCGTGCTGGACGATCTCGGGCTGGCCGGTGGGCTGGCCAGTCTGGCCCGCACGGTGCCGGCCGTGCGGGCGCGCCTCGGCCTGGCCGAGGCGCGGTTGGCCGAGCACGTCGAGTTGGCGCTGTACCGGATCGGCCAGGAAGCGT
>DATBDL010000397.1:0-2218 GCA_036269975.1 Pseudonocardiaceae bacterium | reverse complement strand
AAAGCTACGTAGTGGCCAAGCGTCGGTTTGGGTGGCGCCGGCACGTCCGGATGCCGCTGCTTGTCCACGGGCGAGCCCTTGACCGCTGGCCCGATGAATTTCTGGTATGCCTTGGCGTAGACGCGTTCTTTCGCTGCTATTTGCGCTTTTTCGGCGGCTTCCTGCGCCTTCTGCTGGTTTTCAAAGATCTGTCGGCTGCCGTCGACATTGGCGCTGTCGATCACGGCATCCGCCCCTATCAACCTTGCCTCGTTCAAATGGTGCACCGAGTGCACCATTTCGTCTCCCGCGTTTTGGCGTAGTATCTCGGCCATAAATCTGCCGTCCGTCGACTCCGGGTTGGCAATATGGACGGTCTCGTGCACGGCATCTACCGCCTCTTCCACGTCTCTGGCGGATTTGGCGAGAAAACCGACGTCGGCCGCATTCGCGACCGCACCCATGGCGTCCCAGGCGGCCGACTCGTAGTCGCCCTTCTTGAAGTCCTGCACGGTGTCCTTGACGCCGCTGGCGACCGCCCCCAGAGTGAGGAGGAGCGCGATGGGTTGCGCGCCTGGGATGAAGGTGCAGATCAACGCGGCCGCTCCGAAGATCTCCGTCGAGTGGTCCCCGGCCCACGTGCTGACGGCGTTGGCGGCACTGCTAACGGCACCCAACGCGTTACTGAACCAGTTCAGGCCGGTGGGGTCGCTGCCGGTGACCGGGTTGTTGCCGGCATAGTCGTAACCACCCATCTGGTTCGGGTCGTTCGACTCGAACTTCGGGTCGCGGGACAGGAACCGGCCCGTCACCGGGTCGTACTCGCGAGCGCCCAGATTCTCCAGGCCGGTGGCCACGTCCACGGTGCCGCCGACATAGCCCTTGTCGCCGCCGGCCCAGTTCGCCGGGGCCTGGCCTCGGGCCTGGCCGAACGGCAGGTACTGGCGACGGCTGACCGCGCCGGTCACGGCGTCGATGGACAACTGGTCGGTGCCCTGCCGGTCCGGGACCAGATAGACCGGGTTCGCGCCATCGGTGCGGGCCGCGATCGTGACGCCGCCGATGGCGTAGTAGCGGGTCGCGCTCACGGCACCGGTCTTCGTGTTGAGCGTGATCTCCTCGTCGCCCACGTACATCGTGGTCTGGCCGGGATCGCGGCGCACCAACAGTTTCCCGTCGACGTCGTACACGTAGCCGGTGGTGCCGGCGCCGGTCGTGTCGGTCGCGAGCTGGCCCCGGTCGGTCCATGTCAGGGTCTGGTGGCCGAGCGTGCCGCCGTTGATCGTGGTGGTGTCGCCGGCCGCGTCGTCGGCGTACGACGCGGTGTTGGCGTCGGCCCCCGGCCCGGTGGCCGTGGTGGCGTTGACCGTGTGCGGCTGGCCGGCGGCCGTGCCGTACGCGTACGTCGTGGTGGTGTCCTTCGTGGTGGTGCCGCCGGTGTCGTGGTCGGTCTGGGTCTTGCGGTCACCGGCCGCGTCGTACGTCCACGACTGCCAGTACGGGTTCGGACCGCCGACACTCGTGCTGTTGCCTGGTGCCGGTGTCGCCGCGCACCGGTCGGTGGCGGTCCACGCCTGGGACAGCCGCGTCGCGTAGTCGTAGCCGAAGCACTGCGTGTCCGTGGTGGCGCCGCCGTTCTGCTGGTCCGTTGTGGACATCAGCAGGTTGGCGCCTTTGGACACCGACGGCGTGCCGTAGCCGTACGTGGTGTCGTCGACGACGGCCGAACTGAGCGAGTCGGCGGTACGGACGTCGGTCAGCGCCTGCGTCTGCGGGTCGTACGACTCCGATACCTGCACGGTCGGCGAGCCGCCCAGGGTGTAGAGCGCGGGCTGACCGAGCGTCGTGTAGCCGACGGCGTTGACGTAGGTCCAGTTCGCGGACGTCAGCGAGTCGGGCTGGCCGAGCTGGTCGTAGCCGTACTGGATGTTCTCCGCCGGCAGGCCGGCCGAGGGCGAGTCCTGCTGGTTCGCCAGAGTGCCGGTCAGGTTGTAGCCGTAGGTGGTGACCAGGCCGCCGGCCAGCACCGTGCCGTCCGTACCGGTCAGGGTGTCCTGCACGGCGGACTGCCTGGCCTGCGCGTTGTAGCCCAGGATCGCGTGGGTGAACGTGTCGCCGCCGGAGTACGACGTGCTCGACGTCGGGTAGCCCGTCCTGAGGCTGTCGTACACCCAGGACGCGGTCTCGTTCACCGGGATCCGCGCCGCGCCGCCGGTCGTGTCGTACTGGGCGGACTGGC
>DATBDL010000396.1:0-2001 GCA_036269975.1 Pseudonocardiaceae bacterium | reverse complement strand
CGGGGTGGCCACCCAGAATCCGGTGCTGCGCGAGCGGTTCAACGGCAAGCCCGAATTCGTGGAGAACTTCTTTTTGTTCATCGCCGAAGAGGTCCGCGAATACATGGCGCAGCTCGGTTTCCGCACCGTCAACGAGGCGGTCGGCCAGGTCGGCTCGCTGGACACCACGCTGGCCCGGGCGCACTGGAAGGCGCACAAGCTGGATCTGTCGCCGGTGCTGCACGAGCCTGAATCGGCATTCATGAACCAGGATCTGTACAACAGCTCCAAGCAGGACCACGGCCTGGACAAGGCACTGGACCAGCAGTTGATCGTGATGAGCCGCGAGGCACTGGACTCCCAGAAGCCGGTCCGGTTCTCCACCACCATCGCCAACGTCAACCGCACCGTCGGCACCATGCTCGGCCACGAGGTGACGAAAGCTTATGGCGGCCAAGGGTTGCCAGACGGCACCATCGACATCACCTTCACCGGTTCGGCAGGCAACAGCTTCGGCGCGTTCTTGCCGCAAGGCATCACGCTGCGGGTCTACGGCGACGCGAACGACTACGTCGGCAAAGGCTTGTCCGGCGGGCGGGTCGTGGTTCGGCCGTCCGACGACGCACCGGACGACTACGTCGCCGAAGACAACATCATCGGCGGCAACGTCATCCTGTTCGGCGCTACCAGTGGCCAGGCGTTCCTGCGCGGCGCGGTCGGCGAACGGTTCGCCGTTCGCAACTCAGGCGCACACGCGGTGGTCGAAGGCGTCGGCGATCACGGCTGCGAGTACATGACCGGCGGCAGGGTAGCGATTCTGGGCAGCACCGGCCGCAACTTCGCGGCAGGCATGTCCGGCGGTATCGCCTATGTCTACGACCCCGAGGACGCGTTGGAAGCCAACCTCAACTCCGAGATGGTGGAACTGGAAGCGCTCGACGAGGACGACCTGGACTGGCTACACGGGATGCTGCAGGCCCACGTGGATGCCACCGACTCCGCGGTCGGCCAGCGGATCCTGGCCGACTGGGCCGCCGAGCAGCAGCGCTTCGCCAAGGTGATGCCGCGCGACTACAAGCGGGTGCTGGAGGCGATCGCCGACGCCGAGCGCACCGGCACCGACCCCGAGGAAGCGATCATGGCGGCCGCCAGTGCCTGATCCAAAGGGTTTCCTGAAATACACCCGCCGCGAAACGCCGAAGCGTCGGCCGGTGGACCTGCGCCTGCGCGACTGGGACGAGGTGTACGAAGACTTCCCGCACTCCACGCTGGAGCACCAGGCGGCTCGGTGCATGGACTGCGGGATTCCGTTCTGCCACAACGGTTGTCCACTCGGCAACCTGATTCCGGAATGGAATGACCTGGTCCGCACCGACCGGTGGCACGACGCGATCGAGCGGCTGCACGCCACCAACAACTTCCCGGAGTTCACCGGTCGGCTCTGCCCGGCGCCATGCGAGTCCTCATGCGTGCTCGGCATCAACCAGGATGCGGTGACGATCAAGCAGATCGAAGTCGAGATCATCGACAACGCCTTCGACGAGGGCTGGGTGGTCCCGCTGCCGCCCGAGGAGAACCAGCACACCGGCAAGACGGTAGCGGTCGTCGGCTCCGGTCCGGCCGGACTGGCCGCCGCGCAGCAACTGACCCGGGCCGGGCACAAGGTGACGGTCTTCGAGCGCGCCGACCGCATCGGCGGCCTGCTGCGCTACGGCATCCCCGAATTCAAGATGGAAAAGCGCCACCTGAACCGCAGGCTCGAGCAGATGCGGGCCGAAGGCACCGAGTTCCGTGCCGGCGTCTACGTCGGTGTCGACATCACCGCCGAACAGTTGCGCTCCGACTTCGACGCCGTGGTGCTGGCTGGCGGGGCCACCGACTGGCGCGATCTGCCGATCCCGGGCCGCGAGCTGGACGGCATCCACCAGGCGATGGAGTACCTGCCCTGGGGCAACCGGGTGCAGGAGGGTGACGACGTGCTCGGCCCCGACGGCGAGCCGCCGATCACCGCCAAGGACAAGA
>DATBDL010000395.1:0-19397 GCA_036269975.1 Pseudonocardiaceae bacterium | reverse complement strand
GTTCCCGCAGTGGTGGCAGGTCGACCTCGGCTCGTCCGTCGCGATCAACCAGCTCGTGTTGGAGCTGCCGACCACCAACTGGGGCGCCCGCACCCAGACCCTTTCGGTCCAGGGCAGCACCGACAACACGAACTTCACCACCCTGGTCAACTCGGCCACCTACAGCTTCAACGGCACCACCAACACCGTCTCGATCAGCTTCAACGCCACGACGACGCGCTACGTGCGGCTGAACTTCACCGCCAACAGCGTCCAGCCCGGCGCCCAGCTCTCCGAACTCCAGGTCTTCGGCCCGACCACCGGTGACACGACGCCGCCGACCGCGCCGACCAACCTGGCGTTCACCCAGCCGAGCTCCACCCAGATCGCCCTGACCTGGAAAGCCGCCACCGACAACGTCGGCGTGACCGGCTACGACATCTTCCTCAACAACGCGCTGCTCACCAGCGTGCCGGCCACCACCCTCACCTTCACCGACACCGAGGCGGCATCGGTGACCGCGACCTACTTCGTGCGCGCGCACGACGCGGCCGGCAACCAGTCCGCCAACTCCAACAGCGTCACGCGCACCGGCCAGGGCGGTGACACGACGCCGCCGACCGCGCCGACCAACCTCGTCGTCACCACGCCAACCTCCGGTCACATCACGCTGACCTGGGGCGCCGCAACGGACAACGTCGGCGTCGCTTCGTACTCGGTCTTCCGCAACGGCTCGTTCGACGCGACCGTCAGCGGCACCACGCTGACGTTCAGTGAGGCGCAACCCGACACGGCGACGGTGATGTACTTCGTCGAGGCGCTGGACGCGGCCGGCAACCAGTCCGCGCCGAGCAACACCGTGACCAGGGCGGGCACCGGCGGCCCGACCACGAACCTCGCGCTGGGCAAGCCGGTCGTCGGCACGCCCGCCACGTTCACGTTCGTGGCCACCAACGTCAACGACGGTGACCTGACCACCTACTTCGAGGGCGCCGGCTACCCGACCCAGGCCACCGTGCAACTGGGCGCGAACGCCGACCTGTCCTCGATCGTGGTCGCGCTGAACCCGGACCCGATCTGGTCCACCCGAACCCAGACCATCGCGGTACTGGGCCGTGAACAGAACTCGACGACCTTCACCACCCTCGTCGCGGCGCAGCAGTACACGTTCAACCCGTCGACGAACGGCAACAAGATCACCATCCCGGTCACGGCCCGCGTCGCCGACGTCGAGCTGTCGATCACCAGCAACACCGGCGCGCCCGGCGGCCAGATCGCCGAGTTCCAGATCTTCGGCACGCCGTCACCCAACCCCGACCTGACCATCACGGGCTCGTCGTGGACGCCGACCAACCCGATCGAGACGGACCCGATCACCCTGTCCGCCACGGTCAAGAACGCCGGCACCGCGGCTTCGGGCGCGACCAACGTCAACTTCTACCTCGGTACCACCAAGGTCGGCACGGCACCGGTCGGCGCACTCGCCGTCGGCGCATCGCAGACCGTCACGGCCAACATCGGCACCCAGACCGCTGGCACCTACCAGTTCACGTCGAAGGTCGACGAGGCCAACAGCGTCATAGAACTGAACGAGGCCAACAACAACTTCACCAACCCGACGGCGCTCGTCGTGACACCGGTGCAGAGTTCGGACCTGATCGCGTCGTCGGTGACGACGACACCGAACAACCCCGCCGCCGGTAACACGGTCAACTTCACGGTCACCGTGAAGAACCAGGGCACGATCGCGTCGGCAGCCGGTACACACGGGGTCACCCTGACCCTGCAGAACTCCACCGGCGCGACCGTCACGACGCTGAACGGCTCGTTCAGCGGCAGCCTCGCCACCGGTGCCAGCACGAACGTCACGCTGGGTCCGTGGACCGCGGTCAACGGCAAGTTCACGGAGCACGTCGTGATCGCCGTCGACGGCAACGAACTGGCGATCAAGCAGGGCAACAACACGTCGAACACGTCGTTGTTCGTCGGCCAGGGCGCCAACATGCCCTACGACTCCTACGAGGCCGAAGCCGGCACCATCGGCGGCGGCGCGGCGATCATCGGTCCGAACAGGACGATCGGTGACCTCGCCGGTGAGGCGTCCGGCCGGAAAGCGGTGACGCTGAACAGCAACGGCAGCTTCGTGCAGTGGACGTCCCGCGAGGCGACCAACACGTTCGTGGTCCGATTCAACATCCCGGACTCGGCCGGTGGCGGTGGCATCAGCGCGACGCTGGACCTGTACGTCAACGGAACGCTGGTCGAGCCGCTCACCCTGAACTCGCAGTACGAGTGGCTCTACGGCGACGAGACGGCACCAGGCAACTCGCCGAGCGCCGGCAGTCCGCGCCACATCTACGACGAGGCCAGCTTCGTACTGCCCAGTTCGTTCCCGCAGGGCAGCGTGATCAAGCTTCAGAAGGACGCGGCGAACACCTCCACCTACACGATCGACTACATGAACCTGGAGCAGGCGGCGCCGATCGCCAACCCGAACCCGGCCACGTTCCTGACGCCGACCGGTTTCGACCAGCAGTCGGTGCAGAACGCACTGAACACGGTCGGCTCGGACACGACCGGCAAGTTCGCCGGCGTCTACCTGCCGGCGGGCCAGTACCAGACGACCGGCAAGTTCCAGGTGTCCGGCAAGGCGTTCCAGATCGTCGGAGCAGGGCCGTGGTTCACCCAGTTCAACTCGCCGGGTGGCGGCCAGACGAACACCGATGACGGGTTCTCGGTCCAGGCCAGTGCCAACGGATCGACGTTCACCGGATTCGCGTTCTTCGGCAACTACACGTCCCGGATCGACGGCCCCGGCAAGGTCTTCGACATCACGGACGTGTCGAACCTGACGATCAGCAACATCTGGGTCGAGCACATGGTGGTGGCGGTCTGGGGTACGCACGTGACGGGACTGAACATCTCGAACATGCGGATCAGGGACACCTTCGCCGATGGCATCAACCTCAACAACGGATCGGAGAACAACACGGTCAGCAACTCCGAAACGAGGTCGACGGGTGACGACAGCTTCGCGCTGTTCGCCGCACAGGACCACAATTCGTCGGACCTGACCGGCAACACGTTCCAGAACCTGACGTCCCTGCTGACGTGGCGAGCGGCATCGTTCGCGATCTACGGTGGCGAAGGAAACACGTTCCAGAACCTGTTCTCGGCCGACACGCTCACGTTCCCCGGCCTGACGCTCAGTTCGCTGAACTTCGGGTTCCCCTTCCAGGGCTTCGGCACCGGAGCCAAGACCACCATCTCCAACCTGTCCCTGGTGCGGGACGGTGGTCACTTCTTCGGGGCGCAGGACTTCGGCGCGGTGTGGGTGTTCGCGGCTACCAACGTGTTCACCGGGATTCGGGTTTCGGATCTCACCGTCACTGATCCCACGTATTCTGGGATCATGTTCCAGACGGACTATGTGGGTGGTGCGCCACAGAGTTCGGTGCAGGACACGATATTCACCAACACGACCATCACCGGAGCACAACCGAGTAGTGACCAGTTCAGTACCAAGTCCGGTTTCGGGATCTGGGCCAACCCGTTGCCGGAGGCCGGCCAGGGACCTGCTACCGGTTCGGCTACGTTCAATGGGCTGACGGAGAGCAACAACTTCGTCAACATCGAGAATACGACTACTACGTTCACCATTGCCGTCAACTGAGTGGGGTTATGTAGGCGGTGTGGCCCGGTCGCGAGTTCTGCGACCGGGCCACACCATTTCTGGGTTGGCCGGTCTGGTGTCTCTTTGTTTGGGTTGGTCTGCTCGTCCCGATTTCTTTATTGTCGTAACGGTCGGTGATGGTTTGTCAAGGGTGGCCGAAGGCCATCGGCGGAGCCGACGCGCAGCGCCAAGGATCGGGAAGAGCGGGAAGGACTGGACGAGCGGGGTTGTGCTGTCTGATCGGGATAACCTCTCGGGTTTGGGTTCGGTCCGTCGGGCGGTTGGTTGGGTTGGGCTGGCCCTGTTCCGTTTTGTGTTTCAATGGGTGTGGCCCGGCCGCGACAGCGACCGGGCCACACCGTTGTTGCTACCGATTCTTAGGACCTGACTGCCGCTCCGAAGATCTTCAGGCGGTTGTCGTTCGGCAGGGTGATCGAGATGATCGTCTTGCTCGATCCGCTGTTCACCGTCAGCCCGTACAGGCTCACGTCGTGCGGTGTCGGGTTGTCGGGTTGCTGGTTCCAGGTTGTCGTTGCCAGGATGCTGCCGTCCGTCCCTGGTGTGTTGTTGAACCAGTCCGTCACGTCGATCGGGACCTCCGAGTTCGTCCCGTCGCTGTAGTTGATCTGTAGGAAGCCCAGCACGTCACCGAAATCGGCCGACGTGATCATGCTGATCCTGCTTCCGGTTCCGCTGACCGTCAGGGTCTGGCCGGTTGCGGCTACCGCGTTCGGCGTGCCTGGCGCCTCGGTCGGGAACGTCACGGGGGCACCGTCCACGGTGACTGGGCCGCCTGGCGTGATGCCGAAGCCGGCCAGTGCCTCCGCCGAGAAGCTGTTGCCTGACCCGTCGAAGTTGCCGACCGCTGGGTTGCTGTCGTCGGACACCGCCACCGTGTTCATCGCCGAATCGAACGAGACACCTGCTGGTGCCGTCGGAGCCGGGCCCGGATTGGCCGTGCTGATCGAGAAGATGTTCATGTTGCCCACGTTCGGCAGCGTCACATCCGCGATCGTCTTGTCCGCCGGGATCGGGTACACCTCGCCGTAGATCCCCACGACGTGGTCGCCGATCCCACCTGTCGGCGGCTGGTTCCAGTTGCTGGACACGACCACCGAGCTCAGGCCCGTTGGCGCGTCGCTGTACCAGTCCGCGAACCCTACCGGCACGTCCACCGAACTGCCGTCGGTGAACGTCACCGTCATCGTGCCCTGGCCGGTGCCGTTGTGTGCCGCGCCCACGATCACGATGGCCGATCCACTGCCGGACATCCTGATCACCTGACCGGCCGCGTTCACCGCGTCCGGCGTTCCCGGTGCCTGCGGCGGGAACGTGGCTGTGGCCGTTCCGACCGTGATCGTGCCGCCCGGTGTCACGCCGGCCGCTGCCAGGTTCTGCGCCGAGTAGCTGTAGCCGGAACCGTCGAAGTTGCCGGCAGCCACATCGTCATTGTTGCTGAGGCCGGGGATGGTCGCCGCCGCCGCCAGTGACGCGAACGGGACGGTGGTGTTCACCGACTGCGTGACCGACCTGGCCTGGCCGTTGACGGTGCCCGTCATCACGAACGACAGGGTCGCCGATCCCGCCGCCGCGGTGGCCGGCACTGTGACGTGGAAGATCGCCTCCTCGGTACCGCCTGTGTCGGCGATGGTGCCGAACGACTGGCTGGCCGGCGTGACGGTCCAGCCGGCCGGCACGTTCGCGGTCACCTTGGCCGACTTGAACGCGAAGTCGGACTGGTTGAGCACCCGCGCGTGCACGGTGTACGTCGCGCCCGGCGTGACGACGCTCGGCAGGCTGCTGCTGAGCAGCTCGCCGACCGGGTTGTCGGTCTTGTTCACGCTGTAGTGCGCTTCCAGCGGCAGGTTCGCGGACGAACCGCCCACCAGGATGTTGTAGTTGCCGTCCTGCACCGAGAACGCCTGTGCACCGGAGTCCCAGTAGGACAGTTCGCGCGGGTCGATCGTCTCCGTGACCGTCTTCTTCTGGCCGGGCGCCAGGGAGATCTTGGTGAACGCGCCCAACTCCTTCGGCGGCGTGTCGGCCACCCGGTCCGGCTTTGCCACGTACACCTGCGGCGCCTCGGAACCGAAGACCTTGCCGGTGTTCGTCACGTCGAACGACAACGTGACCGGATCGTTCGAGTTGCCCGACTTCGCCGTCAGCTTCAGGTTGCTGTACGCGAAATGGGTGTACGAGAGGCCGAAACCGAACGGGAACAACGGCGTCTGGTTGTGCTCGTCGTACCACCGGTAGCCGACGTAGATGCCCTCCGAGTAACTGGTCTGGAGGTTGACGCCGGGATACTGGGCCGGCGTGCTCGCCGGGACCTGGCTGTTCGTCATCGGCCACGTCTGCGGCAGCTTGCCGGACGGGTTGACGTCACCGAACAGCAGTGACGCGGTGGCCAGGCCACCCTCGGCGCCTGGGTACCACGTCTGCAACACGCCACTGACCTGCGACAACCACGGCATCAACACCGCGGAGCCGGTCTGCAGCACCACGACGGTGTGCGGATTCGCCGCGGCTACGGCGGCGATCAGCGCGTCCTGGTTGCCCGGCAGGCTCAGGTTGGCCCGGTCGCTGCCCTCGCTCTCGCTGTCCTTCACGAAGACCAGCGCGATGCCCGCCGCCTTGGCGTTCGCGGCCGCTGTGGTCAGCGACGTGCCGTCGGCGTAGGACACGGTCGCTCCCGCGCCCGCTCGTTGCACGATGGCGTCGAAACTGTCGTCCACCGACAGCGGGTTGACCTGGCTGCTGCCGCCACCCTGGGCGGACACCTTGGCCGGCGTGCCGATCACGGCGATGTTCGTCGTCGCCGCGCCGATCGGCAGGACACTGCCGGCGTTCTTCAGCAGAACCGCGCTGTCCTCCTCGATCTGTAGCACCTTCATGTCATCGGCGTTCTGGTTGATCGGCGTACGCGTGATCGGGCCACGGTCGAAGATGCCGAACTTGAACAGCACGATCAGCGTTTCCCGCACCCGTGCGTCGATGTCCGACATCGCGATCGAGCCGTTGGCCAGCGCGGCCTGCACGTTCGTCAGGGTGTTGAACACGCCGGTGGGGAGTTCGACGTTCAGCCCGTCCTTGATGGACGTGGTCGCGTGCGTCGCCGGGTAGTCGGAAACGACGAAACCGTCGAAACCGAGCTGCGAGCGCAGCGAACCGAGCGTCTCGCTGTTGTCGCACGAGTAGATGTCGTTGATCTGGTTGTACGAGCACATCACGGAGCCGGGATCACCGTCGGCGACCGCGATGCCGAAGTTCTTCTCGTAGATCTCGTGCAACGTCCGGTCGTCCACGTTGTCCGACACGGACATCCGGTTCGTTTCCTGGTTGTTCCCGACATAGTGCTTGAGCGTGGCGATCACGCCCTGGCTCTGGATGCCGCGCACGTCGGCCCCGCCCATCGTGCCGGACAGGTAGGGGTCCTCGCTGTAGTACTCGAAGTTGCGGCCGTTCACCGGCACGCGCTGGATGTTCATGCCCGGCCCGAACACCTGGTCCTCGCCGAGGTCCTTGGCGTCGGTGCCGAGCACGGTGCCGTAGAGCTGCGCGTCGTTGACGTCGAAGCTGGCCGCCTCCGCGGACGGCGACGGCAGTTCGGTGCTCTTGTCCGATCCGGTGCGCACACCGGCCGGGCCGTCGGTCATCGTGATGCCGGGTACGTCCAGGGCGGGGATCGGTGGGATGTAGCCCACGGCGGGCACGGGGGACTGGGAGGTGTCCACGCCGTGCAGCATGTTCACCTTGTCCGCCAGTGTCATCGCGGCTAACAGCTCGTCCGCGCGGGCCTGGGGGGTCTGGTTCGTGTTCATCCAGGGCAGGCCGTCGGCGGCCGCCGGTGCCACGGGGACCAGCGCCAGGCCGGTCAGTGTGGCCATTGTCGTGAGGAGCAGGGCAAGCCGTCTCGGCTTCGTATGCATGGTCGGACCGTAGGACGGGGCTTCTCCGCAGGTCAAGGCTCCGAAAGGACTTAATTTAAGATATTAGCGGATGGCGAACCCGTAGTTGGCGCCGTTGTTGTTGTCCCACGTGTTGCTCTGGTTGAACACGTCCAGGTTGAGCACGCTGCCGGCCGGCACGGTGATCGTCGCCTTCCACGATCCGTCGGCCTGCTTCGTCATCGCCGTGTCCGTGAGGCCCTGCCAGTTGTCGTGGCCCCAGTGCAGCGTCAGCGACGTGGCCGAGCCGGCCAGCGAGCCGGCGTAGCGGATCGTGGTGCTGCCGGTGGTCAACGGATTCACCGACGACGAGACGGTTGCGTTGATCGCGGCCAGGTTGTAGTCGGCGCCGCCGTTGTTGTCCCACGTGCCGCTTTGGTTCTGGAATGCCGTGTTCAGACCGGTTCCCGCCGGCACGGTGACCGTCGCCGTCCACGATCCGTCGGACTGCTTGGCCATCGCCGTGTCGGTGACGTTCTGCCAGCCGTCGTGCCCCCAGTGCAGGTCGATCGACGTGGCCGACGCGGCGAGCGAACCGTTGTAGCGCACGGTCACCGGCTGGCCGGTCACCGGGGGGCTCACCGACGTCGTCACGGCAGGCTTCGCGGCGCCCGCGTAGTGGCTGACGACAGCGGCCGCCTGGCCGGGCAGGCCGCCGATGCCGTGCGCCTGGTCGTACTCGGCGGCCACCAACTGGATGTACATGCTCAGGGACCAGTTCAGCGCGTCCATCGACAGCGTCGCGGCGCCAGGCGTGTCGCCGGTTGGGGCCGCGTTGTCCCAGACCTGTTCGGACAGCAGGCCCGAGCTCGCCGCGTAGTGCGAGAGATCCGTGACGTAGGGCGCGACGTGCTTGCCGAGCAGGTACTGGTACTGGCCGAACTCGCCGTCCAGGATCGGCCACAGCCGCCCGATCCCGGCCCCGGTCCAGTTCCCGCCGCTCGCCGGCTCGCCGTAGCCGTCGTGGTTGTACCGGAAGAAGTCCATCCCGTTGGGCAGCAGTTCTTCGAGTGAACCGGTCGACGTGTTCGCGTTCGGGTTCGCCGTCACCGCGATCGTGTTGGCGACCCTGGGATCGTTGGCCGGCAGGATACCCAGGTCGACGAGTTGCAGGAAACCGTTGTCCACCACGGCGTTCTCGTTGTAGGTGCCGCCGTTGTTGGCCAGCGTCACGGTGGCGCCGCTGTTCGGGTTGCCGGAGGGCGTGATCCGCACGAAGTACTGCCCGTCACCGAACGGACCGTTCGTCGTGTAGGTCCACGAGGCCACGTTCGCCGCCCAACTGTCCGCAGTGGACTGGAACGAGCCGGCGTGCGTCGAGTCGCCGTTCTGGCTCGCGATCTGCGACGCCAGATACAGCCCCGCGATCTCGGCCGCGATCGTCGACGGCGAATATCCGCCGTTCTCCTCCCAGCGTTCCTCACTGGTCGACGGCCCGTGCGCGACCAGGTAGTTGGCGGCGGGGAGAATGTGGTTGGTGTAGTAGGACGAGCCGACCAGCGCCGGATCGAACGTGCGCAGTTGCCACGCCAGCACGATCGGATAGGCGGTTTCGTCGAGCTGGATACCGGTCCAGCTCGGCGCGCCGCTGGTGAACGAGTTCTGCGGGAAATGGCCGTCGGATTCCTGTTGGTGGTCGAACAGGAAATGCACGGCGCTGTCGGCGTCCGTATTGTCGCCCGCCAGCAGCAGGCCCGTCACGATGTTGTACATGTCGCGCGCCCACGTTCGGCTGTAACCGGGGTCGGACGTGCTGAACGAGTCGCCCCACGGATGGCCGATCCCGGCCACGATCGCGCCGCTGCTCGGGTCCTGCGACGCCTTCAAACCCATGGCGGACACCAGGAACTGCTCGCCGCCCAGGCCGCCGTAGGTGTTCAGGCCGCCGAGCCAGGAGGACCACTGACTCTCGTAGCTGGTCAGTGCGCCGTTCTCGTTGCCGGCCAGGCTGCTCAGCTCGGCGTCCGCGTTCGTCTCTGCCGTGTTGGGCGTGCCGCCCAAGCCGATCGCCAGGTCGAACGACACGCTGGTCTGCGTGCCCACCGGTCCCAGGTCGAACTGGCCGAGTTGGGCGATGTTGCCGTTCGTGGCGGACGAATACGCGTTGGACATCGTGTGGTCGGGCGCGCTGCCGCCGAGCAGGTCCTGCCAGCCGTCGTTGGTGCCGACGAAACCGCTGGACAACATCGTGGTGCCGGCCTGCGTCAGCCAGCCAAGGCCGTTGCCGACTGCGAGCGCCGACGCGTCGCTCGCGGTGTTGCCGCTGTTGGCGCCGGTCGCGACCAGCATCTGGCGACTGTTGAACGTCACCGTCTGGCCGGTGTCGTTGTTGCCGTTGCCGTCCTGCGACGGGTTGGAGAGCTGGTACAGCGTGTACTGGCTCAGCGTCCCGGACAACACGGTGAACGTGACGTGCTCGTCGACCACCGGCCGGCTCGGGTCCGTGTAGATCGTCTTGGTGATGCGCCACTTGCCGTTGCTGCCGGTGTTGGTGACCGTCCAGGCCAGTGCGTTGTTGTTGGCGAGCGCGACGGTGTGGCTGGCGTCGGTCTTCTCGGTCTGGTCCCAGGTGTGCCCGGAATCGCCGACGATGAACTGCTGGTCGGTGAAGTCGGAGGTGTCCAGGGTGGGGTAGAAGACGTTCGTCAGGTCGCCGCTGCTGCCGGTGAACCAGGCGTCGTCAGCGGTCGCGGCGGGGCTCGCCGCGCGGCCGAGGAAGGAGTTGTCGCCCGGCGCCCAGTCCGATCCGCTGCCGCAGCAGTTCGGCGCGCCACCGGTGTTGAGCAGGGAAGCGGCCTGCGCCGGCGCGGCGATGACGAGTGCCACCAGGCCGATCGCGGCCAACACGGCCAGCAGCGGTATCCGTCGAGAACCGGCCACAGTGCCCTCCTCGTCACCCATATGTTGCGATCCACAACATATTCCGGAACGCCGCCGGCCCGCAACGGCACGGCATCGTTCCAGGCAGCGTTGACGGATGACCGCACGGACGGCGTTGCCGCGGTAAACCGCCGCTGGCAACGTCGATGTGGTGAAACCATGGATCACGCGCAGCGTGGAGATCGCGGCCGATCCACCCGCCGTGTGGGCGATGGTCACCGATCTGCCCCGAATGGGCGAATTCAGCCCGGAGAACATCGGCGGACGCTGGCTCGACGGTGCCACCGGCCCCGCCGTCGGCGCCAGGTACCGCGGCTTCAACCGCCACAACGGCGACGGCCGGGAATGGTGGACGCGGGTGACAGTCGTCGAATACGAGGACCGCCGCCTGTTCACTTTCGACGTCCGCGCGCCGATCGGTATCCGGGTTTCCCGCTGGTCGTACGAAATCGAATCGACCCCGGTCGGTTGCCGGCTGACCGAGCACTGGTACCGGGTCGGCAACCGATTCGTCCGCGAATTCCTGGGACCACGCGTCACCGGACGCGCCGATCGACCCGGCTTCAACGCCGAGTCGATCGAGCACACCCTTGCCGCGGTCAAGGCCGTCGCCGAGGCGCAGGCGCGCCGCCGCTCAGCCGCGTGACAGGACCAGTTCGGTCATGCTGTACGGCGCGAGATGGACGTTTCCCGATCGTGTGACCGTGACACCGGGCCCGCGCGGGCCGTAGGTGAAGGCGGGCGCGAACGGCTGTGGCCGGTAACCGTCGTAGTCGATGGTCACGTCGTGTGCCGACTGAGGATCTTCGTTCTCCACCAACACAACCAGCTTCCCGTCGCGCTGGATCGCCGCGTGCGTCACGATCGGCGCGGCGGCACCGGTAGTCGACACGAGCCGCGCACCCGGCGTCGCGAGGCGGGTCGCCATGCCGTAGCCGTAGTAGCCGGGGTAAGGCGTGTTCAGCGGCGGTTCGCAGACCTGCTGGCCGGCCGTGTTCGGAATGCACGCGGTCGGGCCGTCCGACAGCAGACCCCAGGTGGCGTAGCCGGTGCCGTTCGGGTCGTCCGGCGAGCCGGCCTGGTCCGGGAACGGGCCGTGCCGCGAGTCGAACCAGTTCACGTCCGAAGCGCCCTGTTCCAGCCACGTGAGGATGTCGTCGGGCGCGAAGAGCGCGTCCGGCGTGGTGATGCCCTGCGTGCCGGGGTCGATGCCGTTGGAATTCGTCTCGCCGATCACCACCTGCACGTGCTTGGCGATTTCGCCGCGGAGCAGTTGCATCAGCGACGGAATGTTGGCCGTTGACGCCAACAATGCCGCGTCGTCACCGCCGTAGTTGTAGGAGTGGACGTCCACGAAGTCGACGGCGTTACCGGCAGCGGCGAGCACAGGATCGTTCCACGGCGGCAACGTCAGACCGCCGGGGAGCGTGGAACCGAACGGAGTCAGTTCGACGCCGATCTTGATACTCGGATCGACGGCCTTCATCGCAGCCGCGTACTTCGCGACTTCCTGGCCGTAGAAGGTGGGGCCCTTGTCGGTGTGGTGGTCGGGCTCGAAGTCGCCCATGAACGAGAAGTAGCCGTTACCCCAGACTTCTTCGCCGATCGCCCAGTACTTGATGCCGTCGTGGTCGACGATATTGGCCTGCCGCACCCAGGCGGCGGCTTCCTGCGGGCCGATGTCGGTGCCACCGGGTCCGTCGGTCGCGGTGCTGCCGTAGTTGACGTGCACCATCATCTGGGCGCCGATCCGCTTGGCATGCGAGGCCCAGGTTTGCCACGGCTGCGCGGTGGCCGGTCCGTAGCCGTCGGTGATGGGATCGTGGTCGAAGGAGTTGGTCTGCCAGCGGTAGACGTCGTCCCAGGGACCGGTATTGAGCTCCCGAACGCGGACACCGTCGGCCGCCAGTAGGGAGTCACTGCCCGGCGTGTTCATGTACTCGTCGGCCTGCCAGTCGTTGACACCGATGGCGGCGGACGGCACGGTGGCGAGGGTCGTACCCGTGTGCACGGTGATCGTGGTGCCGGTTGTGGCCGCGTTGGCCAGGGGGCCGGAGGCCACGGTGGCGATGGCCACCACGCCGACGGCGAGGCTGGTCGTCAGTTTCTTCACGACGTCAACGGTACGAACCGGGCGTGGGGCATACCTGGGACATCCATCACGATCCACCCAGGACACATGTCACGGTCACCGTTCTGCCACGCTCATTTCCACAGCGCGTCAAGGGGCAGTACCAGGGTGCCGTCATCGTGGGTGTAGGAGAAGGCGCCGGTGTAGAGGACGATCGCGGCCAGGAGGCGATCACCGAGCCTGGCGCGCAGAGTCTTGATCCCACGCAGATCCTCGCCGTGAACTCGAGTCCCCGCCTTGACTTCGAAAGCGATGACGGCTCCGTCGTCCCGTTCCAGGACGAGGTCGATCTCGTCCGCGGAAGCGGTACGAAAATGCCCGACCGCGACTGGCGCGTCCCACCAACTGACCTGCTTGAGAATCTCGCCGACGGCAAACGATTCGACAACGTGCCCGTACTCGGTCAGCACGGCCGGATCACCCTGGGCGATCTTTTCCGGGGTCAGGCCGATCAGCCAAGCCATGACACCCGCGTCGACGAGATGAATCTTGGGCTGGCGTGCCACTCGCGATCCCAGTGTGGTGCCCCAGGCGGGCAGGCGTTGTACGAGGAACACCGCTTCCAGGAGACGCAGGTAGTTTTCCGCGCTGCTCTTCTCCATTCCGATCGCCTGAGCGGCCGCGGCGATGTTCAACACCTGCGCGGACCTGGCGACCAGTCGGTTCAGCAGGCGGGGCAGCATCTCACGCTGCCGTACCCGGCTCAGTTCGATCACGTCCCGGTCGACGACAAGATCGAGATAGTTGCGGAACCAGCGAGAACGCGAACGTCCGGGCGGCCGTCGCAGGGCGACCGGCATCCCGCCGGACGTGATCCGGTGCGCGTACTCGTCACGAGTCGTCCGGGACTGCTCGGCTGACAGCGGCGGCCTCGTGCCCTGGAGTAGACAATGGACGAGAGGTTCTCTGTCATTTCCGTCGATTTCCAGTTGGGCCAACGGCAGCACATCGAGGATGTCGACCCGACCTGTGAGCGACTGCCCTGCCTGCGGCAGCGTCGAATACCGCGTGGAGCCGGCCAGGACGTACCTACCGGGTCGCAGATCGCGGTTGAGTTCGGCCTTGATCGCGTCAAGAAGCTCCGGCACGTGCTGGTATTCGTCGATCAGCACCGTGCCGGGCCTGGCGACGAAGCGTCCTGGATCGTTGCGTACAGCGGCGCGGGTGGCCGGGTCGTCGCAGTCGATCACCACCGTGCCGATCCGCTGTGCGAGAGAGCCCAGCAGGGTGCTCTTGCCCACCGTTCGAGGCCCGTTCAGGACCACGGTCGGCTCCTCGGCCATCCTGTCGGCGAGCACGGCCGTCAAACGGCGGTCAGCCAGCCCCGTCAGCGCTCCGTCCACCACGGCAGAGTGGCATTCGTTCCGCGTTCGCGCAACTTGGATTCCGCGATTACAGGTGTTTTCTTCCGCATCCTGAGGCCCCCTTACCGTCGTCGGTGGATCACCAGGACTGCCGAGTCGACCTGTGGTGGTGGGCGGAAAGCGTTTCGTGGCAAGGACAGTCCTGCGCTGACGTGCCATCGCCGGTAGCCCTGCTCGACGGTCCGCCGTACGACGGCTCGCTGCAACACCAGGTCTGCCGCCACGAGCGACGACCCCGGTGCCAACAGCATCCGCAGCAACGGCGCCGTGATCGAGTACGGCGGACTGGCCACGACGCGAAACGGCCGCCGTGGCAACGGCATCGACAGGACGTCGCGCTCCACCACGGTGACCGGCGCGTCCGCGAATCGTTCCCGCAGCCGCCGAGCCCGTCCAGCGTTCGGTTCGACGGCCAGCACCCGCGCACCGGCCGCGACGAGATGCCGTGTCAGCGCACCATGGCCGGCGCCGATGTCCACCACCAACTGCCCCGGCAACGGGCGCGCGTCAGCGACGACACGCGCGGCCCACTCGTCAACGAGCGGATGCCAGCCCCACGCACGCCGGGACCGCGGTCCCCCGGACACGACGCACCATCAAGATCGCCATGCCGGCAAGGTAGGCAACACAACCGGACCGCCGCAACCGAATTGGTCCCCAAGGCCGCACAATACTGTGAACCCGTATCACGCATAGTGTCTTCACGGATATCGAAAACGTTTCACACTGCTACCCATGCGCACTCGTGCCGCCGTGCTCGCCGTGGTGTCCGCCACGCTCGCGATGACCGCCACGGCCTTGATTCCCTCGTCCGTGGCCACTGCCGAGAACAACGGCGTCGGGGCCACACCCGCCCTTGGCTGGAGCAGTTGGAGCTTCATCCGCCACGATCCGACGGCCGCGAAGATCGACGCACAGGCCGACGCGATGAAGAGCAGCGGCCTTGCCTCGGTCGGCTACCAGTACGTGAACCTGGACGACTTCTGGTACCAGTGCCCCGGCAGCCAGGGCCCGAACGTCGACGCGAACGGCCGCTGGGTCACCGACACCACCAAGTTCCCCGCTTCCGGTGCCACCAACGGCATCCAGGTCGTCGCCAACCACGTGCACGCCGACGGTCTCAAGTTCGGCCTCTACGTCACGCCGGGCATCTCGAAGCAGGCCGTCGCGCGGAACACGCCGATTCTCGGTACCAGCCTGCACGCCAAGGACATCGCGACCACCACCGCTGAGAAGAACTTCAACTGCAACGGCATGGTCGGCATCGACTTCACCAAGCCGGGCGCCCAGGACTTCGTCAACTCGTGGGCCGACGAGTTCGCGGCCTGGGGCGTCGACTACGTGAAGATCGACGGCGTCGGCACGAGTGACGTCCCGGACATCCAGGCATGGTCGACCGCACTGCGCCAGACCGGCCGGCCGATCCACCTCGAACTCTCCAACAACCTCGCGATCAGCGGCGCCGCCACCTGGGCCCAGCTCTCCAACGGCTGGCGCACCGGCGGTGACATCGAGTGCTACTCCTGTGAAACCGGCGGCAGCAGCTTCCCCCTCACCTCCTGGGCCGGCGTGCAGAGCCGCTTCGCGCAGGTCGCCAACTGGCAGCCGGACGGCGGGCCTGGCGCGTTCAACGACTACGACTCGACCGAACTGGGCAACGGCAGCAACGACGGCCTCACCGTGCCGGAACGCCAGTCGATGATCAGCCTGTGGTCGATGGGCGCCTCGCCGCTGATCCTGGGCACCGACCTCACCAACCTGGACAGCACCGACCTCGGTTTCCTGAAGAACACCAGGGTGCTCGCGGTCGACCAGGACAGTGTCGACGCCAAGCGGATCGTCAACAGCGGCAACCAGCAGGTCTACAGCAAGACCGAGAGGGACGGCAGCGTCATCATCGGCCTGTTCAACTTCTCCGGCACTGGGAGCCAGACCGACACGATGAGCCTCACGAGTGCTGGGCTGAGCGGCAGCGCCACTGCCACCGACCTGTGGACCGGATCGTCGCTGGGCACCATCTCCGGCAGCTACCACATCACGCTCGGACCGGGCGCGGTCCAGTTGATCAAGGCCGTGCCGACCGGCGGCAGCGTGCGGATCGAGGCCGAGGCGGCCGGCAACACGATCGCCGGCGCTGCCAAGACCGCGTCGTGTTCGGCGTGTTCCGGTGGTCAGAAGGTCGGCTTCATCGGCAACGGCGCCGCCAACTTCGTGACCATCGACAACATCGACGAGGCAACGGCCGGCGCGAGGACGCTCACCTTCACGTACCTGCTTTCGGGCAGTCGCAGCTTCTTCGTCAGCGTCGACGGCGGTGCGGACACCCAGGTGAACCTGACCGGCGCCAGCTTCTCGACCCCGGTCGACGACAGCATCACGGTGAACCTGAAGGCGGGTGCGAACACCGTCAGGTTCCACAACGACACGGCGTTCGCGCCGGATCTGGACGCGATCACGGTCAACTGACCCCACACCTCGTCGGGCCGTGGCCGGGCAGTGGGAGGCTACGGCTCGACGAGGTGGCAAGGGGAGGGTGATCGGGCGTGGAGTTCGGCGAGTTCGTCGGCACGATCAGGGACACGCTGTCCGCACGGCGGGTGTTCGGCGAACCGGTCGAGCACGACGGCGTCGTCGTCATCCCGGCCGCCGTCGTGATGGGCGGCGGTGGCGGTGGCACCGGGACGGCGCAGGGCGGACCGCAGCAGGGCGGCGGCTTCGGCCTGCTGGCCTGGCCGGTCGGCGCGTTCGTGATCAGCAACGGCACAGTGCGGTGGAAGCCGGCGGTCGACGTCAACGGGCTCAGCGCGATCGCGGGTCTCGTGATCGGCGCCGTGCTGATCGCGCACCGGCCACGCCGTCGGCGGCACTCGGTCGGCGCGCCCCGGCGACACCGCCGGCTCAGTTGACGCGGGCTATTCCGGCGTAGCCGTGGTGCATGTCGGCCGATGGCGTCGGGTCGTCCGGGTCGGGGTGCCATTCGCTCATGTTGACCAGGCCGGGCCGCACGAACCGCAGGTCGCCGAACATGCTCGCGACCTCCTCCTGGCTACGCAGGTAGAAGCCGCCGACGTTGGCGCTGAACACTTCGGCGGCATCCCGCACCCGGTCGATCGCCCGGCCGGCCGACGCGGCGTGTGACATGACCAGGTAGCTGCCCGGCGCCAGCGCGCTGGTGTACTCGCGGACGATCGCGGCACAGCCGGCCGTGTCCGGCTGGAAGTGCAGCACGGCCACCATCAGCAGCGCGATCGGCTGCGACAGGTCCAGCAGGTCCCTGATCTCCCTGTTGTGCAGCACGGCATCCGGCAGCGTCAGGTCGCCCAAGACCGCGCTGGCCCACGGATTACCGGCCAGGATCGCCTGGCTGTACGCGACGGCCGCCGGATCGATGTCCACGTAGACCACTCGGCAGTCCGGATTGGCGTGCTGCGCCACGTCGTGCACGTTGCCGACGGTCGGAATACCGGAACCGAGGTCGAGGAACTGCCGGATGCCCAGGTCGACCAGGTGCTGGACGGCTCGTCTCAGGAACGCCCTGTTGGCCCGCAGCAGCGTCGGCAGTTCCGGCAGCCGCGCAACGACCTGGGCGGCCACCAGCCGGTCGGACTCGTAGTTGTGCGTTCCGCCGAGGTGCACGTCGTACACGCGCGCCTTGCTCGGCGTGCTCGGGTCGACACCCTCCGGTATCCAGCCCTCGTTCATGCGCAGACAGTACGTGACGTCCTCACCAGTCAGGGTCGGCGGACGCGTTCGTCTCCCGCCACAACACCACGATGAAGATCACGATCACCGGGATCGCCGTCATCAGCAGTTCGAGTTGGGTCGACGGCAGGAACACCATGCCCACCAGCATTCCGACCAACGCCAGGGCGGCCAGCCACGCCGCGACCGACAGTCGGCGCGGCGCGACGGCGGCGGCGTGCGTGAGCCGCGCGTCCGGCTTCGGCCGAATCTTCAGGTAGGACAACGCGATCCCGATCCACACCATGATGCCGACCGCGCCGGACGAGTCCACCAGCACCAGGCCGATGTTGCCCGGTGCGAGGACGTTGGCCAGCGAAACACCGAAACCGAGCACGGCGGTCGTGATCACGGCCGCCGTCGGCACGCGGTTAGGCGACAGCCTGGCCCACGAGCGCGGCGCGTCTTTGTGCAGCGCCAGCGAGTACCCGATCCGCGACGCCGAGTACACGCACGAGTTGAGCACCGACAGCACGGCGGTGAAGACGACGACGTTGATGATCGTCGCGGTGGCGGGGATGTGGATCGCGTTCATCATCGTGCCGAACGGGCTCGCCGCGACGGCGGGGGAGTTCCACGGTGCCAGCAGAACCGTCATCGCCATGGCCACCACGTAGACCCCGAGCACCGTGTAGGCGGTGACCCGGATCGACTTGCGCACCACGCGACTCGGCCGGTCGGCCTCCCCGGACGCGATCGCGGCCATCTCGATGCCGATGAACGAGAACGCGGCCACCAGCATGCCGGAGAACACCGAGCCGGTGCCGAACGGCAGCAGGCCGCCGTTGTCGATCACGTTCGAGAACCCCGGCGAGTGCACCTTCGGTAGCACTCCGATCACGGCCAGCAAGGCCAGCACCGGCACGCCGATCGCCAGCACGACCTTGATCACCGCGAGCCAGAAGGTGAACTCGCCGAACATCCGGACCGGGCCGAGGTTGATCAGCGCGAACGTGGCCAGGAACAGGAACGTCCAGCCCCAGGTCGGCATGGCGGGCAGCCAGGTGTGCGCGATCGACGCGGCGGCCCCGCACTCCACGGCGGCCGTGACCACCAGCAGCCACCAGTAGATCCAGCCAACCGAGAACCGTCCGACGTGGCCGAACGCCTTGCCGGCGTAGACCGCGAACGCACCGCAGTCCGGATCGCGTTGGGTCAGCGCGCTGAGCAGGCGCATCACGACGACCGCGACGATGCCCACCACCAGGTAGCTCACCACGACGGCGGGACCGATGCTCGCGATCGTCTGGCCACTGCCGACGAAGATCCCGGCACCGATCGTGCCGCCGAACGCGATCATGCTGACATGGCGTGGCCGGAGTGTCGCCGCTAGTCCCGAATCCCGCTCTCGCACCTCTGTGCGGGGGGAGCCCATCATCCAACGCCTCCGAGTTGTCCACAGCCTTGCCGAAACGCGCTCGACCCCGACGCCATGATCGACTAGCCTTGTAACAAGGGGTTCCCCCGACGAGGGGACCTCTTGGTCAGTTGGTCATGTCCGGATCGACGGCGCCCACCTTCCTGACCATAGAACGGCGCTGTCAAGTGGGCATGACAAGGTCGGTTAGGTTGTTACCGATCGGTAGTGGACGCTGGTGGAATCCGGCCGTCCGCCGGCAGGATCGGCGCGTCGACGGCGACCGTCGTCGGGTACTTGATGCCGGTGCCGGTGTTGAGGATCA
>DATBDL010000394.1:0-5390 GCA_036269975.1 Pseudonocardiaceae bacterium | reverse complement strand
GGGGGCACCACGGTCGGCGAGGCGCTCGACATTCTCGGCAACTTCGACCTGGCGAGCGAGACCAGGGTCGAGGCGCTGCACCACTACCTCGAGTCGACCAGGCTCGCGTTCGCCGACCGCAACCGCTACGTCGGCGACCCTCGGTTCGTGAACGTGCCGGAGCAGCAGTTGCTGTCGAAGTCGTTCGGGCAGCAGCGCGCCTGCCTGATCGACCCGAACCACGCCCTGACCAGCCCCGTCGCGCCCGGTGATCCGTTCGCCGGCAGTGGTGGCTGCACGCCGGCCCAGCCGACTACGGCAAGGCAACCCGACGAGGGCACCAACACGAACCACTTCGTCGTGACCGACAGGTGGGGCGACGTCGTGTCGTACACGAACACCATCGAGGAACTCGGCGGTAGCGCGATCGTGGTGCCACACCGTGGTTTCCTGCTGAACAACGAGCTGACCGACTTCGACTTCACGCCGTTGCAGGCCGGCGTGCCCGACCCGAACCTCCCAGCGGCGGGCAAGCGGCCGCGCTCCAGCATGTCGCCGACGATCGTGCTGCTGCACGGACAGCCGTGGCTCGCGATCGGGTCGCCGGGCGGCGCCAGCATCATCACCACCGTGCTGCAGATCCTGGTGAACCGGATCGACTTCGGCATGAGCCTGCCGGACGCGATCGCGGCACCACGGGCGTCGCAACGCAATTCCGCCACCAGCCAGGCGGAACCGTCGTTCATCGCCGCGTCGACGACCCCAGGGCTGCAAGCACTCGGCCAGTCCTTCGCGATCAGCAACACGTCACCGCTGAATCCGTCGATCATGATCCCGCCGGATATCGGCGCGGCCACCGGCCTGCAGTTCCTCGGCCACGGGAAGGTCCTGGCGGCCGGCGAACCGGTTCGTCGCGGCGGCAGCGCGGCGGGGGTGGTGTTCCCGAGTCACTGAGGTCGCCGTGAGACAGCGGGGGCGGGCCCCCGCTGTCTCACACCGTGCAGTGCAGTGGGCCGCCGTGCCAGGTGACGGCGTCGGTGAAGGCGGCCAGCACGTCCAGCGGGGTGTCGGTGGCGTCGGCGTGGGCGCGGTGCAGGTTCAGTACCAGGCGTTCGGGGTCCGGCCACGTCGCGAACTCGCCGAGGTCGACGTCGCGGGCCACGGCCAGCGGGGCCCTGCCGTCGGCCGCGTCGGCGGTGTCCTGGACGAAGCGGTAGTAGCGCTCGTGCGCCGCCAGCACGTCGGGGAGGTCCGCGCCGGGGATCAACTGGCCGTGGCCGGGGACGACGACGGCCGCGTCGAAGCCGGCCAGCCACTGGAGCGAGCGCAGCGCGCCGGGCAGCGAACCCATGAACACCAACGGGGTGACCTGGTGGAACAGCAGATCGCCCGTGAACAGCACGCGTTCTTCCGGCAGCCACGCCACGACGTCACCCGGCGTGTGGGCCGGGTAGCCGGGATGGTGCAGCTCGATCCGGCGCGATCCCGAGTACAGAACGGCCCGGTCCCGCAGGGTGATCGACGGCGGCCGTATCCGGGTGACGCCCCAGTCCGGGGTCGGCGACCAGATCGGCGGTGTCGCGGTCAGCAGGAAATCGGCCAGCATGCCGGTCCTGGTCAGCTCGTGCGCCACGATCACGGTGGACTCCGGCAGCACCGCGTTGCCGTAGGTGTGGTCGCCGTGCAGGTGGGTGTTGACGGCCATGCGGATCGGGCGGTCGCCGGTTGCCGCGGCGACGGCGGCCAGGAACCGCTCGGTCCTGGCTCTGGTGGCGCACGTGTCGATCAAAACGACGCCGTCCGCACCGGCGACGGCTCCCGCGTTGTTGATCCACCATGTGCCGGGCGGTTGGATCCACGCGTGGACACCGTCCGCGATCGACTCCAGTGTGCTCAAGCCTGGCCTCCGATGACGGCCTTGGCGGCGTTCGGGTTGGGACGCAAGGTCAGGTGCAGCTCGCCGCTCTGGGTGGGCAGTGTGTACGCCACCCGGTAGCCGACCGACTGGCCGGGCGAGATCGCGGCCGACTTGGGCGCGTCCACCGTGCCGCCGGGCAGCGGGATCTGGTGCAACGGGTGGCCGTCGAACGTGGCGCTCGGCGCGTAGACCGACTTGTCCGGCCGGTAGGCCGCCGTGCCGCAGTTGGTGACCGTGACGCTGAGCACGACCGACCGCGGCACGGCACCCCCGGCGCCCGCCGATGCGGGTGTGAACGCGACTGGTGCGCTGATCGCCACGACGACATTGTTGCCGAAGTCGTGCGGCTGACCCCAGGTGATGGTGCCGCCGGTGGTCCACGGCGGCCCGGACGGACGCCCTGGAGGAGGCCCGAACGGCCGCGCGGCCGGCCCCTGGGCGACGGCCGGCACAGCGGGCACCGCGCGGCCGCTGACCGAACTGACCGCGGACGGCTGGTGCAGGCCGTCCAGGAACGTGCCGGTCCCCCAGATGCCCAGCGCCAGCGTGACGGCGCCGGCGATCATGCCGATGACCGCCGTCGCGGCGTCGGATGCGTAGTAGCGCTTCTGGCTGACGCCGAACACGCCGAAGATCAGCGCGAGCAGGCCGACCGGGACGACCACGAACCACGCGCCGGCAGCGAACACACCGAGCAGGATGCCGGCGGCGCCGAGCCCGAGCGCGGACAGGCCGAGGCCGTTGCGGTGCTGCTGCTGCGCGGTACGGGAAGGAGCTGTGGAAGCCGTCATGAGCGCGTCTCACTTCTCGAAATGAGTCCTTCCGGCCGCGGCCAGCCGGTCACGGCAGTGGAACGACATCGCATGCGCAGTGTTATGCGGTTGCTCAAGAGTTAACTCGTTCGGCCTAGTCATGGGATACGGACATCTCAGGGTCGGTACGACGATACGGCCAGCACGCTGCGAGGTTTCGCACTGGACGAGTCGCCTGGCCTACTCGGAGAGTTACTGGTCTGCTAATGATCCCACCCGAATGGAGGTATGACCAGATGCCAATCAGACGTCATGTCCCTGGTCCGTTCGGCTCCCTCGCCACGTGGCACCGTCGAACATATCGGCAGCGCCGGGACGGTGGGCCATACTCTGAATCCTCGCGACGAGGGAGACGAATGACCACCGCCGGACCGGCGAACGCGCGACGGCGCCGCACGCACGACGTTCTCGCCGGCTATGTGGACCGTGGCGAAATACCGGGCCTGGTCGCGCTGACGTGCCGGCGCGGCGAGACGCACGTTGACACGATCGGGACATTGTCGCTGGGCGGCCAACCTGTTACACGCGACGCCATCTTCCGAATTTCGTCGATGACCAAACCGGTGATCGCCGCCGCGACGATGATCCTGGTCGAGGAATGCGTGCTGCGCCTCGACGATCCGGTCGACCGGTGGCTGCCCGAACTCGCCGACCGGCAGGTCCTGACCAGCATCGCGGCACCGGTGACCGAGATGGTGCCGGCGCAACGTCCGATAACCGTCCGCGATCTGCTCACGTTCCGCATGGGCTTCGGCCTGATCCTCGCGCCGCCGCAGACGTACCCGATCCAGGCGACCATCGCCGAGTTGCACATCGGTGGCGCACCCGCCCCGGACGAGCTGCCCGAGCCGGACGAGTGGCTCCGGCAGCTCGGGACGCTGCCGCTGCTGCACCAGCCGGGCGAGAAATGGCTCTACGGCACGGGTTCGAACGTGCTGGGCGCACTGCTCGCGCGGGCGACCGGCCAAGCGTTGGGGACATTCCTGCACGAACGGATCTTCGCCCCGCTCGGCATGATCGACACGAGTTTCAGCGTGCCCTCAGGAAAACTCGACCGTTTCGCGACCAGCTACTCGCCCTACGGCGACAGTCTCACCGTCTATGACGACGCGGTCGGCGGCCAGTGGAGCCGGCCACCCGCGTTCCCCGCCGGCGCCAGTGGCCTGGTTTCCACAGCGGACGACTACCTGGCATTCGCGCGGATGTTGCTGACCGGCGGCGGGCCGGTCCTGTCGAGGGCGTCGGTCGCGCTGATGACGGCGGACCAGTTGACGCCAGCGCAGAAAGCGGTGTCCGGCCTGTATCCAGGGCAGTTCGACAATCGTGGGTGGGGATTCGGCCTGCAGGTCGTCACTCGACAGGATGACATCGCGGCCACCCCAGGTCAGTACGGGTGGGACGGCGCCATGGGCACGTCGTGGTCGTCCGATCCGGCTGCGGACCTGGTAGTCGTTCTCATGACCCAACGGGGGTGGACTTCACCGAGCCCACCGAACTACCTGCGCGATTTCCGCACGTCGGTGTATCAGGCGTTGGACTGATCCGCTGCCGCCCGCGACTCCAGGTAGCGCTGTTCGGGAACGCTGAGCGTCCGCCGCGCCGCCTCGCGGTAGTGCACGCGAGCGGCATCGTGATCGCCCGCCATGTCCAGCAGATGGGCACGGACGGCGGCCACCCGGTAGTGGCCGCCCAGTGCCGGGTCATCGGCGACGGTGTCGAGCTGTTTCATGGCCGATTCCGGACCGTGCACCATCGCGGCCGCGACGATGCGGTTCAGGGTGACCATCGGGCCGGGCGCGACCGTACGCAGCAGGTCGTAGAGCACCAGGATCTGCCGCCAGTCGGTGTCCGCCGCCGTGACAGCCTCGTCGTGCACGGCGGCGATGGCGGCCTGAATCTGGTAGGGGCCGACGGCGGCCGTAGCCAGCATGCGGGTGATCAACTCGGTGCCCTCGGCGATGGCCGCCCCGTCCCAGAGTGACCTGTCCTGGTCCGCCAAAGGAATCAGGACACCGTCATGGGTCGTCCTGGCCGGGCGGCGGGCGTCGGTGAGCAGCATCAGCGCCAGCAGGCCGGCGATCTCACCGTCGCCGGGCAGCCGGGCATGCAGTTGACGGACGAGCCGGATCGCCTCGGCCGTCAGCTCCACCCGGTTCAGCTCGGCACCGGAACTGGCGGTGTAACCCTCGTTGAAGATCAGGTACAGCACGTGCAGTACGGCGGCCATCCGCTCCGGCAGTTCGGCGGCCGGCGGCATGCGGAACTCGGCGCCACTGGCCTTGATCCGCTGCTTCGCCCTGCTGATGCGCTGTGCGACAGTCGCTTCCGGAACCAGGAACGCCCGCGCGATCTCGGCCGTCGACAGGCCACCGACCGCCCGCAACGTGAGCGCCACACGGGACGGATGGGTCAGCGAGGGATGGCAGCAGAGCAGGAACAGCGTCAGCGTGTCGTCCACAGCGGGTACTTCGGGCGGCACCTGAGCGGCGGCGGTCTCCTCACGCCGCCGCCGGGCGGTGTCGCTACGCCACACCTCGGTCCGCCGGCGGACCGCGACCGTGATCAGCCACGCCTTGGGGTTGTCCGGCAGGCCGTCGACCGGCCCTTGGGTGGCGGCCGCCAGGAGGGCCTCCTGCACGGCGTCCTCGCAGGTGTCGAACCCGCCGTAGCGCCGGACCAGC
>DATBDL010000393.1:0-1734 GCA_036269975.1 Pseudonocardiaceae bacterium | reverse complement strand
AACCCGAGTGCCGACCTTGAGAAATGCGGCCCGTCAGGCCACCGTGGAGGGTATGAGCGGGGACTTTCGGCTTGGCATGACCATGTTCGTCTGGCGCGCTGCACTGCGGGCGCAGAACCTCATCGGCGATCCGGCCGCGCGGGTGCTCGGCCGCGGCCCGAACACCGACCCCTACCGACGCTACGAGAAGGTCCGCGAGGACGGCGAACTCGTCCGCAGCAAGCTGGGCGTCTACGTCACCGCGTCGCACGGGCTGGCCAACTCCGTCCTGCGCGACGGCCGGTTCGGCGTGCAGACCACCGCCGGGATGGGACGCGACGACTGGCAGGCGGACCGGGGCAAGCGGACCGGTCACGTACATCCCATCGAGGACTCGTTCCTGTCACTCGACCCGCCGACGCATACCCGGCTGCGTCGCCTGGTCGCACCCTGGTTCACGCCACGGGCGCTACGCGACCGGACGGAGCGGATCGAGAAGATCGTGGCCAGGTTCCTCGACGACATCGCCGACCGGGACCGCTTCGACCTGATCGGCGATTTCGCCGTCCGCGTACCGATCCAGGTCATCTGCGACCTGCTCGGGGTGCCGGACGACGAGTATCCGAGGTTCGTGCGGTGGGGCGCGATCGTAGCGCTGGCGCTGGACAGCACGTGGACGCTGACCGACTACCGGCGGCTCCGGATCGCGCTGGCCGAGATGTCCGAGTTCTTCACCGCCCTGGTGGCCGAGCGGCGCAAGCATCCCGGTGACGACATCGTGAGCGAACTGGCCACCTCAGACGAACCGCTCGCCATCTCCGATCTGCTGGCCACGGTGGAACTGTTGCTGGTGGCCGGTTTCGAGACCACGGTCAACCTGATCGGCAACGGCGTCATCGAACTGCTGCGCAACCGCGACGCCCGCGACTGGCTGCTGGCCCACCCGGACCGCGCCGACGACATCGTCGAGGAGGTGCTGCGGCACGATCCACCGGTCCAGTACACGATGCGCCTGGCCCACCAGCCGCTGACGCTGGCCGGCACCGAACTGCCGACCGACACCGGAGTCGTCCTGCTGCTGGCCGGCGCCAACCGCGACCCCGCCGTGTTCGCCGATCCGGAAAGGTTCGACCCGACCAGGTCGAACAACCGGGAGCACCTGGCGTTCTCCGCCGGCATCCACTACTGCCTCGGCGCCGGCCTCGCCCGAATCGAGGCGGCCGTGGCGCTGCGGGCACTGTTCGAGCGCTACCCCGACCTGAGCGCTGCCGGGGCCGCCAAACGGCGGCGGTCGCGCAATATCCGCGGCGTGCGGGTGCTGCCGGTGCGGGGCAGGGCGGTGCGGACGCTGTCGGCGTGAACGGCGGCCTAGTGCACGCCGCGCATGGTGCGTGCGACCGCCGGCGCCAAGGCGTACAGCACGATGCCGAGCACCACGGTGGCACCGCCGACGACGCCGAAGTAGGCCACCTCGGTCGACGGGCCGAACACCGGCACGATCTGCGCGCTGATGCCCTGTGCGGCCGCGTCGGAAAGGAACCACAAGGACATCATCTGCGACGCGAACGCGGCCGGCGCCAGCTTCGTCGTCGCGGACAGGCCGACGGGTGACAGGAACAGCTCCCCGATGATCACGATCACGAAGCTGCCGACCAGCCACAACGGGCTCGCCGGTGCGTGGGTGCCGTTGATCAGGCCAGGACCCATCATGAAGAGATACGAAAGGCCGGCCAGCATCAGGCCGAACGAGAACTT
>DATBDL010000392.1:0-30534 GCA_036269975.1 Pseudonocardiaceae bacterium | reverse complement strand
CGGCGGCAGTTATCAGATCCGGATGCCGGCCGGCAACTTCACCCAGCCCTTCCGTGGCCTGAGCTGGCTCGGGTCGACGCTGATCACGCCGGTGATCATCTCGGCGTGGGTCTGGATCACCACCGGGTTCGCGATGACGTTCATCGCGGCCGGCCTCGCGGCGATCCCGCGCGACGCGCTGGAGGCGGCCAGGGTGGACGGCGCGACCGAGTGGCAGGTGTTCCGGCGGGTCACGGTGCCGCTGCTCGGTCCGGTGCTGCTCGTCGTGCTCGTCACACTGATCATCAACGTGCTCAAGGTGTTCGACCTGGTGTTCGTCATCCCGCCCGGCTCGACCCAGGCCGACGCGAACGTGCTCGCGCTACAGATGTGGCAGGTCGCGTTCGGCTCCGGCAGCGGCGGCAACCTCGGTCAGGGCAGCGCGATCGGCGTCATCCTGTTCCTGGTCGTCATGCCCGCGATGCTGTTCAACATCCGACGGTTCCGGCGGGAGCGCTGATGGCGACGCTGCAAGGCGATTTCCTGGTCACCGGCGTCGCGGGCACGCCACGGCGCAGCCCGCTCACGAAGGTGGTCAGCCTGCTCGGCAACGGTTTCGTCCGGTTGCTCCTGCTGCTGATCGCGCTGCTGTGGCTGGTGCCGATCTTCGGCCTGTTCGCGTCGTCGCTGCGCGGCGAGGCGGACAACGCGACGACCGGGTGGTGGAAGATCTTCACCGTCCCGGCCCAGATCACCGCGAAGAACTACCAGGACCTGCTCGCCAACACGACCGTGATGCAGTCGCTGGTGAACACCGTCTACATCTCGGTGCCGGCGACGGCGCTGGTGATCGGCATCGGCGCGTTGGCCGCGTACGCGCTGGCCTGGATGCGGTTCCCCGGCCAGGACTGGCTGATGGTGATCATCGTCGGCCTGCTCGTGGTGCCGATCCAGGTGGCGCTGATCCCGATCGCGTCGCTCTACGGCGACCTGGGCATCTTCGGCTCGCTGTTGGGCGTCGTGCTGTTCCACGTCGCGTTCGGCCTGCCGTTCGCGGTGTTCCTGCTGCGCAACTTCTTCGCCGGCATACCCGCTGATCTGCTGGAGGCGGCCAGGATGGACGGCGCCAAGGAGTGGCGGATCTTCCGCAAGGTGGTGCTGCCCATAGGACTGCCGGCGATCGCGTCGCTGGCGATCTTCCAGTTCCTGTGGGTGTGGAACGACCTGCTGGTCGCGCTCGTCTTCGCCAATCCGTCGTCGCAGCCGATCACGGTGGCGCTGCAGTCCCAGTTGCGGGCGTTCGGCACGAACGTGGACGTGCTGGCCACGGGCTCGTTCGTGTCCATGGTGGTCCCGCTCGCGGTGTTCTTCGCCTTCCAGCGCTTCTTCGTGCAGGGGGTGCTGGCGGGTTCGACCAAGTGATCTGGCTGGCAGTTTGCTGAGGATCGCCCCGGTCTGGGATCTATCGGTACTCTCCTGGCGTTGTGGGGTACGTGAGCACCGCTGCGACGGCCATGGTGACGTTGTTCCTGGCCGGGCTGATTCCCCTGGTGCCGACGGAGCCGGTGCTCGTCGGCATGGGGGTGCTGGCCGCGACCGGTCAGGTTCCGCTGCCCGTGGTGATCCTGGTGGCGACGGTGTCGTGCTCGATGTCCGACCACCTGCTCTACGCGTTCGGCCGCTTCGCGGGCGCCCGCGCCCTGAGCCGGTTCGCGAAGCCGTCGATGCTGGCCGCCACCGACTGGCTCACCCGCAACATCACCCGATGGGGTGCCCCGATCCTGGTCGTCGGCCGGTGGCTGCCGGCCGGCGGCACTGTCGGCGCCGTGCTGACGGGCACGCTGCGCTGGCGGCTGGCCCGCTTCACGCCGGCATCGGTCGTCGGCTCGGCCCTGTGGTCGACGTACGTCGCGCTGATCGGCTACTTCGGTGGCGAGTTGACCGGGGCGCCACTGGCCGGCCTGTTGTTGTCGCTGGCCATCGCCGCCGTCATCGCCGTGACCAGCACGATCCTGGCGAAACGAGCCCACCGCAACCGGCTCGTACACGCCGCCACCCCGACGGGCGAGATCGGCGACGGGCCGGTTCCGGTCGCCTGACCGAAGGAACGTCACATGCAGCTCGATGGCACGGCGTCGTGGGTGATGAAGGTCGACCGGTGGGCCGAGCTGTTGGACGTGGCGCTGTGGTTCCGCGCGGCCGAACGCATCGACGTGCCGGTGGGTGGCGTGGTGCCGGGTCCGTTGGACGCCGAGCTCGCCGCCGACCCGACCGCGGCCCCGGCTGACGCCGCCGAGTTGGCCGATGGCTGGCTGGGGTGGTGGCGCGCCGTGCTGAGCGTTTCCGGTCCGGCCGACTGGTCGGTGGTGCGGTCGTTCGGCCCACCCGACTTCACCGGCCTGCGGGAGTGGCCAGCGCTCGGCAGGGTCGTGGCCGCCAGGTGGGAGGCCGCGAGCCGGTGGCACAACACTCGCAAGCGGACCGGCCTCCGGGCCGAGCTGCATCGCGACATGCGAATGAACAGCGTGGTCACCGAGGTCGAGCACGAGTTGGGCCGGAAGGCACGCCCGTTCGCGCTGGACCTCGTCCTACTACCGGTACGCGACGACGAGATCCGCACCGTCGCCCCCGGCCACTACCTGGTACCGGAACGCGTCTACGACGGCCCCGGCTGGCCCGGCATCCTGCGCTCGCTGGTGATTCCGATCGCCTGATCTCGCTGCCGCTCAGCCGAAGTCGGCGAGACCCCGTTCGAGTTGGTCGTAGATCCGCTCGGCGGCCGGGCGCGCGATCTCGGCCGCTTCCCGTGGGGTCGCGCCGACGTGCAACTGCCGGTGGACCTCCATGAACACGGCCCGGTTGGCGGCCAGCAGCGTTCTGGCCATGGCGTTGGCCAGCGGATCCCAGTCCGGCTGACCGCTGGCCGCGGCGAGCTCCTTGGCCAGCAACCGTGCCTGGGTCTCCTGGATTTCCAGTCCCTTGCGCTGCAACGCGGGGCTGTCGCGGGTCAGTTCGATCACCGAGCCACGCTGGAAGTCCGGCGGCCGTTCGGCGATCCTGGACAGGAACAGCATCGTCTTGGCGCGGAACGCGGCGATCGTCGACGTGCCGGCCGGCCGGTCGCGGACCAGCGCGATCAGGTCCAGTTCCCGCTCCTCCGCCCGGTCGAAGACCAGGTCCTCCTTGGTCGGGAAGTAGTTGAACACGGTCTTCTTCGCCACGTCGGCGGCCATGGCGACCTGGTCCACAGTGACGTCCTCGAAGCCGTGTTCCGCGAACAGGCGCGCGGCCACATCGGCGATGTGCTGCCGGGTCTGGAGCTTCTTGCGTTCGCGCAGGCCGGTCACATCCTCAGCATACCCACTTGACGTAACCACGACTAAGTTTACACTCGGTGTATGAAACCAACCGAGTCCGCGGCCATCGAGGTGCGCGGCCTTGTCCGGAGCTTCGGCGCTATCGAGGCCGTGCGCGGCATCGACCTCACGGTGCACCGCAACGAGATCTTCGGCTTCCTCGGCCCCAACGGCGCCGGCAAGTCCACCACGATCAACATGCTCTGCACCCTGCTGCGGCCGACCGCCGGCCACGCCACCGTCGCCGGCTACGACGTTGTCGCGCAGCGCAACGACGTCCGCCGCAACATCGGTCTCGTCTTCCAGTCGACCACCCTGGACGACTACCTCACCGCGGAACGCAACCTCCGCCTGCACGCCGAGCTCTACGCCGTGCCGCGGGCCTCGGTCGACGGCCGGCTGCGCCAGGTGCTGGAGATGGTCGGCCTGTGGGAGCGGCGATCCAGCAAGGTGGCCACGTTCTCCGGCGGCATGAAGCGCCGGCTGGAGATCGCACGCGGCCTGCTGCACTCGCCGCGCGTGCTGTTCCTCGACGAGCCGACCGTCGGCCTCGACCCGCAGACGCGCGGCTCGATCTGGTCCTACGTCCGGGAACTGAAGGCCGCCGAGGACATCACGATCTTCGTGACGACCCATTACATGGACGAAGCCGAATACTGCGATCGCATCGCGATCATGGACCACGGCGACATCATCGCGCTGGACACGCCTTCCGCTCTGAAGGCCAGCATCGGCAAGGACCGGGTGCGCATCGACACGCCGGACAACGAACGCGCCCTCGCCGAGATAGCGGCACAGTTCGGCCTCGACGCCGTGGTGAAGGAGGGTTCGGTCATTCTGTCCGTCGAGAACGGTGAGCGGTTCGTGCCCCGGCTGTTCGCCGAACTGGACGTGCCGATCCTGTCCGTCAGCGTCGCACGGCCGTCGCTGGACGACGTGTTCATGTCCTACACCGGCAACACGATCCGCGAGGCCGAGGCGACCAGTTCGGAGAAACTCGGCCGGCACATGGCGCGCATGGGAAGGCGATAACCGTGGCCGTACAACTGGAAACCGCCCCCGTGCTGGCGGTCCGGGTGCCGAAGCGCAGCCTGTCCGGCGAACTGCGCGCAGTGAAGATCGTGTGGCAGCGCGATCTCATCCGGTTCGTCGACGACCGGCTGCGCATGGTCATCTCGCTGATCCAGCCGTTCATCTTCCTGTTCATCCTGGGCACCGGCCTTTCCGCCCTGACGTCCGGCGGCACCGGCGGCGTCGATATCCGTACGTTCATGTTCCCCGGCATCCTGGCGATGTCGCTGCTGTTCACGGCATTGTTCTCGGCCGCGTCGATCGTGTGGGACCGGGAGTTCGGCTTCCTGCGGGAAATGCTGGTGGCACCGGTGTGGCGCGGGTCGATCGTGATCGGCAAGTGCCTCGGCGGCGCGTCGGTGGCCGTGCTGCAAGGAGTGCTGGTGGTCGCGGTGGCGCCACTGGTCGGCGTGCCGTATTCGCTGACCATGATTCTCGGGGTCATCGGACTGCAATTGCTGCTCGCGTTCACGCTGACGTCGTTCGGCCTGATGATCGCGGTGCGGATCAAGCAGATCCAGAGTTTCATGGCCGTCACCCAAATGTTGGTGATGCCCCTGTACTTCACGTCCGGCGCGTTGTTCCCGGTGTCGCACCTGCCGGCGTGGCTGGCCGTGCTGAACCGGCTCGACCCGCTGACCTACGCGATCACCCCGATGCGGCACGTCGTGTTCGCGCATCTCGACATCAGCGCGGCCGCCCGGAGCAGTCTCGATCCCGGCGTCACGTGGGGTAACTGGACGGTGCCGATCTGGCTGGACATCACGATCGTGTTCGCGATCGGCCTCGTCGTGCTGTGGGTCGCCATCGTCCGCTTCAGTCGGGACGACTGATCACCGGCTAGTTGTAGGCGGGTGTCGGCGCGAGATCGGTGAGCAGTCCTTCGCAACTGCGCACCACGGTCCGCGCCGCCGCCCGCTGTCGCGTCGACAGCAGCGGGCTCTCCGACTGCGCCCGCCACTGTCCGAGCCGATCGAACACGGCCGCCCGCAGTTCCGCTTCCGGCGCCTCGGTTTCCAGCCCGAGACGCTCCGCGACGCCGACGCCGTGCCCGCCGACGAGTCGCTCCGCCGATTCGGCCAAACCTCCCGGCAACGTCAACCGCCCGCACTGCAACGACGACAGCAGCCGCAGCTCGGCGAAATCGTGCGTGCCGATCATGGCCTGCTCGGCCTCGGCGGCCAGCGCCGCGGCGGCCGGCCGTGGCTCGGCCCGTAACACCATCCCCAGTCCCCGCAACGCCGACCGCGCCCGCAACACGTCGGCGCGTGCCAGGAAGTACCGGCCGATCGACTCGCGCAGCTCGTTGATCCCGCTGCGCTGCACCAACTGCGCCGCCAGCGTGGCGTGCGTGTTCGCGCCACGGCGGATCAGCGTGCTGGCCAACCGGATGCCGAAAACGCCGAACCGGTCCAGCAGCTCCATCCGAGCCGGCCGGCTCATCGGCACCCGCGGTTCGTCCGCGCTCACGAACCGGTCCGCGGACAGCAGCACCGCGTCCAGTTCCGCCTTCGGCGTCCTGGCCAGCGCGCCGAGTGCCGCGAACTCGTCCTCCCGCAGCGTGCGGCCGGTCGCGGCGAGCAGACCGGCCACCGCGATCACGTTGTGGCACACCGCGTGCACCGCCGGATCGGCCCGCCTGCGCCGCGCGATCTGCTTCGCCGACGTGAGCGCGTCGATCCGGCCGGCGCCCAGCTCGTCGGCGCGGGACAGCGCCATGATCGTGGTGACCTGCGCCGCCGGCCAGCCGAGGTCCATTGTGGATCGCAGTAGGTCGAGGTCGTCGGCGGTGGGCTCCGGTGTCGCGTAGACGACCGCGTCGCACTGGCCGGCCAGCCAGTCCGCGTCGACGGCGGCCGGCGTGTCGATCAGCACGAGATCCCGCAGCCCGCGCGCCGGCCAGTCGACGAGCACCCTGGCCACCTGGTGGGCTTCCCAGTGCCGCAGGTCGATGTGCAGCCGCCGGTCCCGGCGCGCCACCGGCACCGGTCGCGGCGGCCCACCCGGCGGGCACACCGCCGCCGCCGGCTCGGCGCCGTCCCGGTACCACGCACACACGCCAGTGCCGGCGCCCACCTCGATCGGCGCGATCAGTTCGCCGGCCACGCTGTTGACCAAGGCGGATTTCCCCGCCGCCACGCCGCCTGCGACCGCGATCCGGATCGGCTCACCGAGGCGGGCGACGCACGCCGCGAGCCAGTTCGTCGCGCGTGGGCTGTCCGGGTACTGCTCGGCCGCCGCGGTGAGGATGTTCCAGGCGATGTCGGCCGGGGTCGGCGGACGGGTCATGCGGACAGTTCCAGCGACGATGGCGTCCCGCCCAGTCGTTGCCCCGCCATCGTCATCGCCCTGCGGTGCAGGTCGACGAGGCTCCGCAGTTGCGTCGCCACCCGCTGCCGGTGCTGCTCCCGCTCGACGGCCGCCGCCTGCGCGGTCTGTCTGGCCAACCGGCTGCCCGCCGCGATCCGCTCGGCCAGATCCTCGGCCCGCTCGGTGATGTGGTCGCGCAGGATGCGCTGCACCTGCCGGGTCAGGTCCTTGGACTCCTTGCCACAGGCCAGGAAGAAGTCGTCGACGTGGCGCTGTGCCGTCGCCTTCGCCGTGCCCTGGCGCCGTTTGAGCCGCGCCTCGCTCTCGTCCTTGATGGACTTGCCGCCGAACGCCGCACCGGCACCGAGCGAGATCGGGTTGATCAGCGGCAGCCCGGCCAGGCTGGTGATCAGGCCGAACATCAGCACGCCACCGTAGGAACCGCGCAGCCCGGTGAAGATCTTCTGGCCGGCGCTGAACGGGTCGAGCCGTGGCTCGTCCAGATCACCGACGTGCTCGGCCGGATCGGCCATGCGCTCCAGCAGCGCGTCGGCCGGCGCGTCGGCGACGTCGTTCGGGAAGCTCGCGATCACCCGGTCGGCCACCCACTGGCAGCGCTGCACCAGCCAGCCGAGATTCGCCTCGGCCGCGTCGGTCAGGCTGTCTCGCAGCCACTGCTCGAACGACTCCCACACGACGCGCGGATCCGCGTCGTCGAAGACGCGGTCCACCTCGCGCAGTATTCGCCGGGTCCGTTCCCGCAGGTCGTGCTCGACGTCCGAGGCCAGGTCGGCTACCTGGTCGCCGAGCACGGTCTGGCAGCGGCCGGTGTGCCGGCGTAACTCGTCCATGGCGCGCTGGGCCAGCTCCAGTTGGGTCTCCGCGTCCGGCGTCCTGGTGGCGAGCGGCGCGGACAGCGCGGTCTTCAGCCCGTCGGCCAGCTCGCCGATGGCGGCCCCGCAGACGACGCCGACCGTGCGCGGCGCGATCTCGTCCGACTTGGCGGCCACCTGGTGTTGCAGGCAGTTGACCAGTTCCGGAAAACCGGACTCGGCGTTGATCGTGGTGTCACCGTGCTTGGCGGCTGCCAGGCGCAGTGTCGCCGAGCACGGGATCAGGGTCGCGGCCACCCGCTGGCTCGCCAGCCGGGCCAGGTTCCGCTCCGCCACCTGCCGCCAGCGTGGCACCAGATCGATCTTGGTCAGCGCCACGATGATGTTCGGGCACGTGGCCGCGAGCCGCGTCAGCAGTTCCAGTTCCACCGTCGACAGTTCGGCCGTCGCGGCCGAGGCGAACACGACCGCGTCGGCCTGGTCCGCCCCCGCCAGCATGCGGCCCAGCGTGCTCGTCTCACCGCTGATGGCCGGCGTGTCGATCAGGACGAGGCCATCGGCCAGCAGCTTGCGGGGGATGCCGATCTCGGCCCGCACCACGCGGCCGGCCATGTTCGGCTCGGCGCGGCGGCTGACCTGCCGGGTCACCTCGTCGATCGGCACGGCTACCCGTTCCGCCGGTCCCGCGATGGCCGGATTTCCGTTGCGGGCGCCCGAATCCGTCACCAGCGCGGC
Source organism: Pseudonocardiaceae bacterium (assembly GCA_036269975.1). Lineage (GTDB taxonomy): Bacteria > Actinomycetota > Actinomycetes > Mycobacteriales > Pseudonocardiaceae > DATEPR01. The sequence continues at coordinate 22,250 of DATBDL010000392.1, read as the reverse complement.
CGCCGGCGACTCGGCGTGCTGCACGACGGTGGGCGCCGTGGTGGTGAGATCGTCGCCGACCGCGCACACCGGCGCGTTCAGCAGTGCGTTGATCAGTTGGCTCTTGCCCTGGTTGAGCAGGCCGACGACGAGGACCCGGAGTCTCGGGTCCAGGAGTCTGGCGCGCCTGCGCTGCAGCCGGTGCGCGAGATCCGGCCGGCTGTGCGCGGTGCAGGCGCTGATGGTGTCGTCGAGAACGGCGAGCCAGGACGGAGCCATCACCCGGCCAGTGTGCCGTGTCGCCCGTTAGGGGGAAATAGGGGGCTGAGACCCGTCCACGGCAAGACAGGTCCCAGCCCCCGCGCCCGCTGCTTGAGCGAAGCCTGATGTTGACTCAGAACAGTGTTGACTCAGAACAGTGCTGGCTCAGAACAGTGCTGGCTCAGAACAGCGACGGCTCAGAACAGCGACGGCAGGTGCAGGTCGCTGGTGACGTGGCTCAGGTCGGAGCCGGCGTCGACGTGGTCCACCGAGCCCAGCAGGTTGCCGGCGCCCGTGGTGCCGGTGATGTCGGACACGGGGCTGTGCGACGTGACATCGCCGACAACACCCTGCACCGTGCTCACCGCGTGCGACGGGTCGACGGTGTGGCTCAGGTCGCCGAGATTGCCGAGGTTGCCCAGCCCGCCGGTCGGCAGGTTGCCGGTCAGGTTGCCGACGACACCCTGAACGGTGCTCATGGCGTGCGACGGGTCCAGCGCCGGCAGGTGACCGCCAAGGCCACCGACGTTGCCAAGGCCGCCGGTCGCCGGCAGGTGGCTGGTGACCTGGCTGGCGACACCCTGCGTGGCGGCGTCGACCGAGTGCACGGCCTCGCCGGCCATGGCACCCGCGGGGGCGGGCAGCGACGCGGCACCGTTGCCCAGCAACGCGTCGGCGGTGCCCGTCAGCGCGCTGAACGCGGCGGCCGGGTTGGCCAGTGCGTTGGTCAGCTCGGCCGGGTTGACGAGGCCGCCGGCCGCGAAGTCGGCGACGCCGGCCATCAGGTTCGCGGAGTTGATGGCGTTGTCGGTCATCGAACCGGCGATCGAGCTGACGTGCCCGTCCAACGCGTCGGTGACGTCACTGAGCGCGGAGAAGCCGCTGGGCAGGCCGCCGCCGAGGGTCGGGAGGCTGTCCAGGCCGGGCAGCGTCGCGTTGGCGTGCATGTCGCCGGCCGGGGACGAGGACCACACCGCGCTGTTCATGCCGTGCTGCAGGTCGCCGCCGAGCGTGCTGCCGCCGGCACCCAACGGGGTGTCCAGCGCGGTCGCGCCCCACATCGAGTTGTCGGCGCCGCCGAGCTGCCACGTGCTGTGCGTGTCGCCACCCTCGAACGAACCGGCGGCGCTGAACGACGGGATGCCACCCAGCGCCTGGGTGACGAACTGCAACTGCTGGATCGCGCCGAGCTGACCGGTCTCGACCGAGTCGACCGGGAGCTGGCTCATGATCGAGTCCAGCGCGTCGGCGTGTGCCGGCACGAAGTCGACCACCAGCGGGATGACCTCCTGGACGTCCGCGGCGCTGATGTCGCTCAGCCCGGCGTGGTCCAGCACGGCCGCCGGGTCCTGCTCGAACGAGGCGAGTGCCTGCGAGTCGCTGAGCAGGTTGAGCACGAAATCGTGCAGCGTCTGTTCGGCATGTTCCATCTGGAGATCTCCTCACAGGGGTGTGTCTTGGTGACGGCTACCGAAGCTATGCCGGGATCGTCCGATGAACATCGGGGATGACTCCGAGTCCAATTCACGTCCCCCATGGGGGTGCCCCCTCTCGCTCGTTAGGGGATTAGGGGGTTCGGTAACGCCGCTGGGTTGGTTTCAGTGGTCACCTTTGGTACGAACAGGTGAGCATGGCGTCACCAATGTGGGGGTCACCCGTTGGATGAGGTGCGCCATGGACCACCCGTACCTGGACCGCCGAAGTGAGGAAGCGCCTGTATGCCGTACGTCCTCGGGATCGACGTGGGCAGCAGTCGCACCAGGGCGGCGATCAGTCGCCGTACCGCGACCGGCTGGTCCGAGCCGGTCCTGGTCGGCCTCGGCGAACGGCAGCCCGGCATGCCGACCGTGGTCTACCTGGCCCAGGACCGCTCCGCCGTCGTCGGCGACGAGGCGGACCGCCACGCCGGCGCCGACCCGACCCGGATCGCCCGTGGCTTCACCGCCCGGATCGGCGACGACGTGCCCCTGGTACTGGGTGGCACGTTGTGCACGCCAGAGGAGCTGACCGCTGTCGTGATCCGATGGGCCGCCGACCGGATCGCCGAACACGAGGGCCCGGCGGAATGCATCGTCGTCACGCATCCGGCGAACTGGGGCGCGCACCGGAAAGCGTTGCTACGCCACGAACTCGGCCGCCAGGGGCTGACCGGCACGACACTGCTGCCCGAGCCGGTCGCCGTCGCGTCGGGCTACCAGGGCCCGATCGCGGCCGGCGCCCTGCTCGCCACCTACTCACTCGGCGCCACCACCGCGTCCGCCGCGCTCGTGCGCCGGACTGCGGACGCCGGCTTCGAGTTGGTCATCCACCACACCGGCAGCCTCGACCTGGCCGGCTGCGGGTTCGACGACGCGATCATGGACTGCGTCCGTGCCCAGGTCGGCACGGTGTTGGACCGGCTCGACCCGACCGAGCCGCAGGCGTGGCTGGCGATGGCACGGCTGCGCGGCGAATGCGCCGGCGCGAAGGAGCTGCTGTCCGTGCAGCCCGATGTGACGCTGCAGGTCGGCCTACCGGACGGGCCGGTGGACGTCCGTATCACCAGGGCGGACTTCGAGCGGATCATCGAACCGGCCGTCAACGCGGGCGCCGACCTGCTGACCCGCGTCATGCGGTCCGCAGGCGACGTCACCGCCGTCGTGCCGGCCGGCGGTTCGACCCGAATCCCGCTGGTCACAGCGGCGATCGGCGCGCTGTCGCCAGTCCCGGTAGTCATCGGCGCAGTCGAGGCGGTCGCGCTCGGCGCCGCCACCGCGGCCACCCGCGTGCTCGCCGGTACCGCCGCGCCGCCGGCCGACGACGACGTCCCGCACACCGAGGTGATCGAGCGGTCGGCCATCGAGCTCTACGGCGGCGCGTTCGACCCGATCGCCATCGACGACGAGTTCGGCGACGTCCCGCCACCCCGGCCGCCGGTCGAGGTGGCCCCGCTGGACCTGCCGGAACGACAGTTGGCGAGGCGACTGCTGCCCGCCGTTCCATCCGCGGTGCTGACCGTGTCCACGATCGTCGTGATCGCGGTCGGCGTAGTGCTCACGTTTCTGATCGAGTCCGGTTCGGGTAGCCACCAGAGCCCGACCGGCCCACTGCACCTAGGGCCGGCCCAATCGGCTCTCGTCCAGTCCAGCACCAGTACCCCCTGACCCCCGACTTGGTTCCCACACAGCGAGGACAGCAGTTGACCCAGCACGCAGCGACCAGCCCCCGGCTCGTCCTGGACCCGCCGACCCGGCAGCTCATCGATGCGATCGAGGCCGATCCGCTGGCCCCGGTCACCGCCGGCATCCCGGCGCCGGGCGGCTACGGGAAGACCACCGTGCTGGCCGAACTGGCCCGCGTCTACGCGGCGGCCGGCGTCCCGGTCCTGGACATCGCTGACGTGAGCGCCGCCTCTGGCGCCACCTTGGGTGCTGCCGTCCCTGGCGCCGCCTCGCGGGCCGCCGTCCCTGGCGCCGACGGAGCGCTGCTGGTGGACGACGCGCAGCTACTCGGCCCGGCCCAGCTCGGCGAACTGGCCGCCATCGTCGGCTCCGGCAGGGCACGGGTGGTCGTGGCCTACCGGCCGTGGCCGCGCTCGGCCGCCTTGGCCGACCTGGCCGACGCACTCGGCCGGGCCGGGGCGCAGGTGTCGTTGGCACCCTGGGACCGCGACCAGATCGCGACGCACCTGGCCGACCGCCTGAACGTAACCCAGTCGATGATCGACTTCACGCACGTGCAGACCGGCGGCGTGCCCAGGTTCGTAGGCCACATCGCGGACGCGCTGGCACGGGGCGCCGGCTGGCTGGAACAGCCGGACCCGCAGGTGCCGAGGTCGGTGCTGGACGCGCTACGCGCCGACCTGGACCGGCTGGACGCCGAAGTAGAGCGGTTCCTGCTCGCGGTGGAGGCCGGCGTCGGCCGGCAGGTGGAGCTGTTGGGCGCACTGTTAGGTCGAGACGGCGACGCACTGACCGAGATGATGGACGCGGCCCGCGCCACGGGTCTGCTGGGTGCCGATGGCGGGCTGCTGCCGCTGGCCAGGCGTGCGGTAGCGGTGCTGGTACCGGCCGAACGCCGGATCGGCATCCGCCAGCGCCTGGCCGAGATCCAGCACGAACGCGGCGGACCGGTCCTCGACCTGGCCAGGGCGCTGCTGGGCACCGGTGTCGGCGGAGCCGGGGTGGCAGCCGTGTTCCAGGCAGCCGCGGGAGAAGCGTTGTCGGCCCGACCGGCACTGGCGGCGAAACTCTTCGCGGCAGCGGCCGCCGCCGGCACACCGGTAGCCGGCGTCGCCACCGGCTGGGCCCGCGCGTCGGCCCGCTCCGGCGACCTGGACCGGGCGCTGCGCCTGGCCGACCAGACCATCGCCACCGAGCAGGCACCGCCGGCGGATCGGGCGGAAGCCGCCGAGATAGCGGCGGCAGCGCTGGCACATCGCGGCCAGTTGGGCCGCAGCGCGGAGCTGTACCGATGGGCCGGCCCAGGTTTCCCGGCCGCGTTCGCCATGATCGGCCTGCTGGGCACCGGCCAAGTAGACCGTGTCCCAGCAGCCGACCCGGCTGGCTCACCTGCCGGCCAGTCCCCCCAGGTTCCCGGCTCGCCCACTTCGCTTGTCGCCGGTTCGCCCGCAGGTTCGCCCACTTCGCTTGTCGCCGGTTCGCCGGCAGGCTCGCCCACCTCGCTTGCTGGGCTGCCCACCTTCCTCGCCGGGCCACCCACCCTCCTCGCCGGCGCGGCAACCCTGATGGCACAAGGCATCCACGAGTCGATAACCGGCTCAACCACGACGGCGCTGGCGCAGTTGGTCCGTGCATCGGCCTTACTGGAACCGGCAGGTCACGGCCTGCTCCTGCCGGACAGCCCCGCCGCGCTGGCGGCACTGGTCGGCGTGCACAGCGGCGAGCTGGCACTGGCCGAGTCGGTGCTGGACAGGGCCACCATGGCCAACCTGGGCGGCTCGCTGCTGGCGGCGCGGCACCGGTTGCTGGCGGCGTGGATCGCGATGGCGCGCGGCCGGATGACCGTGGCCAGGGAGCACCTGGTGCTGGCGACCAGGTCGGTGCGGGTGCTGGAGCCGAGGGACTGGCTGTTCGCGGTGGCGCTCGATGTCGGTCTGGCGAGGCGCAACAGCGACCTGGCCACGTTGCGGCGAACGTGGAGCCAGGCATGCGAGGCGGTGATGCGCCACCCGGTGGACCTGTTCACGGTGCTGCCACTTGGCGAGTTCGCGGTGGCGGCCGCCCGCCTACGCGACCAGGCACGCCTGCGGCCACACCTGGACGAGGCGTGGAATCTGCTGGCGGCCCTGGGCAGTCCGCCACTGTGGACGACACCCCTGCACTGGAGCGCACTGCACGCAGCGATCATCGCCGAACAACCGACCGCCGCCGCCGAGCATGCGGAGGCACTGGCCGGCAACGCGGCCCACTGTGCCTATTGCGCGGTGCTCGCATCAGCGGCGGCGTGCTGGCTGGCAGTGGTGGCCGGTGAGGTGGACGCGCCAGCGGTGGAGGCATCGGCCCGAGCCCTGCACGAAGCCGGCCTGTGCTGGGACGGCGCACGACTGGCCGGTCAGGCGGCGATTCGCACGTCCGATCGGAGGGCAATGGTGAGCCTGCTCAACTGCGCGCGAGTCCTACAGGGCCGCCCGACCCGCCCCGCCGCCGCCGCACCGCCTCCCCCCAAGGCCGCCGAACCGGCCGCGCGCAACCATGACGTGCTCAGCGAGCGGGAGCGAGAAGTAGCCGCACTGGTACTGGCCGGGTTGACGTACAAGCAGGTCGGAGACCGCCTGTTCATCTCGGCGAAAACGGTGGAGCACCACGTGGCCCGAATGCGCCAGAAGCTGGGAGCCACCAGCCGAGCCGAACTGTTCGACCAACTGCGCCAACTGATCCGGTCGTAACGAAGGCCAACAAGGCCAAGTCACTCTCGCTCAGGTTGGTGAATCAGTGGGCGGAGGGGCAGTCCGGGTCGTCCGTGTGTTGGGTCGTGGCGTCGACGATGTCGGCGTGGTCGATCTGCAGGGTGGTGTGCTGGACGTCGAACCGGTTCGCCAGCATGCTTTCCAGCGCGGCTCGACGATCGTGGCAGTCTCGGTCGCCGGCTACCAGGATGTGGGCGGACAGGGCTGGGAAGCCTGATGTCACTTCCCACACGTGCAGCTCATGGACGTCGACCACACCGGGAACGGCCAGGATCAGGGCGCGCACCTGCCGCGGGTCGGTTCCCCGTGGCGCGGCCTCCAGGACGACGCGGCCGGACTCGCGGACCAGTTCGATGCCCGCCTTGATCATCAGTCCGGCCACCAGCAACGACGCGATGGCATCCGCCCGGCCGAAGCCGGTCGTCAGGATCACGACACCGGCGACGGCGGTGCCGATGAACGCGTACAGGTCCGTGAGGATGTGTTGAAAGCTGCCCTCCACGTTCAGGCTGCGTCGATCGGCCCTGCGCAACACAAGAGTCGCAGCCACGTTCACCACGACACCGACCAACGCCACCACCAACACCGGCGAACCGGACACGGCCGGTGGCGTGATCAGCCGAGTGATCGCCTCGATGACGAAGAACAAGCTCAGCCCGAGCAAGGTCGCCCCGTTGGCCAGCGCGGACAGGATCTCGGCGCGCTTGAGCCCGTAGGTGTAGGCACCGGTGGCCGGCCGGGCAGCCAGCCGCATGGCGAACAGCGCCAGCCCGATGGCAGCGGCGTCGGACACCATGTGTGCGGCGTCGGCCAGCAGCACCAACGAGCCAGCCACCAGGCCGATCACCACTTCGACCAGCATGAACGCCAAGATCAGCGCAAACGCGGTCCACAGGTAACGCCGGTCGGGTTCCGGTTGGACGTCCATCGGCGTTGCCGACGTAGCCGGTTCTGGGCCGGGGGTCGGGTTGATACCGGTTCCGGTGTGGGTGCCGGTCCGGATGCTTGGCCCATGACCATGTCCATACGAACGGCCATGGTCATGCTCACGTGAGCGCCCGTGTCCTTGCGAACGCGCGTGCTGTGAACGCGTGTGCTCGCGTGTGGGCGCGGCGTGTCCGATCCGGCTCCGGTCATTGCCGTCTTGGCCACGGCTGTCTACCCCGCCGCCGCCGCTGGCGCCGCTGACATCGGTGCCGCCGCCGCTGACATCGGTGCCGCCATCGTCGATACCGGCGTTGCCGCCACGGTCGATACCTGCGTTGCCGCCGCCGTCGAGATCGGCGTTTGCGCTGCCATCGCCGGCGGACTTGGCGTCGCTGCCGGCGACATCGACACGGCCATCGCGGTTGGCGCTGGGGGCGGTGTTGGTTTGGTTTGTCGTGTTGGTTGCGTTGGCGACCTCGGTGATTGGGCTGGCCGGGCTTCGGCCGGTTTGGGTTGTCGTGTGTTGGTGGCAGCCGACTCGGTTCGTTGGGGGACGGGCCTCCTGCGGCGGGGTGGCGGGGGTGGCCCGCTCCTCGGCAGCGTTGGTCGGGTTGGCAGCGTTGGTCGGGTTGGCAGCGTCGGCCCGGATGGCAGCGTTGGTCGGGGTAGCAGCCTTGGTCGGGTTGGCAGCGTTGGCTGGCTTGGCGGGCAGGGCCGGGTGAGCTGGGCTCATGTGCTGGCTGGTCATGGCGTTGTGCCTGGGTCCGTTGCCGTTGGCCTGCTCATGGGGGATGCCTCCGTCGCCGACACATGCGTAGTTGCGCATATGTTCTGCCCTGAGGCTACCGCATTGGGCCGAAGGGGGCTCTGTCGTGCCTCACCCGGTCACGTCCAGGGCTAACTGGGCCTGGTCGCTCTCCAGGTCCAGCAGCCAGCGCTTCGCCGCCAACCCGCCCGCGTAACCGGTCAGGCTGTGGTCGGCTCCTACTACTCGGTGGCACGGGATGAGCACTGGCAGCGGGTTGCGGGCCAGGGCTGCTCCTACCTTCCGTACGTCCTCTCTCGGTAGGCCGAGCTCGGCGGTCAGGCGGCCGTATGTGGTGGTGGTTCCGTAGTCGAGGTGGGTCAGGGCGGACAGGATCAGTTGGTCGAATTCGCTGGTCAGGGACAGGTCCAGCGGGACGGTGAAGGTTTCGAGGGTGCCGCCGAAATAGTTGTCCAGTTCTGTTCTTGCCTGCGCGAGCCAGGGTGGGGATGTCGCTGTTGTCACAGCTCGTTGGGCCAGCCTTCCGCGGACCTGGGCCGGGCTGGCGAACGAGCTGCTGACCAGGCCACGGTCGGTTGCGGCCATGGTCAGGTCGCCGACTGGCGTGTGGTGGGTGACTGTGCCTGCGGGGACGGTTTGGGTGGGTTCCATGTTTGTAGAACCCCGTGAGGGTTGATCGGTTGCAGGTGTCACCCGATCAGATTGTCGATTGCTCGGTAGACGCGTTTTTCCGAGACCGGATACGCGGTGCCGAGCGTCTGGGCGAAGTAGCTGACCCGCAACTCCTCAATCATCCAGCGGATTCTGCGGACCGGTTCGGTGGCGGCCTCGGCTGCGGGCAGGCCGGCCACCAGGCGTTGGTACTCCGCCGTGATCGTGGCTATCTCGGCCATTCGGTCGGCGTCGCGGCTCGGGTTCTCCTGGAGCTTCTCCAGGCGGCGGTCGATCGCACGCAGGTAGCGGGCCACGTGTGGCAACTGCGCCAACCCCGTGTCGGTGACGAAACCTCGGTATACCAAGGAAGTCATCTGGGCCTGGACGTCGGCCAGAGCTGCCGGCGGGGTGAAGGACGGCATGCCGGCCAGGCGGAATTCCGCGTCCCTGCGGGCTGTCAGTACCTGACGGACCCGGTCGATCACCTGGAACAACGTGCCCGCCAGCTCGGCGCGGACCGCGTCGCGCAGCGTGATGAAGGCGGGTTTGGTCCAGGCCGGGGCGTTGTGGACCGACATCAGGTGGTCCACCGCTGCCGTTCGGCAGTCTTCCAACAGGTCCGCAACGCTCTCGTGCGGATGCTGGTTCAGCGCCAGTTTTGCCGCGTTGTCCAGGCCCCTGACCACTGATTTCACCGGCGACGGGATGGTCAGCAGGAGCAGCCGTCTCGTCCCACGCCACATCGCGGCCCGTTGTTCCGGCTCGGTGTCGAATACTCGGATGTCGACGCAGGCTCCGGCGTCGACGATGGCGGGGTAGGAGGTGACGTCGAAGCCCGAGATTCGCTGCTCGTACGTGTGTGGCAGGGTGTCGAACGTCCAGTCCAGCAGGCCGGTGCGCGTGATTTCCTGTGCCGCCGCCGCCATCGCGGATCGGGTGCGTGGCTGGAGTTCGGCTCGCAGCGCCGGTAGGTTCTTGCCCGCGGTGATCTTCTTGTTGTGCTCGTCGATCACCCGGAACGTGATCTTCAGGTGGTCCGGGACCTGGTCTGGCTGCCACGCGTCGAGCGGCACCGTGACGCCGGTCAGCTTGCGTAGTTCCCTGCTGAGCGCGGCCAGCAGGGGTTCGGCGCGTTCTGGCATCTCGGCCAGGGCGGCGCGGGCGAAGTCGGGTGCCGGTACGAAGTTGCGGCGTAGCTGTTTGGGCAGTGTGCGGATGAGCGCGGTGACCAGCTCCTCGCGCAGGCCGGGTACCTGCCAGCCGAACTCGTCCGCGTCGACCTGGCCGAGTACGGCCAGCGGTACGTCCACCGTCACGCCGTCGTCCTTGGTGCCCGGTTCGAACTGGTATGTCAACGGCAGTGGCGGGCCCTCTGATCGCCAGGAGTTCGGGTATTCCGCTTCGGTGACCGCGCCGGCCGACGAATTGACCAGCATGTCGCGGTCGAATGTCAGCAGATCGGGCTGGTCGCGGCGGGCCTTGTTCCACCAGGTGTCGAAATGTCGAGTGGAGAGGACGTCCTTGTCGACGCGTTCGTCGTAGAAGTCGAAGAGAGTTTCGTCGTCTACCAGAATGTCTCGGCGCCGGGCGCGGTTCTCCAGATCGGCGACCTCGCTCAGCAGTGCCCGGTTGCGGTGGAAGAACTTGTGGCGGGTCTGCCATTCACCGTCGACGAGGGCGTGGCGGATGAACAGTTCGCGGCACAGCGACGGGTCCACGCGGCTGTAGTTCACGGTTCGGGCGGCCACGATCGGGATGCCGTAAAGTGTCACCTTCTCCGTCGCCATGACCGCGCCCTTGTCGCGCTCCCAACGGGGTTCGCTGTACGTGCGGCGCACGAGGTGTTCGGCCAGTCGCTCGATCCACTCCGGTTCGACGCGCGCCACCATCCGGCCCCACAACCTGGACGTCTCGACCAGTTCGGCCGCCATCACCCAGCGTGGTGGTTTCTTGAACAATGCAGAACCGGGGAACACCGCGAATTTGGCGTTGCGCGCGCCGAGATACTCGTTGCGCGGGCCTTCCTTCAAGCCGACGTGCGACAGCAGACCGGCCAGCAGGGCGGTGTGAATCCGGTCCGGATCGGCCGACTCCTCGTTGCTGGTCAGGCCCAGGTTACGGGTGATCTGGCGCAACTGGCCGTGCAGGTCCTGCCATTCCCGGACACGGAGATAATTGAGGAACTCGGCACGGCAGAGTTTGCGGAACCGATTGCTGGACAGTTCCTTCTGCTGCTCCCGCAGATACTGCCAGAGGTTCAGGAAACTGCCGAAGTCGGAATCCGGATCTGCGAATCTGGCGTGTTGCTGGTCGGCCTGCTGCTCAAGGTCGGTCGGGCGTTCCCTTGGGTCCTGAATGGACAGTGCGGCGGCGATCACGAGCACCTCACGCAGGCTGCCGTTCGCGTCGGCGGCGACGATCATCCGCGCGAGGCGGGGATCGATCGGCAGCCGGGCGAGTTGGCGACCGAGGTCGGTCAGGCGCTTGCGTTCGTCGCTCACGTTCGGATCGAGGGCGCCCAGTTCCTGGAGCAACTGCACGCCGTCGGCGATGTTGCGACGGTCCGGCGGGTCGATGAACGGGAACGCGGCCAGGTCGCCGAGGCCGATCGCGGTCATCTGCAGGATGACCGACGCGAGGTTCGTGCGCAGGATCTCCGGATCGGTGAACTCCGGCCGGGCCAGGTAGTCCTCCTGCGAGTACAGCCGGATGCACACGCCGTCCGACGTGCGGCCGCAGCGGCCGGCGCGCTGGTTGGCCGACGCCTGGGACACCGGCTCGATCGGCAGCCGCTGCACCTTCAACCGGTGGCTGTACCGGGAGATCCTGGCCGTGCCGGCGTCGACGACGTACCGGATTCCCGGCACGGTCAGCGATGTCTCCGCGACGTTGGTGGCCAGCACGATCCGGCGACCGGTGTGCGGCTGGAACACCTTGTACTGGTCGGCCGATGACAACCTGGCATACAGCGGCGCCAGTTCGGTGTTGCGCAGCTCCAGTTTCGCCAGCGCGTCCACCGCGTCCCTGATCTCGCGTTCGCCGTTGCAGAACACCAGGATGTCGCCGTGGTCGATGGCGCCGAGTTCGCGCACGGCGTCGCAGATGGCCTGGATCTGGTCGCGGTCCGGGTCGGCGTCGGGATCGTCCGGATCGATGATCGGGCGGTAACGGATCTCCACCGGATACGTGCGGCCGGACACCTCGACCACGGGGGCGTCGTCGAAGTGGCGGGAGAAGCGGTCCGGATCGATCGTCGCCGACGTGATGACGACCTTGAGGTCGGGGCGGCGGGGCAGGAGCTGCTTGACGTAGCCGAGGATGAAGTCGATGTTCAGGCTGCGTTCGTGCGCCTCGTCGATGATCAGGGTGTCGTACTGGCTGAGCATCCGGTCGCGCTGGATCTCGGCCAGCAGAATGCCGTCTGTCATGAGCTTGACCACGGTGTTCTCGCCGACCTGGTCGGTGAACCGGACGGTGTAGCCGACCGCTTCGCCCAATGTCGTGCCCAGTTCCTCCGCGATGCGTTCGGCGACCGTACGGGCGGCCAGCCGGCGTGGCTGCGTGTGGCCGATCAGGCCACGGCCGCCCCGGCCGAGTTCCATGCAGATCTTGGGCAACTGGGTGGTCTTGCCGGAGCCGGTCTCGCCGGCCACGATCACCACCTGGTTGTCCCGGATGGCCGCGAGCAGGTCGTCCTTGCGTTGGCTGACCGGAAGTTCCGGCGGGTACGTGATCTTGGGCACGTTGTCGCGCCGTTGCCGCAGCCGGGCCTGGGCGGTCTCGATCTCGGCGGCGATCTCGTCGATTTTCCGCTGGCGGGCCGTGGCGTCCCGGATCTTGCGGGTGCCCTCCAACCGCCGACGCAGTCGCCGCCCGTCGCGGACCATCAGGTCGGGCAGGAGCGCGGCCAGGTCGGCGGTGGACGTGGCAACTTCTGACGTGGACATACCGGGTCAACTGTAGGCAACGACCACAGGTGGACGCACACCGTTATCGGGAGCCCGCGTCGATGCCTAGCCGGTTGGCTGGGTGAGGAACAGGTCGCGGGCATCGGCGTAACGGGCCCGGATGGCCGGAACCGGTGCGGCGTCGAAGGTTTCCGTGTCGTCGGCGGACCAGTCGGGGAGGGCGCCGGTGTACGTCCAGGCGGCCTGACGGGCGGCACCGTCGGCCACGTATTCACCCGGTGGCGGGACCACGACGGGGTGACCGAGCACGGTCGGCGCGATCCGGCGGACGGCTTCGGCCCTGGCCCCGCCACCGACCAGCAGCACACGGTCGACCGGGACACCCTCGCGGACCAGGGCGTCCAGGCCGTCGGCCAGGCCGCACAGCATGCCTTCCACCGCCGCGCGGGCCAGGTTGGCCTTGGTCGAGTTGGCCAGCGTCATGCCGTGTACGGAGCCGGTGGCCAGGGGACGGGACGGCGTTCGCTCGCCCTCCAGGTAGGGCGTCATCACGACGCCGCCGGCGCCGGGTTCGGCCGTCAACGCGAGACGGCTCAGTTCGTCGACGTCGACACCGAGCAACCGGGCCGTCGTGGCCAGCACCCGCGCGGCGTTCAGCGTGCACACCAACGGCAGGAAGCCGCCGCGGGCGTCCGCGAAGCCGGCGACGGCGCCGGTCTTGTCGGCGGTCGGCGTGGTCGTGGTGGCGAAGACGGTGCCGGACGTGCCGATGGACACCACGACGTCACCTGTGCCGGCGGCGACACCGAGCGCGGCCGCCGCGTTGTCGCCCGCGCCTGGGCCGAGTTGGACACCCGATGGTGTCCGGCCGGCCGCTGCGCACGGGCCGAGGACCGTCGGCAGGATCGCGTCGTGGCCGAGCGCTGCGGTCAACAGGTCCCTGCGGTAGGCGTTGGTCGCGGGGGACCAGTAGCCGGTGCCACTGGCGTCGCTGCGGTCCGTGGTCAGGTCTGCCAGATCGGGTGACGCGGACAGCCGCCATGTCAGCCAGTCGTGTGGCAGGGCGACGGCCTCGGTCCGCGCCGCGGCGGCCGGTTCGTGGATGGCCAGCCAACGGAGCTTGGTGACCGTGAACGACGCGAGCGGCACGCTGCCGACCGCGTCCGCCCAGAACGCCGCGCCGTGTTCGGCGACGAGTTCCGTTGCGGCGTCGGCGGAGCGCAGGTCGTTCCACAACAGCGCCGGCCGGACCACGTCGCCGTTGGCGTCAAGGCAGACCATGCCGTGCTGCTGGCCGCCGACCGACAGGGCCGCCACGTCGGACAGGCCGCCGGCCAGGTCGATCGCGGAACGCAGCGCCAGCCACCACGCTTCCGGGTGAACTTCGGTCCCGTCCGGGTGCGGTGCCTGACCGGAGCGCAACAACATGCCGGTGTCGGCATCGCGGACGACCACCTTGCAGGACTGGGTGCTCGAGTCGACGCCGGCGACCAGGGTCATCGGGCGCCCATCAGATGCTCCAATGCCAACTGGTTCAACGCCACGAAGCCGTAGCCGCGTTCGGCGGCCTTGTCCGGGTCGAAGTCCTCGAACGCGGTGCGGTCGGCCAGCAGGTCCGTCACGGACTCGCCGTCCGACAGCGTCGGCATGGCCAGTTCGTTCAGCCTGGCGGCGGCCATCGCCTCGATCACCCTGGGGTCGGACCGGAACGCCCGCGCGCGTTCCCTCAGCAGCAGGTACGTCCGCATGTTCGCGGCGGCGCTGGCCCAGACACCGGTGACGTCCTCGGTGCGGGCCGGCTTGTAGTCGAAGTGGCGCGGGCCCTCGTAGCCGCCGTTCTCCAGCAGGTCGACCAGGAAGAAGGCGTTGAGCACGTCGCCGTGGCCGAACACCAGGTCCTGGTCGAACTTGGGGCCACGCTGGCCGTTGAGGTCGATGTGGAACAGCTTGCCCTGCCAGAGCGCCTGGCTGATGGCGTGCACGAAGTTCAGCCCCGCCATCTGCTCGTGGCCGACCTCCGGGTTCACGCCGACCATCTCGTGGTGCTCCAGCGTGCTGATGAACGCCAGTGCGTGGCCGACGGTGGGCAGGAGGATGTCGCCGCGCGGCTCGTTCGGCTTGGGCTCCAACGCGAACCGCATCGGGTAGCCCTGGTCGACGACGTACCCGGCGAGCGTGTCGACGGCCTCGCGGTAGCGGTCCAGCGCGGCGCGGACGTCCTTGGCGGCGTCGCTCTCCGAGCCCTCGCGGCCGCCCCACATCACGTAGGTCCGCGCGCCGAGCGACGCGGCCAGGTCGATGTTGCGCAGGACCTTGCGTAGCGCGAACCGGCGGACCGCGCGATCGTTGCTGGTGAACGCGCCGTCGCGGAACACCGGATGGGTGAACAGGTTCGTGGTGGCCATCGGCGTGACGAGGCCGGTCTCGTCCAGCGCGGCTCTGAAGCGCTGGATCTGCCGTTCGCGGGCGGTGTCGTCGCTGCCGAACGGGATCAGGTCGTCGTCGTGGAACGTGACGCCCCACGCGCCGAGCTCGGCCAGCCGGTGCACGGTCTCCACCGGGTCGAGCGCGGCGCGGGTCGGGTCGCCGAACGGGTCCGCGGCCCGCCAGCCGACGGTCCACAGGCCAAAGGTGAAACGGTCCTCCGGTGTCGGTTCGATGGGCACGGCGCCTCCGCTCGTAAATAGTTCAATGGCTGAACGTATATATTTATCCGTGGCGCGTCAAGGAGTTCGTAGCAGGTCCGAACTATTAGGATGGCATGAATGGCCGACCCGTCGCCTGCCGGGCAACACACGCTGCGCCGCCACAACTCGGCGCTCGTGCTGCGTGCCGTGCTGGACACGCCCGGTATCTCACGGGCCACCATCGCCGCGCAGACCGGGCTGGCCAAGGCCACCGTGTCCAGCCTGGTGGATCGGCTGATCGCGACCGGCCTGGTGATCGAGACCGGGTTGGTGGTGCGGCCGGGACGTGGGCGGCGCAGCACCGGGTTGGCGCCGTCACCGACCGGGCCGCACGGGCTCGGTGTCGAGATCGGGGTGGACTACCTGGCGACCTGCCTGGTCGACCTGACCGGTCAGGTGCACGACCATCGCGTGCGGCCCGGTGACAACCGGAATCGGCCGGCGGCTCGGGTGCTGGCGTCGGTCGTGCGGGCGATCAACGGCGCGTTGCGGGACGCGCGGGTACCGGTCGGTGGCATCGGGATCGCGGTGCCGGGGCTGGTCGAGGCCGAAACCGGGTTGTTGCGGGTCGCGCCGAACCTGGGGTGGCGGGATCTGGACATCGTGGCCGAGATCGGGCCGAAATTGGATCGGCCCGATTTGCGGGTCCAGGTGGGTAACGAGGCGGATTTCGCGGCGGCCGCCGAACTCGGCGCGATGGGGACTCGGGATTTCGTGCTGGTTTCCGGTGAGATCGGAATCGGCGGCGGACTGGTCATCGACGGGCTGCCGTTTCGCGGAATTCGCGGATTCGGTGGCGAACTCGGGCACGTGACGGTCGATCCGGCCGGCCCGGTATGCGGGTGCGGTGCTCGCGGATGTCTGGAGCCGTTGGCCGGTTTGGACGCGATCATGCGGGCGGCCGGATTGGGCGGCGAGCCGCTTTCGGCGCTGTGCGGCCGGTTGGCCGACGGTGATTCGCGGGCGCTCGACGCCGTTCGGGCGGCCGGGCGGTGGCTGGGGATCGCGTTGGCCGCCGTGGTGAATGTGGTCGACGTGCCGTGTGTCGTGCTCGGGGGGAGCTACGGGGAGTTGTTGTCGTGGTTGCGCGAGCCGATCACGGCGGAGTTGGAGCGGCGGGTGGTCAGCGCGGCGTGGGCGCCGGTGCGGATCGTCAGTGCGACGTCGGGCGGGGCGGCGGCGGTACGGGGAGCGGCGGCGGCGCCGGTGCGGGCGATCATCGCGGATCCGGATGCCTATGAGGCCGGAGTTGTCGCCTAGCTTCGTAGGAACCAGGCGTACCAGTCGCGGCTGGAGGGGGACAGGTAGTGGGACGGGGACGGCTTCTGGCCTGGGTACAGGCGGAAACCGGTGGGCTGTCCATTTTGCGCGGTGTGGTAATAGACGCCGGTGATCCAGTCCGGGTTGATGTCCAGTTCCATTCCTCGGACCACGCCCGCGTCCTGCAGGATTCGGCCCAGTGTGCAGACCGACAATGCCGGGCCGCCCACGTAGACCTCCGCACCGGTCGCGGTGATGCCGAATGCCGATCTGTCGATGTACGCCGCATTGCCAATCGTGAAGCCCCACAGGGCCGAACTGCCGGTTTGGCAGGTTTGGTTCAACTTGCCGCCGTCCACCAGCATTACCAGGTTCTGCCGCACGCTCGCCACTGTCGAGTCCATGTGGACCTCGTTGTCCCACGAGCCGACCGCCGCTGTGCCGTCCGTGTGCAGGACCAGGCTGGCCGCTCCGTCCACCAGCGGCGCCACGGTCCTGCCCTCGCTGTAGTAACCACCATGGCTGGCGTTCTTCGTCAGCCGGAAGCCGGCGTTGAAGGCCGCCGCCACGTTCTTGTACTCGGCTGATGTCAGTGACGGCGACGCCTGCCATGAGCCGCCCGGATCAGTCGTGCCTGGCCGCAACTGGCCGCGTACGAAGGTCGGGTCCAGCCACATGACGCCCGCGAGAAACGAGGTGTGCAGCGCGTCCGGCCGGATCGCCGTGAATCGGACGGCGGCCTCGCCCTTCGGCGTCATGACCACGGTCTGCCACCGGCCTTCGCCGGACAGCGCCGTTCCGCTGGCCAGGGGGGCCATCGTCGCCGGGGCTGGTTTGCCGGCCGGGACCACCGGCTTGCCCTTGCCGGGGGCACCGCTGCCGGGGACCGCGCCCGCCTCGGGGATGCCGCCGGCCGGTTTGCCGCCGATTCTGGGCGGGTTGTGCTCGTACTGTTGCTTCTCCAGGTACGTGACCAGGTCGCCCATACCGTGATCCCGTGCCCACTCGGCGATTCGCGCGGCAGCCGAGTCGGTGCCGGGTGCGGTCAGCGAACTGACGATCGACCCACCGACCGCCGCCAGGAACACGGCCATGGCCAGCAGGAACACCCTGCGAACCGGTTTGGCCAGTGGATGGTGCCGACGCCGGAACTGTCCGGGCTCGTCGCCCGGCGCGCGGAAATCCACGGTCGCCTCGTCGGTCACCAGATCGCCTTGGCGTACGTGCCACCTGACCGCGTCGCCGTCCGGCTGCCAACCCATACCCGGTAGACGCACCATCGCCGCATCCAGTTGCCCCGACATCACAGCCAACCTTCAGGTAGGTGTGTTCTCCCTGGTGGCGGACCGCGAAGGCCGTAGTGTGGCGCACCTCACGGTATCGGCCGGGGTGTCAATTGGTGGTTTCCTACACTGAACGATTCAGCCAGGTGAACTCCCGGCGTGATAATCAACATGCTCGGATGACTGGGTCGGGGCGGCTGGGAGGAGTGGGCGTGCGCAGGACAACGCCGGACGGTGGGGTCGCGAACACCACCGCGGTGGTCCGCATCATGAACGAACGGGCCGTCTATGAACAGACCCGGCAGCTCGGCCCGGTTTCCGCGTCCCAGCTCGTGACGGCCACCGGCCTTTCCAAGCCGACGATCGGCCTCGCGCTGGGCGGCCTGGAGCGGGCCGGTCTCGTTCGGCATGTCGGCCACCGGGTCGGACAGGTCGGGCGGGCACCCCGGTTGTACGAAATTCGACCCGAGGCCGGCTGGGCACTGGCGATCGACGTCGGCGCATCCTGGATTCGGGCCGCCGTGGCCGATCTGTCCGGCCGGGTCGCGGTGCGGCACGAGGAGCGGGTCAAGGCGCGCACGGCGGGCGCGTTGATCCGCCAGGTGGGCGACCTGGCCCAGTCGGTGCCGGCGCGGGCCGGGCTGACATTCGACGACATCACGCACACCGTGCTGGGCATTCCCGGTGTCTACGAGCCCGAGTCGGGGCGGATCTCGGCCGCGCCCAACCTGCCTGGCCTTGACCGGCCGGGTTCGGTGGAGGCGTTGCGCGGCAAGCTGGGCGAACGGTTCTCCATCGACAACGACGTCAACCTCGCGACGGTGGCCGAACAGGCATACGGACTGGGCACGTCCGTGCGCAATTTCGTGTTCGTGTCGGTCGGTACCGGTATCGGCATGGGCGTCGTGATCGACAGCCAGCTCTACCGGGGGTCGCACGGGCGCGCTGGTGAGATCTCGTTCCTGCCGGTCGGCGACGAGGGACCCGAGGGCGCGCAGGTGCGCGGCTCGGCCGACACACGTCAGCACGGCATCCTGGAAACGGTTGCGTCGGCGCAGGGCATTGTCGCCATCGCTCGCGGGTGCGGTATGTCGGTCGACTCGGTGGAGCAGGTGTTCGACGCGGCGCGAGTGGGTGACCCGCTGGCGTTGCGCGCGGTCGGCACGGAAGCGGATCACCTGGCCAGGGCCTTGGCGGCGATCATCGCGGTGCTCGACCCCGGCCTGATCGTGCTCGGCGGTGGCGTCGGCAGCAACGTCGACGTGCTGCTCGCGCCGACCCAGGACCGGCTCGGTGAACTGCTCTCGCTCGCGCCGCCGCCGATCCAGGTGTCCGCGGTCGGCCGCGAAAGCGTGGTGCTCGGTGGCCTGGCGTCCGGTCTGGACGCCGCTCGGGACATCGTGTTGGCGCAGATAGAGGCGTGAAGTCCGGTTCACCGGTCGTCAGGTGAACGGCAACGTTCGGTCGGCCTCTTGACTAATTATGTAAGGCAGGCATACAAATTATCCTGACCCCCGTTCCTCGAACGCGGCTGGTGCCGCAGGCGGGAAGTGTCACAACATGAGGCGAACCGTGGGCGCGGGCCTGGCATCGGGCGTCGCGCTGATCCTGTTGGCCGCCATGAACGTCTCCGCGTCGGGCCAGACGGTGAGTGACACCGCGGCCGATATCCGCGCGGCAGGCGCTGTCGCCGCCGGCCACACCCCGAAGGGGCTCGCCACCTTGGGCTCCGGTGGCTGGAAGGTGCTGACCAGCGCGACCGCGACCCAGGGCGGCGCCGCCATCTCCACACCTGGGTTCAACACGGGCAAGTGGCTGTCGGTGCGGCCGGACGACGCGGGGGCGCCGGGCACAGAGGTCGAGGCGTTGTTGCAGAACAACGGCTGCCCGAACGTGTTCTTCGCCGACAACATGAAGACCTGCTTCGGCCAGATGACCACGGTCGGGGCCGAGACGATCGCCCAGTTCAAGAACCCGTGGTGGTACCGGACCGACTTCACGGCGAACCTCACGGCCGGCCAGACCGCGAACCTGATCGTCAACGGTGTCGTCGGCAAGGCGGACGTCTGGGTCGACGGCAGGCAGATCGCCACCAACTCCACCGTGACCGGCGCCTACACCCGGTTCACGTTCAACGTCAGCAGCGACCTGAAGGCCGGCACGAACTCGCTGGCCATCGAGATGTTCCCGAACAACCCGAACACCATGCTCACCGTCGACGACGTGGACTGGAACCAGATCCCGCCGGACAACAACACCGGTATCCAGTTCCCGGTGCAGTTGGCGGTGGCGGGCGCGCTGTCGGTCGGCAACTCGCACATCGTGCAGAGCAACGCGGCCAACCTGTCCAGCTCGTCGCTGACCGTGAAGACCGACGTCACCAACAGCAGCGGCATCATCCAGACCGGCACCGTGAGCGCGACGGTGACCCCGCCGGCCGGCGGTGGCTCGCCGATCACGGTCTCCCGGTCGGTGACGGTGAAGGCGAACACGACCACCACGGTAGGTTTCACGCCGAGCACCAACGCCGCGCTGAAGATCGGCAACCCCAAGGTGTGGTGGCCCTACCAGATGGGCGCCCAGCCGCTGTACGGCCTCGTCACCTCGGTGACGCAGAACGGCACCGTCGCCAACAGCACACACGAGACGTTCGGCATCCGCACCGTGACCAGCAAGCTGGTCGGCCCGTCCGCCGAGGCGCCGGACGGGGTGCGGCAGTACTCGGTCAACGGCGTGCCGTTCGTGGCGCGCGGCGGCGGTTACGCGCCGGACCTGTTCCTGCACTACTCGGCGACGGACACGGCACGGCAGATCGCGTTGCTGAAGAACCTCGGCCTGAACATGATCCGGCTCGAAGGCCACTTCATGCCGGACGACTTCTACCAGCAGATGGACGCCGCCGGCATGATGATCGACGCCGGTACGCAGTGCTGTGACGCGTGGGAACCCAGCTCGGACACGGTCAGCACCACGATGCTGAACCTGTTCTCGCTGTCCGCGCTGACGATCGGCCAGAACGAGCGCGACCACCCGAGCGTCGTCACGTTCAGTTGGAGCGACAGCGCACCGGTGCCCAGCGAGGAAACCGCGATGCTGAAGTCGTTCGCGCAGGCCGACTTCGACGTGCCGATGGTGTCGTCCGCCGAATACAACAGCAGTCCGATGCTCGGCACGTCCGGTGAGAAGGAGGGCCCGTACGACTACGTGCCGCCGGACTACTGGTACGACACGACGCACTTCGACTCCACCGACGACAGCCGGACGAACGTCGGCGGCTCCTGGGGCTTCGACAGCGAGCAGAGCGCGGGCGACACGGTGCCGACGCTGGACTCGCTCAACCGGTTCCTGTCCGCGTCCGACCAGTCCAACCTGTGGCAGAACCCGAGCGCGCAGCAGTACCACCTGAACTACGAGAACGGCCACGACGGCTACGAGTTCGGTGAGCTGTTCAACTTCGACACCGCGATGAAGGCCCGCTACGGCAACTGGTCCAGCCTCGCTCAGTACGTCGAGGAGGCCCAGGTGCAGGACTACGAGAACACCAGGGCGCAGTTCGAGGCGTTCGTCGACCACGCCAACAACGCCACGCCGTCGACCGGCACGCTCTACTGGCAGGTCAACAAGGGCTGGCCGAGCCTGCTGTGGAACCTCTACAACACCGACAGCGACCAGGCCGGCAGTTTCTTCGGCGCCAAGAAGGCAGACGAGTCGCTGCACGTGCTGTACACGCAGGACGGTGCTTCTTCCCAACCATCCCGCCCAGGTGGCACGGTGACCGTGGACAACCTCGGCGGTGCCAACGCTGCCGGGCTGACGGTGGAGTCCAAGGTTTACGACACCGCCGGCAAGGTCACCGACGACCAGACGTCCGGCACGCTGAGCCTGAACGGGCAGCAGGTCCGCAACTCGGTGCTGACGCCGAAGGTGCCGGCGGTGACCACGCCGTCGACCAAGGCCAGCACGTACTTCGTCGAACTGCTGCTGCGGCAGAACGGCACCGTGGTGGACCGCAACGTGTACTGGCAGTCCACCCAGCAGGACGTGGTGAACTGGTCGCAGACGCAGGGCAATCCGCAGGCCACCATGACGCAGTTCGCCGACATGACGGCGTTGCGGTCGCTCGGCACGGCCAAGATCACCGCCGTCGCGGCGACGACCAGCAAGCCGGGCCCGAACGGCGCGGACACCGCGAGCACGGTGACCATCACGAACACGTCGAGCACACCGGTCGTCGGCTTCTTCCTGCGCTCGGACATCCGGCGCGGCAACGCCAACGGCACCGAGCAGTCCGGTGACAACGAGGTCACGTCGGGCCTCTGGAGCGACAACGACGTCACGCTGTGGCCGGGTGAGTCGCAGACGCTGACCGTCACCTACCGCGCAGCGGATCTCAAGGGCGCGACACCGGTGATCGGCATCTCCGGTTTCAACGTCGGGAAGATCGACGTGGCCGCACCGAACACCGCCGTGGCAAGGGGTTGTGAGCGGCAGGCCGCCACCGCACCCGGCGTGCTGCACATCGACGCGAAGGAGTGAAGTGCGATTCTCGCCGGCCGTGACGACGGCCGTCGAATAACCACAGCTAAATCGGTGGACCGGACGTGGGGGGGGGGGGGG